>NZ_JACAQC010000047.1:0-19568 GCF_013385345.1 Pseudomonas sp. I8001
GAGTGAGGGAACGCCGAGCCTAGGCGAGGCGCCGACAGGCGGGGCAGAGCGCTTTGGTTACTTTGCCGCTTTTGCAAAGTGACTCGCTGTAAGAGCGAAACCATAGGTGGCCGTTACCTGAATAACGGATATGTACCCACCTCAAACCAG
Source organism: Pseudomonas sp. I8001 (assembly GCF_013385345.1). Lineage (NCBI taxonomy): Bacteria > Pseudomonadati > Pseudomonadota > Gammaproteobacteria > Pseudomonadales > Pseudomonadaceae > Pseudomonas > Pseudomonas sp. I8001. The sequence continues at coordinate 151 of NZ_JACAQC010000047.1, forward strand.
CACAAAACGTCACACCCAATGATGAATCGGCCACCCAGCCTGCTCAGCATGCGCCCGCAAAACCGGATCCGGGTTCACCACCTGCGGGTTCTCCACCTTCAGCAACAGCGGCAAATCATTGCGCGAATCCGAATAGAAGTACGCCCCATCAAGGTGCTCACCTTCCTGCTCCAGCCATTCCATCAGGCGAGTGATCTTGCCTTCGCGGTACGTCAGTACACCTGTGGTCTTGCCGCTGTACACCCCATGGGCGACGTCCAGCTCAATCCCCAGCACTTCATCAATGCCGATACGCGCCGCAATCGGCTTGACCAGGTGCGTCCCCGACGCCGAGATCACCAAAATCCGGTCACCATTCTTGCGGTGCTGTGCAATGGTACGGGTGGCTTCGCTGTAGATCAGCGGCTCGATAACGTCTTCCACCCACGGCTCTACAAGGTGCTCGATCTCTTCCGGCGTGCGGCCAATCATCGGCTCCAGGCTGAAGTCCATGAAATCTTCCATGGCCAGCTCGCCGCGGCTGTAGGCCGCCATCAGTTCGTCGTTCTTGCGCATGAACGACTCACCATCCACCCAGCCCAGGCGGCCCATCTGCTCGCTCCACAGGGTGGCGCAGTCGCCGTGGATCAGGGTGTCGTCCAGATCAAAAATTACCAATGCCATCTGTCACGCTCTCTCAAATAAATCGTGCGTCAGGCTACTTCACACAACGCACTTGGGTCGATGGAAAGTGCCAATCTCTGACCATCCGGGTGCAGATCGTCAGCCGAGCGGTTAAGCACATCCACCACCAATTCCACGCCCCGGGCTTCGATGCGGTAGCGAATCACGTTGCCCAACAGGCTGTGGCTGCGCACCAACGCATCCAGCTCACCGCTGCGGCTGAGCTCAATGGCCTCCGGGCGAATGGCGATGCGCCCGGTGACCGGGCGCTGCAACAGTTTGCTGGCCTTGTCGGCGTCCAGCAGGTTGTAGTTGCCGATAAAGCCGGCGGCGAACACATCCACCGGCGCGGTGTAGAGGGTCTCGGCATCGCCGCTCTGTACGATCTTGCCCTGGTTCATCAGGAAGATCCGGTCGGACATGGTCAGGGCTTCCTCCTGGTCATGGGTCACGAAGATGGTGGTCAGGCCCAGCTCACGCTGGATCTGGCGAATCTGTTCGCGCAGGTGCTTGCGAATCCGTGCATCGAGGGCCGACAACGGCTCGTCGAGCAACAGCAGGCGCGGGCGCGTCACCAGCGAGCGGGCGAGGGCCACGCGCTGGCACTGGCCGCCGGACATCTGGTGCGGGTAGCGGCCGGCGAGTTCTTTCAGCTCCACCAGTTGCAACACTTCCTGCACGCGTTTGTGGCTGTCGTCGGCATTGACCTTCTGCATGCGCAGGCCGAAGGCGACGTTCTGTTCCACGGTCATGTTGGGGAACAGCGCGTAGCTCTGGAACACCATGCCGATATGCCGTTTCTGTGGGCTCAGCGGGACGATGTCCTGGCCATCCAGCAGGATTTTCCCGCTGTCCACCGAGGTCAGGCCGGCGATGCAGCGCAGCAGGGTCGACTTGCCGCAGCCCGACGGGCCAAGCAGGGTGACGAATTCGCCCTTGGCGATTTCGCAGTTGATGTCACTGAATACCGGCGTGCCGGCGTAGCCTTTTTGCAGGTGTTGGACGCTGACGAAGCTCATTGGCTTTTGTCCTTGTTCAAGATGTTGGCGGCCCAGGTCAGCACCAGCACGAAGAAGAAATAGGAGATCACCAGGGCACTGGTGAAGTGGCCGCTGCTGTTACGCATATTGTTGAGGTACACCTGCAGGGTTTCGTAGCGGGTGCCCACCAGGATGTTGGCGAACACGAACTCGCCGAACAGGAACGAGAACGACAGCAGCAATGCCACCATCAAGCCCTTGCGCAGGTTCGGCAGCACCACCAGGAACGCCGCCTGGAAGGTGCTGGCACCGAGCAGTTGGGCGGCGTCCATCAGGTCCCGCAGGTTGATCGCTTGCAGGTTGTTGGTGATCGCCCGGTACATGAACGGCAGCGCCACGGTGAAGTAGCAACCGATCAGGATCCATGGCGTACCCACCATCGCAAATGGCCCCGAGCCGTAGAGCTGCAACAGCCCCACCGACGACACCACCGGCGGCACCGCGAAGGGCAGCAGGATCAAAATGTTCATCAGCGCGTCGAGTTTTGGAAAGTGGTAATGCACCACAAACAGCAGCGGCAGGATCAGCACCACCGACAAGATCAGCGCGCCAACGCACACCAGCAGCGACTGGCCGAAGGCATTCAGGAAGCGCGGGTCACTCCACAGCTGGATATACCATTTGAAGGTAAAGCCGGATGGCAGGATGGTCGCCGACCAACTGCTGGCGATGGAGTAGACCAGGGTGCCGAGCAACGGCAGCACCAGGATTGCAAACAACAGATACACCACTACGCGGTGGTAGAGGGCGGCCGAGCCAGGTTCAGCGCGAGACATGGTAGCTCCTCTTGAGCAGCAGTTGATGGACCACGGTCACCACCGTCATCAACGCCACCAGCACCACGGCCAGGGCACTGGCCATGTTCGGGTCCAGGGAAATATCGCCGGAGACCATCGCCGCGATGCGGATCGGCAGCACGTTGAAGTTGCCGGTGGTCAGCGCGTACACCGTGGCGTAGGCGCCGAGAGCGTTGGCCAGCAGGATCACGAAGGTGCCCAGCAGCGCCGGGGTCAGCACCGGCAGACCGATGTGCCGCCAGTACTGCCAGCCGTCCGCGCCGAGCAATGAAGCAGACTCGCGCCAGTCTTCACGCAGTGCATCAAAGGCCGGGTAGAGCAGCAACACGCCGAGGGGAATCTGGAAGTAGGTATAAAGGATGATCAGGCCGGTCTTGGAGTACAGGTTGAAGTCCTGAATGATCCCCGCCTGCTTGAGCATGATGGTGATGCTGCCGTTGAACCCCAGCAGGATGATGAAGGCGAAGGCCAGGGGTACGCCGGCAAAATTGCTGGTCATGTTGGCGAACGCGGTCACGAAATTGCGCAGCGGCCCGTCGACCCGGCGCAGCGAGTAGCTGCCGAGTACGGCGATGATGATCCCGAACACGCTGGAGTAGAAACTGATTTCCAGGCTGTACTGGATCGCCTGCATATAGAACTTCGAGCTGAAGATCTTGCTGAAGTTGGCCAGGCCCCAGCCGAACTCTTCGGACTGGACGCTGCTGATCATCACCCACACCAGCGGGGCGATTTCGAACACGATAAAGAAGATGGCGAAGGGCACCAAGCACAAGGCGGCCAGCCATTTGCCGCGGATCACTGAATTCACTTCAACAGCTCCCGGCATACAGGTTTGTCGTGGGGTACACCCAACAGCTCGCAGACGGTGCCGCACAGCTCGGTTTGTTTGGGCGTGGCGTGGGTGTCGAGGCTGAAGGCATCACCCAGCACAAACAGCGGCACTTCCCGTTCTTCCGGCAGCAGGCCGTTGTGGGAGCGGTCGTTGTTCATGCCGTGGTCGGCCGTCACCAGCACCTGGTAACCGGCGTCGAGCCAGCCTTGCAGGTAGTCGGCGAGGATGATGTCGGCCGAGCGCGCGCTGTTGCGGTATTGCGGGGTGTCGAGGCCGTGCTTGTGGCCGGCATCGTCGATGTTCATCGGGTGCACCACCAGGAAATTCGGCGCGTGTTTGAGGCGCAGGCTTTCGGCGTCGGCAAACAGGTGCGAGTCCGGGTAATGGTCATTCCAGTAGAAATGCCCGTGCTGGATCGCCAGGGCCGGGTCGCTGGTATGCCGATCCCGGGCGGCGATAAAGGGCGAGCGGTTATACAACTCGCTGACCCAGTGATACGCCGCCGCCGCCGTGGATAAACCGGCGTCGGTGGCGTAATGGAAAATGCTGCGCTGGTTGGACAGGCGCGAGACGTTGTTGTGGACGATGCCGCTCTCGATCGGCGGGACGCCGGTGAGGATGCATTCGTACAGTGGCCGGGACAGGGCCGGCAGTTCACATTCCAGTTTGTACAATGCTGCGCGTCCTGCGCCGACATAGGCCTGCAAGTGCCCCATGGCGTGTCGGGCAACCTCGTAATTCAGGCCGTCGAGCACGACAAGGATGACGTTGTGCTTCATAGGGGCTGGGGCTCCGCAACAAATAGGCTTGACTCGGTTTTTCGGTTGGAACACCGATCAAATGTGGGAGCTGGCTTGCCTGCGATAGCGGTGTGTCAGTCGACAATGCTGCTGAATGTCATACCGCTGTCGCAGGCAAGCCAGCTCCCACACTGACCGCGTTCCACTTGAACAGGCGTGTTAAGCCTTATTGCATATTGATGATGACTTCTTCCTGCCACTTCTGCGGCAGTGCCTTGGAGGTTTTCTCCCAAGCGTCGGCGTCCTTGATCGGCGTGACTTTCTTGTACTGCTCGTTAGGCAGCAGCTTGGCCTGTACGTCGGCTGGCAAGGTCAGGTGCTCGGCACGGATCGGCCGCGCATTGCCACGCGCCAGGTTGGTCTGGCCGGCGTCGCTGAAGATGTATTCGCGGGTCAGCTTGGCGGCGTTCGGGTGCTTGGCGTATTTGTTGATGATGGTGGTGTAGCCGGAAATCACCGAGCCGTCCGATGGGATCAGCACCACGTAGTCATCCGGGTTGGCCATCTTGGCCTTGTAGCTCAGGCCGTTGAAGTCCCAGACCACGCCCACTTCCACTTCGCCTTTTTCCATGGTGGCGATGGTTGGGTTGGCCAGCGACAGGCGGCCTTGCTTGGCGATGTCGGCGAACATCAGCAGCGCCGGCTGAATGTTCTTCTCGTCGCCACCGTTGGCCAGTGCGGCGGCGAGTACGCCGTTGGCCGCCTGGGCGGCGGTGCTCACGTCACCGATGGAAACCTTGTATTTGCCGGTCTTCAGGTCAGCCCAGCTTTTCGGAGCTTCGGAGCCGTGCAACAGCTTTTTGTTGACGATAAAGGCGATGGTGCCGGTGTAGGCCAGGGCCCAGTTACCGTCCTTGTCTTTCGCCCAATCCGGGACTTGTGCCCAGGTGGTCGGTTTGTACGGTTGGGTAACGCCCTGTTTCACCGCGATCGGGCCGAAGGCTGCACCCACGTCGCCGATGTCGGCGCTGGCGTTGTCTTTCTCTGCCGCAAACTTGGCGACTTCCTGGGCGGAGCTCATGTCGGTGTCGATGTGCTTGAGGCCGTAGGTCTTGGCCAGGTCGTCCCAGGTGCCTTTCCAGTTGGCCCAGTCATCGGGCATGCCGACGCTGTTGACGGCGCCTTCCGCTTTCGCGGCGGCTTCCAGGGTTTTTAGATCGGTATCAGCGGCCATGGCGGCGGTGCACATGGCAATGGTCGAGCCTAACAGTGATGCCAGGAAAAGCTGTTTCATCCGAAGCTCCTTTGGGCGTTTTCAACGCTGCGTTTTTATCGACGTTTGCGGTGGTGTTGGTCTAGGTCAGCAATACACGAGCCAATTTAGGCGTGGCGGATGACAGTTTCATGTCGATGTCGTTTTTTGTTGACCTGGACGGGGGATCACCGGGTAAGCGTAGACCATGCCCAACTGCCCGGAAGCCTTGGACTTGGCCGATGTATTGCAGGTCTTGTGGCAGGACGTCGCGAGGCGCTGTCATCTGTCGGTCATGTGCAATGCCTAGGCTTGCACGCAACAGCAGAGGCGCGTTTAGAGGGCGTTTTGTGCACCTGAATAGTGCTGGTCTAGTCCAGATAGGTAACGTTGATGCGTGATGAGGCAACCAAGGCGGTGACAACCATTGGCCTGGCGCTGCAAGAGCAGATCGACCATGGCTTGTTGGCGCCTGCCAGTAAGCTGCCGGCCGAGCGCAAGCTCAGCGAGTTGTTTGGTACCACCCGCATTACGGTGCGGGAAGCCTTGTTACAACTTGAGGCCCAAGGGCAGATTTATCGCGAGGAGCGGCGGGGGTGGTTTGTGTCACCGCCCAGGCTTGCCTATAACCTGATGCAGCGCAGTCATTTTCACGCGATGGTGAGTGCCCAGGGTCGGGTGCCGTCGACCGAGGTGATTTCGGCGCGGTTGCAGCCGGCTTCGGCGGCGGTGTGTGCGTGGTTGCAGTTGCCGGCGTTGTCCAGCGTGATTCAGATTTGCCGGGGGCGCAGGATTGATGGGCGGTTGGTGTTGTATGTGGAGCACTATCTGAACCCGCAGTATTTTCCGGGGATTCTGGGGTGTGATTTGAATCAGTCGATTACGGAGTTGTATGCGCGGGTGTATGACTTGCACTACGGGCGGGTGCGGTTTGAGATTGTGCCGACGTCATTGCAGGTTGAGGCTGCGGCGGCGTTGAGGGTGTCGGTGGGGAGCCCGGGGTTGCGGATTGCTCGGGTTAATTATGATCAGCATGAGCGGTTGATTGATTGTGATCTGGAGTTTTGGCGGCATGATGCGATTCATGTGGGGGTGGATGTGGTTTGACGTTTTGCCTGTGTGTATCCGTTATTTAGGTCACGGCGGCTTTTGGTTCCGCTCTCACAGCGGCTCACTTTTGAACAGCTGGAATGCCGGCCCAGCCCCAAGTAAGCACAGGGCTTTACCCCGATGACCTGGGTGTTAGAGCAAAAGCAGAGCCGCTGTATGTGGGAGCGGGCTTGCTCGCGAAAAACCTGAGGGCGCCGCGTTGAGTCAGGATACCCACGTCATCGTTAACGACCTTCGCGAGCAAGCCCGCTCCCACATTTGGATCGTGTCCGCCTTTGGGTTTGCTGTTGCTTCACCACACTTAAGCCCGAGCGAGGTGCAGAGTGGTGGGGCAAGAGCGGAACCCTAGGCGGCCGTTACCTGAATAACGGATATACCCTCAATCCCCCGCATTGGCATACAAATAATCCGTCGCCAACGAAGCCAGCGTCCGAACCCCAACCACCAACGCCGACTCATCCACAAAGAACCCCGGATTATGATTCGGCGCCGCCTTGCTCATGTCCTGATCCCTCGGCGTCACCCCCAGAAACACAAACAACCCTGGCGCTTCCTTGGCATAAAACGAGAAGTCCTCAGCCCCACCCACCAACGGGGCATTCACTACGTCGCCATTCGCCGCCCAACGCAAACTCGGCAGCATCTTTTCGGTCAGCGCCGGGTTGTTGATGGTCGGGTCGTACTTCTCAATGATCGTCACCTCAGCCTTCGCCCCACCACTCTCGGCGATTTTCTCTACGGTCTGCCGCACATCCGCATGCAGCTTCTGGCGAATGCCATAGTCGTAGGAGCGAATGGTCCCACTCATGTCCACCGACTCGGGAATGATGTTGTACCGCGTCCCTCCGTTGATGGTGCCAATACTCACCACCGCCGGAAACGAAGAAATGTCGGTACGCCGACTGACCACCGTCTGCAGCCCCACAATGGCCTGCGCCCCCACGGTAATCGGATCGATCCCATCCCACGGCCGCCCCGCATGGGTCTGCTTGCCCAGGATCTTGATCCGCAGGTCATCCGAGCTCGCCAGCGTCGGCCCCGGCCGATACGCAATCTGCCCCGCAGGCACCCCGGCCCACACATGCAGCCCAAAAACGGCATCCGGCTTGGGCGATTTCATCAGCCCTTCCTGCACCATCATCTTCGCGCCCCAAGTGTTTTTACCGTCGGGGATAAAGTCGCTCGGGCCTTCTTCAGCCGGCTGGAAATAAAACACCACGGTCCCAGGCAGACGATCGCGCATACCTGTAAGGATTTTCGCCGTGCTCAGCAGGATGGCGGTGTGGGCGTCGTGGCCGCAGGCGTGCATCACGTCGACTTCTTTATCGAGGTACACACCCTTGGCCTTCGAGGCGAAGGGCAGGCCGGAGACTTCCTTGACCGGCAGCGCATCCATGTCGGCGCGCAAGGCCACGGTCGGGCCGGGCAGGGCGCCCTTGAGGATGGCGACAACGCCCGTGCGCGCCACGCCAGTCTTGACCTCCAGCCCCATCTCCCGCAGTTGCTTGGCCACCAGCTCCGCGGTGCGATGTTCGGTATTGCCCAGTTCAGGATGGGCGTGGATGTCGCGCCGGGTTTCTAGCAAGGCCGGTTCCAGTACTTTGGCCTGGGCGGCGATGGTTTCGCGGGCACTGTCCTGGCCGCTGCTGGCGGCGATGACCGCGCTGCTGGCGACACCGCACAGCAGGCCGAATACCCATTGGTGTGTAAGACCGGTCAAACGCATAAGGACTCTCCATGATTATTGTTGTTGATCCTGACGTCGTCCGGGCAGCGCTTATTCTTTCTCTTGCACGCCTCCCGCCGCTGTCACCACTTGCACGCTCAAGCGTGGGGTGGCCAGGTCCAGCCCGGCTTCATCGAGGTGACGCTTGAGCGACAGGTTGAACGCCCGCGAAACCTCCCACTGCTTGATCGGCGCGGTCTTGAAGCGGGCGCGAAGAATCGCACTGCCGGACTCGAAACTTTCTACACCCTGAATCTCCAGCGGCGACCAGATATTGCGCCGCTGCAACGGGTCGTTGCGCATCTTCTGCCCGACGTCGCGCATCAGCTTGATGGCGTCGTCGATTTCCATGTTGTAGGGAATCGCCACCCGGAAGATCGCGTAGCCGAACTCCCGGGAGTAGTTCTTGATGCTTTTGATTTCACTGAACGGGATCGTATGCACGATGCCGTCGATGTCCCGCAGGCGCACGGTACGGATGGTCAACCCTTCGACCGTCCCCAGGTGGCCGCCGACATCCACGTAGTCATCAATTGCCAGGGAGTCTTCGATAATGATGAACAGGCCGGTGATCAAATCCGCCACCAGCGACTGTGCACCAAAACCGATGGCCAGGCCGATCACACCGGCACCCGCCAGCAGCGGCGTGACGTTCATGCCCATGTTCGCCAGGGCGACGATGGCGGCAATGATGAAGATGGTCACGAACAGCACGTTGCGAATCAACGGCATCATCGTCTGCGCACGCGCATTGGCCAGGCCTTTGCGCGAGCGGGTGAGGGCGTGGTGGATCGCGGTGTCGCTGAGGATCCAGATCAGCCAGGCAAACAGCAATGTGCCGGCAAGGCCGAACAGCTTGACGCTGATTTCATGCCCGTCGCCTTCGGTAAAGCGGATCAGCGACAGGCCCCAGACCCGCAGGCCGAGTTCGATAAACACCAGCCACACCACCAGGTGGGCGAGGGTGTAGACGAAGCTTTTCAGGCGCTCGGAGTACAGCGCATGGCGCTTGTGCCCACGCTGCGGCTTGAGTGAATGGCGGCGCACCAGGCCGTTGATCACCATGCACAGCACCAGCAACACCGTGCACAACAACGACTGGCGCAGGGCGGTGCTGGTGTCGCCGGCGGAGACGAAGGTGGCGAACAGCGAGATGCCCACCAGCAGCAACGCCGGCAGGTACCAGAAGGTGCCGACGATTTCGATAGTGTCACTCAGGGCGCGGCGGGTCAGGCGGCGGGACAGCGGCTGGTTGCGGATCAGGTGCGCAATCGGCCGGCGGAATCGCAGGATGAACACACCGGTGGACAGCGCGGCCATGACATTGGCGATGGTCGCGGCGACATGGGACAGGTGCTGGCCCAGGCTCTCGGCCAGGCGCGGGTCGCTGACGGCTTCGCCAAAGGCGGCAAAGCTGCCGATCAGCCATAACGGCCGGAAGGCCTGGTGGCGCAGGATGTACAACGCGCGGTGACGGTGCGGGCCGTCGAGTACGGAAAAGGCGACCACGCAGATCGCCGAGAAGCAGGTGCCCACCACCAGCGCATAGGCCAGCACCATCGCCAGGGATTTGCCGAGGGACGAGGGCAGTGCGTAACTCATGTAGACGGTGATCACCAACGCGATCAGCCACGGGCCGAGCTTGCGCAGGGCAAAGCGCAGCAGGTCCCAGGTCTTGGGGTGTTGCGGCAGTTCTTCGGTCAGGCCGAAGCGCTCGCGCACCCGGTGGCTGAGCCAGATCAGGATCGCGGCCAGCAGGCTCCAGAGCATCAGGATCATGGCAAAGGCAAAGATGATCGGCAGCCATTCGCTGGCCGGCAGCATCAGTGCGGTGAGTTCATCCTTGGCCTGGTCAAACTCGTTGGACCAGCGATTGAGCGGGCTGTCGGCACCGGAGAATTGTTGCTCCAGGCTCGACAGCGTGCCGCCGATCAAACCGAGCACACCCAGTTCGGCGGCGGGCTGGGCCTTTTGCGTGGTCTCACGAAGCTTTTTCAGGTCGCTCAGCAGCTTGGTGCGCTGCTGGTCGTTTTCCAGGGTCTTGATCACCTCGTCCAGGGACTGGCCCAACGGGACGTCGGCTTGTGGCTGGGTTTTGGTGTTGCTGCCCAGCAGCCCTGGCAGGCTCACGGCGTGGGCAGGCGCCATGGGCAGCAGGGTCAGCAGGCAGAAAAGCAGGCAACAGGGCAGGGCAAACAGACGGGCAAGCACGAGGCGGTCAACCTTAAAAACGACGAATTGACCGAGTGTACGAGGCCGTCATGTGCAATGCGAGTGAGATTGTCATTCGGCGAGTTTGGCGAGGATCTTGTAAACCACGGTGCCGAGGATCAGCAGCATGCCGATCCACATGCCGAACACACCGATGGGTTTGTCGCGGAAGTTGAAGCCGATGGCCAGGAGGATCATGCCGGTCAGGATGGGGATAAGCATGGAGTGGAAGGCGGACATGGTGATCATGGTGCGACGGCCTTGTCGGGTGGGAATAGGTATAAGTCTAGGTCGATTTCGCCAAGTGCGAGTTGATCCGTGTCAGAAACGCTACAAAACCCGGTTAATTTCTACATCCGATGGCTTTTTTTCGATTGGCCACGGTCAACATCCCTCAGGAACCTTAAACCCAGGAGCATTCATCCATGAGCACACCCAAGGCACTGTTGATTCTGCACGGCAAGCAAGCCCTCAACGAGCAGGTGCGGGCGGCGGTGCAGGGCAAGCGCGAGCAGGGCTGGGAGCTGGCCGTACGGGTGACGTGGGAGGGTGGCGATGCCCAGCGGTTTGTCGATCAGGCCCTTGCCGATGGCTACACGCGGCTGATCGCCGGCGGCGGTGACGGCACCCTGCGGGATGTGGCCGAGGCCATGGCCCGGGCCAAGACCGAGGCCAGCCTGGTGCTGATGCCCCTCGGTACCGCCAACGATTTTGCCCGCGCCGCCGGTGTGCCGCTGGAGCCCGAGCAGGCCCTGGACCTGCTGGATGTACCGGCCCGTGCCATCGACCTGGGCGAAGTAGGCGGGCAGATCTTCCTGAATATGGCCACCGGTGGTTTTGGCAGCCAGGTCACCGCCAACACCTCCGAAGACTTGAAGAAAGTCCTCGGTGGCGCGGCGTATCTGTTTACCGGCCTGTCACGCTTCAGCGAGTTGCGCGCGGCCTACGGTGAATTGCAGGGCCCTGACTTTCACTGGCGCGGCGAGCTGCTGGCCCTGGGCATCGGCAACGGGCGCCAGGCCGGTGGTGGCCACGTGCTGTGCCCCGGCGCCCTGGCCGATGATGGTTTGTTGGATATCAGCATCTTGCCGGCGCCGCAGGAAGTGGTCGGCACCCTGCGCAACCTGATGACGGACGGCTGGGGCCTGGACAATATGTTTGTGCGGGCGCGCTTGCCGTGGGTCGAAATCAAGGTCGCCGAAGGGCTGGCGATCAACCTCGACGGCGAACCACTCCAGGGTGACGACTTGCACTTCTCGGCCTTGCCCCAGGCACTGCGGGTGCATCTGCCGGAGGACTCACCGTTGCTGACTAATCGTCAAGGCTGATGATCTGTTCGCGCACTGCGAACAGCACCAGGCCCGCCACGTCGAAAATCTGCAGGCGCTTCATGATCTGCGAGCGGTGGGCTTCCACGGTCTTGATGCTCAGACCCAGGCCATTGGCGATTTCACGGGTGGACTTGCCGCGCACGATCAACCGCAGGATTTCCAACTGGCGTGCCGTCAGGTTGTGGCTGTGGGGCGGCGGGTTGACCTGGGCCTGATTGCGGATCAGCGCCTGGTTGATCACCGTATGGGCGATTGCCGGGCTGAGGTAGCGTTCGTTGTTGCGCAACGCCAGCAGCGCGTGCTCCAGCTCATTGGCCGTGGTGTCCTTGAGCAGGTAGCCATGGGCGCCGGACTCCAGCGCGCACATGATCAGCTCCGGGTCGGTGTGCATCGACAGGATCAGCACCTTGCTCTTCGGATAGGCGCGCTTGAGGTCTTTCAATGCATCGAGCCCGCCGGTGTGCTTCATCGACAGGTCAAGCAGCACGATGTCGGGTTGCAGCGCGTCAAACCGCTCCAGCAACTGCGCGCCGTCGCTCGCTTCACCGATCACCGCGTAGCCGGGAATATCCATGACCAGCGCACGCACGCCGGCCCTGATCAGGGAGTGGTCATCCACCAGGAGTAAGTTGCACGTCACTCTAGAACCTTATGGGGGTTGGCCCGTTCGAGGGCGCGGGGCGCCCAGGGGAAAAGCGCTTCGATCCTCGTCCCGGAGCCTGGCTGGCTATTGACCGACAATGTGCCTCCCAGTTGATCAATCCGCTCGGACATCCCGGCCATGCCCCGCTGGCCTTCCTGGGCGGGGTTGATGGCGGGCGAAAAGCCCTGGCCGTCATCGCTGATAAACAGTGACAGGCCTTCGGGCAGGCGTTGCAGGCGTACCAGCAGGTTACGTGCCTGGGCATGGCGCAGCATATTGGTGACGGCTTCCTGGGTAATGCGAAAGGCGGCAACAGCCATCTCTTCCGGGATGCCGGTCAGCCGTTGATGGCATTCCAGGCTCCAGCTTACCCGGGTGTTTTCCAGGGTCTTGAGCAGATGCGCCCGCAGGCTCGCCTCAAGGCCCAGGCTCGCCAGTTGCCGGGGGTTGAGGATGGCCGACACGTCCTGCACCTTGGCCAGGGTTTCGTTGAGGGTGTTGCACAGCACCGCACAGTGGCCCTGCAGGTTTTCCGGAAGACGGCGCTTGAGCCATTCACTTTGCAGCTTGGCGGCGGTCAACAGTTGGCCGATATCGTCGTGCAGTTCGCGGCTGAGGCGATGACGTTCGTTTTCCTGGACCTGCAACAGACGGTCGGCCAACTCCTGGGGCTGGAACTTGATGGACTTGCGTGAGCGCCACTGTTGCAAGCCCACCACCAGCAGGGTGGCCAGGTTCACTGACAACAGCGCCAGGGGAAGATCGGCCGAGTGTGCATAAGCCCACAGGCTGAGCAGGCACGCGCACAGGCATAGCGCGAGGGTTATCCAGCGTGCATTGCTTCGGGACACGGACCTTGCGATGAGTGACTTCAGGCTGGCGTACATAGGAGGCGCATTTCACGTTTATATGCATCATGAAGTTGAGTCACTTCGAGCGGGGCATGGTACCACCACTATTACCGTTGGTCGCCTGGCGCCGAGCGGGATGAGGCGTATTAATCACGGCAGCGTCCCGGAAGGTAGTCCCGGAGTTCAACGAGTGGGGAAGTTGTATCATTGAAGTTGTTTTGTATCAGTATTGTCGTTAGTGGCTTATTGATATTTTTCTGCTAACGACGTCGTGATGCATAAATAGTTGTGGTGTCGTTTTTAGATAATCAGGCAATTGAATGCGACATTTTTTGTCGCTTGAATGCGAAGAAGCCTCAAATAGCGTAAGGCCTGTGTTGTTGCTTATAGCCGAAATCGCTTTGGGGGATGTGTTGGACAACGGTGGCGATCAACACGGTTTGTTCCGTTTCATCCAGGCCGAGCTTGCCGGTTTTTGTATCGATCAACTCCAGTTGCCAGGCCAGCAGGGTGAGGCAGTTGTGCAGTGCATCAAGTGCTTCGTCATGCAGTTGCAGGGGGCTGGCGGCGTTGCTGATCAGGTACTGGATATGCCGTGAGAACTCGCTGATCGCCCTCAGGGCCAGGGCTTCGGATTTTTCCGCGAGCTTGATCAGGTTGGTTTTCATGCAGTCGATCGCGTCACTGTCGTTGCGGATCAAATGCAGGTGGCTCAAGCATTCTTCAGACTTGGCCAGCAACATTTCCGCCTCGAGGAGGAACTCGGGAAGTGCAAGTTGCCACTCTTTGCCGTCGTTCATCACACAAGTCTCCAGAACATACGATCGGATGATGAGATGTTGCACCGGTTGAATGGCGTAAAACTACCGCTGAAATATGACGAATATCTGTAGGCCCGTTCCGACTTTTCAGTAGGAAATTTATTTGAATGACGGCCGTCGTCCGAGTACCCCACAATTTCCAGGGGCATTCGCACAACTTCTTTGGGTGCCAGTACATAAGTCACTGGATGATCCGTTGGCCGTGGGCTTGCGATAGCAAACAAAAGCCTGACTCCATTCATGCAATGAGAATGGCGTCACATTAATGGCTATTAGATATCGCGAATATCAGGTTGGTCCTGATTGTGGATAGGGGAATCCCTTACATAGCGGAACCTCGCGCAGACTTTGCGGTCACGCGGCGGTGGTGATGGGCCTTGCGTTGAAGCGGGTTCAGTAAAGCATGATGTCAGTGTGACATCAATGGATTTGCATGGCATTTTAGTGGGGGTCAAGGTCCGGCGTTTGCCGCCGATAACCTGCTTCAGTGACCAGCACTATCCATCCGCTAAACCCCAGGAGTCTTTAATGGCCGGCATTCTCGACACGGTAGATCAACGCACACAATTGGTGGGTGAGAATCGCCTGGAGATCCTCATGTTTCGCCTGGCCGGGCGGCAGCTGTTCGCGATCAACGTGTTCAAGGTGCAGGAAGTGCTGCAACTGCCCAAGTTGACCCTGATGCCCCAGCGCCACCCGTTTGTCTGCGGCGTGGTCAACCTGCGTGGGCAGACGTTGCCGGTGATCGACCTGTCCCAGGCGATTGGCATGCGTCCGCTGATTCCGGGCCCCAACAGCACCATTATCGTCACCGAGTACAACCGCTCGGTGCAGGCGTTCCTGGTGGGCGGCGTCGACCGCATCGTCAACATGAACTGGGAGGCGATCCTGCCGCCGCCGGCAAGTGCCGGGCGCCAGCATTACCTGACGGCCATCAGCAAGGTCGATGACCAGTTGGTGGAAATCATCGACGTGGAAAAAGTCCTCGCCGAAATCGTGCCCTACAACGCCAAGGTTTCCCGCGAGAAACTTGAAGACCCGGTGCTGGAACGCGCCCGCGGCCGCGAAGTGCTGCTGGTGGATGACTCCAACGTCGCCCTCTCGCAACTGCGTGACACCCTCGGACAGTTGGGGGTGAAGATGCACATTGCCAGCGACGGCCTCAAGGCACTGAACATGCTCAAGGCCTGGGCCGACAGTGGCCAGGTGATGACCGACAAGCTGTTGATGATCTTCACCGACGCCGAAATGCCCGAGATGGACGGCTACCGCCTGACCACCGAGATTCGCAACGACCCGCGCCTGCGCAGCCTGTACGTGGTGCTGCATACGTCGTTGTCCGGCAGCTTCAACGACTCGATGGTGAAGAAGGTCGGTTGCGACAACTTCCTCTCCAAGTTCCAGCCCGACAAGTTGGTGGACGTGGTGCGTCAGCGCCTGATGCTGGACGAAGTCCCGGCTTGAGCTTAGGGTGACGGCTTTGTCCCTCAGGAATGCAGGCCCATGCTTCGTCTCAGCGCGTTGTACCGATACCCCTTGAAGTCCGGCAAGGGTGAATCCTTGCAGCAGATCGGCCTGGACACACTCGGGCTCGACGGGGATCGACGCTGGATGTTGGTGGACGAGGCCAGCGGGCGTTTCCTGACCCAGCGCGCCGTGGCCAGGATGAGCCAGCTCTCGGCGCTGTGGAACAGCGCCGGTGGCCTGACCTTGAGCGCCGAGGGCCAACCTGCGCTTGACGTGCCACTACCCGGCAGCGATGCCGAGTTGCGCGGCGTGACCATCTGGCGCGACACCTTGCGCGTGCCGGATGCCGGTGACGAGGCAGGCGCCTGGCTCAGCGAATTCATCGGCAAGCCCACGCGGCTGGTGCAAGTGCCGCTGTCCCGTGCGCGCACGACCGAGGCCGGCTACGGCAAGGATGATGACAAGGTCGCGTTTGCCGATGGCTTTCCGTTGCTGCTGATCGGCCAGGCGTCCCTGGATGACCTGTCCCAGCGTATCGGTCGGCCCATGGAGATGCTGCGTTTTCGCCCCAACCTGGTGATCGAGGGCAGCGAAGCCTTTGCCGAAGACGGCTGGAAGCGGATACGGATCGGTGACGTGGAGTTTCGCGTGGTCAAGTCCTGCTCACGCTGCATCCTCACCACCATCGACCCGGCGAGTGGCGAGCGCAGTGCCGACCGCGAACCGCTGGCCACGCTCAAGACCTACCGCGAGCAAGAGGGCGATGTGATGTTTGGGCAGAACCTGGTCAACGATGGGGTGGGCCGCCTGGAAGTCGGCATGCCGGTGACGATCCTGGAGTAAGCAGCCCTGAAATGAAAAATGCCCGTCTCTCGCGAGACGGGCATTTTTTTCGGTTATCGAACGTTTAGCCGCGGTATTCGCACAGGTAGGCGGTGTCGACCGCCACCTTCAGCTGGAACTTGCTGTTGGCTGGCACGTTGAACTGGCTGCCGGCGGCGAAGGTTTCCCAGTCGGTGCTGTCTGGCAGCTTGACGGTCAGTGCGCCCGATACCACGTGCATGATTTCACGCTGGGCAGTGCCGAACTCGTATTCACCCGGGGCCATGACGCCGATGGTCGCCGGACCTTCTGCAGTGCCGAAAGCGATCGACTTGACGGTGCCGTCGAAGTACTCGTTGACTTTAAACATGGGCGAATCCTCGGAAAAGGGTCAAGAAAGGTCGGCCAGTATGCCTTCTACACGGGCAAAATCAACGGCAGCAGCCGTGCGGTATTGCGTGCATCTTCCAGCGCCCGATGCTGTTGGCCGTGGAACTGCATGCCGGCCAGTTGCAGCGCGCCGTTGAGCCCCAGCGGCTTGTCCAGGCGCCGGGCCTTGGCGAAGCGTTGCTTGAGGTTCACGTGGGGCGTCTGGCCCAGCACGCTGCTCAAGCCATGGCGCTGCCACTCCAGTTCCAGTTGCTGGCGGTCGTAGTCACCCCAGCTCGCCCAGCCTTCCAGGCGTGCCTGGTGCTGGCCAAGCCAGCGTTCGAACAGCGGCCACACCTCGATCAACGGCGCGGCAGCGTCGATATTCGCCTGGGTGATGTGGGTCAACTGGCGGCAGAACGGCGTCAGCAGCGGCCTGCGCAATGGCCGCACGAAACGCTGGAAATGGTCCAGTTCACGGCCCTGGCGGTTGACCAGGCTCACACCGATTTCGATGATTTCCATCTCGGTCACGGGCCAGCCGCCTTCATCCGTTGTGGCTTCAAGATCAATAATCAGCCAATGAGGCATCGCAGGTTCCCGTACTCTTCCCGTCCTGATGGGGATAGAGCGTAGCCAAGCCTGCTAGTTCCGCCCAGGGCTTACTCGATCTCCAGCAAAATCTGACGGTTCCTGACCTGATCGCCTGCAACCGCCTGGATTCGCTTGACCACGCCACTCATGCCGGCCTTGAGTGGGTGCTCCATTTTCATCGCTTCCAGCACCAGCAACAGCTGGCCCTTGCTGACCGAATCGCCTTCGCTGACCCGTACTTCGACAATTGCCCCATCCATCGGCGCCTTGACCGTGCCGTTGCCGGCCTCGGCCTGGCGGGTGGCGACGGTTTGGGTTCGATCATTGATGCACACGCCGGGCAACCAGAGCCGGGTGCCTTGCAGGTGGTAGGCAATGCGACGGCGAATGCCGTTGAGAACGGCGGTGGCCCAGCGTCCGTCGGTGGAGAGGTCGCGTATTTCGATGGCGTGCTGATCAATCTCGACTTGCAGGCAATTGTCCGCCAGCACACTGAGGCTGATGGTCCGGGGCTCGTCGTGTTCGGCCAATTGCCAGGTCCAGGGTACGCTGGCGTTGTTGCGCCAGCCGGATAATGGCTGGGTGTGAGCGCTGGCGCTGTGTTGGTAAAACAGCGCGGCGGCCAGGGCCAGCTCTTCGTTGGTCGCGTGGGGACGCGGGATGTCGCTGAAGTGTTCGGCAATAAAGCCGGTGCTGAAATCGCCGGCGATGAAGTGTGGATGCTTGAGCAGGCTGGCCAGCAGGCGCTGGTTGGTGGGCACGCCGAGCAGCACGCAGTCTTCCACGGCCCTGACCAGCTTGCGCCGGGCCTCTTCGCGGGTGGCGCCGTGGGCGATGATCTTGCCCAGCATCGAGTCGTAGAACGGGGTGATGCGCTGGCCTTCCAGCACGCCATGATCGATGCGCACACCTGGCGCCGGGTCCCAGCGCAGTACGTCGCCGGTTTGCGGGAGGAAGCCCTGGGCCGGGTCTTCGGCGTACAGGCGCACTTCCATGGCGTGACCGGTGAGGGTCACTTGTTCCTGACTCAGGGGCAAAGGTTGGCCGGCGGCGATGTGCAGTTGCCAGGCGACGAGGTCGAGGCCGGTGATCAGTTCGGTGACCGGGTGTTCGACCTGCAGGCGGGTGTTCATTTCCAGGAAGTAGAAATTGCCGTCGCGGTCGAGCAGGAACTCCACCGTGCCGGCGCCGACGTAATTGACGGCGCGCGCGGCCTTGAGGGCGGCTTCGCCCATGGCTTGGCGCAGCTTGGGGGTCATGACGGGGCAGGGGGCTTCTTCGATGACTTTTTGATGGCGGCGCTGGACCGAGCAGTCGCGTTCGCCGAGGTAGATCAGGTTGCCGTGGGTGTCGCCGAACAGTTGGATTTCGACGTGGCGGGGGGCGATCAGGGCTTGTTCGAGGATGAGTTCGGCGCTGCCGAAGGCGTTTTGTGCTTCGGAGCGGGCGGTGCGCAGGTGTTCCAGCAGGGTGTCGGGGTTGTGTACCAGGCGCATGCCGCGGCCGCCGCCGCCGGCGCTGGCCTTGATCATCAGTGGGTAGCCGATGTGGGTGGCTTGTTGTTGCAGGGTTGGGTCGTCCTGGTCGGGGCCTTGGTAGCCCTTGATGCAGGGGACGCCGGCGTTGAGCATGGCGATTTTTGAGAGGCGTTTGCTGCCCATCAGGTCGATGGCTTCGGGGCTGGGGCCGATGAAGGTGAGGCCGGCGTTTGCGCAGGCTCGGGCGAAGTCGGGGTTTTCGGAGAGGAAGCCGTAGCCGGGGTGGATGGCGTCGGCGCCGGTGCGGTGGGCTGCGTTGAGGATGGCTTCGATGTTCAGGTAGGACTGGGTGACGGGGGCGGGGCCGATGTTGATGGCTTCGTCGGCCATCTGGACGTGCAGGGCGTCGGTGTCGGCTTCGCTATAGATCGCTACGGTGCGGTAGCCCAGGGATTGGGCGGTGCGCTGGATGCGGCAGGCGATTTCGCCACGGTTGGCTATGAGGATTTTGTTGAACATGAGTGACCCCTTGGGTTGGCGTTTACCGTGTACATATCCATTCCTGCGGTAACGGCTGCTATTGGTTCCGCTCTTACAGCGGCTCACTTTTGAAAAGCGCAAAAGTAAGCAAAACGCTCTTGCCCCACCACTCGGCACCTCGCCTAGGC
>NZ_JACAQC010000048.1:0-232 GCF_013385345.1 Pseudomonas sp. I8001
TCAAGATCAAAAGCAGATCAAGAGCACAGCGGCCTCCCGGCCGGCTTGAGTGTTTAAAAGCCAAATCAAAAGCTAAAGCGGGCACGGTCAAATGTGGGAGCTGGCTTGCCTGCGATGGCATCAACTGGGTGTACCTGATGCACCGAGGTGTCTGCATCGCAGGCAAGCCAGCTCCCACAGAAAAGCAGAGCTGCATCAGCT
Organism: Pseudomonas sp. I8001; assembly: GCF_013385345.1. Lineage (NCBI taxonomy): Bacteria > Pseudomonadati > Pseudomonadota > Gammaproteobacteria > Pseudomonadales > Pseudomonadaceae > Pseudomonas > Pseudomonas sp. I8001. Next base: position 202 of record NZ_JACAQC010000048.1, read on the forward strand.
TCAGATTTGGCTTTCGCTCTGGCTTTTGATC
>NZ_JACAQC010000048.1:386-28504 GCF_013385345.1 Pseudomonas sp. I8001
CTGTAAGAGCGGAACCCTAAGCAGCCGTTACCTAAATAACGGATATGTACTCAATCCCCCTGCAAACCACCACCAAGCCCCCTGTCATCTAAGCGTCACCGTAACTTCATGGAGATGACACCGGCCCTACATAGCCTGACATGGCACAAACAAGTCGACCGGCCGTAACCCTGGCCGGCACTCGGAGACTCGCCATGACTCAGATCGCCCGCATCAGCGACACCGGCAATGAACGCCGTCTGCAAGCCGAACGCCTGATCGGCGCCCAGGCTTTGCAGGAAGCCCAGGCCCTGCGGTTCAACGTGTTCAGCGGCGAATTCAACGCCAAGCTGAAAGGCGCTGAACTGGGCCTGGACATGGATGACTATGATGTTCACTGCAGCCACATCGGCGTGCGGGATTTGAACAGCGGTCGACTCGTCGCCACCACCCGTTTGCTCGACCACCAGGCCGCCACCACCCTGGGCCGCTTCTACAGCGAAGAAGAATTCAGCCTCCATGGCCTGCTGCACCTCAAAGGCCCCATCCTGGAAATCGGCCGCACCTGCGTCGACCCCGCCTACCGCAACGGCGGCACCATCGCCGTGTTGTGGGGCGAGCTGGCCGAAGTCCTCAACCAGGGTGGCTACAGCTACCTGATGGGCTGCGCAAGCATCCCGATGCACGACGGCGGCATCCAGGCCCACGCCATCATGCAGCGCCTGCGCGAACGCTACCTGTGCAACGAACACCTGCGGGCCGAGCCGAAAAAGCCGCTGCCGGCACTGGACCTGCCATCCAACGTCATCGCCGAAATGCCCCCCTTGCTCAAGGCCTACATGCGCCTGGGTGCAAAGATTTGCGGCGAACCCTGCTGGGACGAAGACTTCCAGGTGGCCGACGTGTTCATCCTGCTCAAGCGCGACGAGCTGTGCCCGCGGTATGCCCGCCACTTCAAGGCAGCCATGTGATGAGCCGCCTTCGGGTGTACGGGCGAATTGCCCACGTGCTGGTGGTGGTGGCCCTGGGTTTGACCATGGCCAGCGTGTTTGGCGTGTTTGAACGTCTGGGCGTGGCCAACTCGATGGTGCGCCGGCAGCGCTGGTCGCGTTTTTTCATGGCACGGCTGACCAACGCCCTGCCCTTTCGCGTGACCGTTCACGGTGAGTTGCCGCAACAGTCGATGCTGTGGGTCAGCAACCACGTATCGTGGACCGATATCCCGCTGCTGGGGATGGTGGCGCCGATGTCGTTCCTGTCCAAGGCCGAGGTGCGCACTTGGCCGGTGGCGGGCTGGTTGGCCGCCAAGGCAGGCAGCCTGTTCATCCGCCGAGGTTCGGGGGACAGCCAGTTGATCCGCAAACAGATGACGCGTCATCTGGAACAACAACACCCGCTGTTGATGTTCCCGGAAGGCACCACCACCGACGGCCGCGCCCTGCGTACGTTCCACGGGCGGTTACTGGCCAGTGCGATTGATGCCGATGTGTCGCTGCAACCGGTGGCGATTCGTTATCTGCGCGATGGCCACATCGACCCGCTGGCACCGTTTATTGGCGACGATGATTTGCTCTCGCACTTGATGCGTTTGTTCGGCAATGACCAGGGCGACGTGGAAATCCATCTGCTCAAGCCGATTGCCTGCGCCGGGCAGGAACGTGCGGCGCTGGCGTTCCAGGCGCAGCAGGCGGTGCAGAAGGCGTTGTTTGGCCCCCTTCCAGAAGCTGAGCAAATGCCAGCGCGGCCAGCATTCGCGGCCTGAAGCGAGCACGGTGAAAAATGTGGGAGCGGGCTTGCTCGCGAAGGCGGTGCATCAGTCAGCAGATTCATTAGCTGACCCACCGCTTTCGCGAGCAAGCCCGCTCCCACATTTATAGTTGTATTGCCAACTGGCTATTTGAGAACCGCTGCAATTCTGGGTAAAACACCCGAAAGTCCTCGCTCAACGGCTCGTACAGCGCTCGTAATTCCTGCATGGCATGGCCCAGTTCTTCGGGCCGTGTCAGGCGTCGGCCAATGCCTCGAAGTACCTGTTCCATCACCGCAAATTCGCGGTACGAACCCAGCCAGTCATCCGCCACCATGTACGGCGCAATCTGCGCCAGCCGCCCCGGCAACGCCGGTTCTTCGGCGAGCACCCGGTAAACCTCAGAGGTAAATCGCTCCAGCGGCTGATCGGCATATAACGCCCAGTCCCGCGCCAGGCAGTGGTCGAAAAACACATCGAGGACAATCCCGGCATAGCGGCGCCGGGTCAGGGTGAAGCGCGACAGCGCCTGCCCGATCAGCGGATGACTGTCGGTGTAGCGATCGATTGAGCGATGCAACTGAATCGCCGACTCGATTTGCGGGCTGAATTGGCCTTGCAGGCGACCTTTAACAAAGTCGCCATACAGGCTGCCAAGCAATTGAGCAGGAAGTTGGCCGCCGAGGTGCAGATGTGCGAGATAATTCATGGCGCGCAGTCTAGCACTGCCGTCAACGTATCGTTATAACCCGATATACCGATTCAATCTGGTTTAAGACCAAAATCATATTGGTATATCGGGATACAACGATTTAAAGTTCGCCTCATCGCGATATAACGTTTTACAAAACCGAGCATCACTGCCATGTCCATCGACCTCGACGAAATAATAAAAGCCCTGGCGCACCCAGTACGGCGAGACATCCTCAACTGGCTGAAAGACCCGAAAGTGCAATTCCCCGAGCAGTTGCACAACCACGAATACGGCATTTGCGCCGGGCAGATCGACCAGCGCTGCGGGCTGTCTCAGTCCACCGTGTCGGCGCACCTGGCGAACCTGCAACGGGCGGGGCTGATCAGCAGCCAGAAGGCCGGCCAATGGCACTTTTTCAAACGCAATGAGGACGTAATCCAAGCCTTCCTCAAAGCGCTCACCGAAGAACTCAGCGCACCGCTGTAACAAGGACCCATCAATGCCTCTCTCGCTACTCATCCTGGCCTTAAGCGCCTTCGCCATCGGTACGACCGAGTTCGTCATCATGGGCCTGTTGCCCGATGTGGCGGCCGACCTCGGTGTATCGATTCCCGGCGCCGGCTGGCTGGTGACCGGCTACGCCCTGGGCGTGGCCATCGGTGCCCCCTTCATGGCACTGGCCACCGCCAAGCTGCCGCGCAAGGCCGCCCTGGTAGCGTTGATGGGCATCTTCATCATCGGCAACCTGCTCTGCGCCCTGGCCAGCGACTACAACGTGCTGATGTTTGCCCGTGTGGTCACCGCGCTGTGCCACGGTGCGTTCTTCGGTATCGGTTCGGTGGTCGCCGCCAACCTGGTGCCGGCCAACAAGCGTGCTTCGGCCGTGGCGCTGATGTTCACCGGCCTGACCCTGGCCAACGTGCTCGGCGTACCGCTGGGCACCGCGCTGGGTCAGGAAGCCGGCTGGCGCTCGACCTTCTGGGCCGTGACGGTGATTGGGGTGATCGCCCTGATCGGTCTGATCCGCTTCCTGCCGGCCAAGCGTGACGAGGAAAAACTCGACATGCGCGCCGAGCTCAGAGCACTCAAAGGCGCCGGCATCTGGCTGTCGCTGAGCATGACCGCGCTGTTCGCTGCGTCGATGTTCACCCTCTTCACCTACGTCGCGCCGCTGCTGGGGGACGTCACCGGTGTTTCGCCCAAGGGCGTGACCTGGACCCTGCTGCTGATCGGCCTGGGCCTGACCGTCGGCAACATTATCGGCGGCAAGCTGGCAGACAAGCGCCTGGCTGCCACCCTGATCGGCGTGTTCATCAGCATGGCGGTGGTGTCCACCGTACTGACCTGGACCAGCGTCGCCGTGATCCCGACTGAAATCACCCTGTTCCTCTGGGCCACCGCCTCGTTTGCCGCCGTACCGGCACTGCAAATCAACGTGGTGACCTTCGGCAAGGCCGCACCGAACCTGGTGTCCACCTTGAACATCGGCGCCTTCAACATCGGCAACGCCCTCGGCGCCTGGGTGGGCGGCAGCGTGATTGCCCACGGCTTCGGCCTGACCAGCGTGCCCCTGGCCGCTGCTGCACTGGCCGTGCTCGCGCTGCTGGTGACCCTGATTACTTTCCGTCAGACCGGCGATGCCGACCTGGCCCCCGCGACTAACTGATCAACTAAAGAGAAGGGTGTTATCCCATGACGACTATTTTCGATCCGATCAAACTGGGCGACCTGGAACTGTCGAACCGCATCATCATGGCGCCGCTGACCCGCTGCCGTGCCGACGCCGGTCGCGTGCCCAATGCGCTGATGGCTGAGTACTACGTCCAACGCGCTTCCGCCGGGCTGATCCTCAGCGAAGCCACCTCCGTAACGCCAATGGGCGTGGGTTACCCGGACACCCCGGGCATCTGGTCCAACGACCAGGTTCGCGGCTGGGCCAATGTGACCAAGGCCGTGCACGGTGCAGGCGGCAAGATCTTCCTGCAACTGTGGCACGTGGGCCGGATCTCCCACGAGTCGTACCTGGACGGTGAAACCCCGGTCGCGCCAAGTGCCATCCAGCCTAAAGGCCACGTCAGCCTGGTACGTCCGCTGGCCGACTACCCTACCCCGCGCGCCCTGGAAATCGCCGAAATCGCCGACATCGTCGACGCCTACCGCGTAGGCGCCGAGAACGCCAAGGCCGCCGGCTTTGACGGCGTGGAAGTCCACGGTGCGAACGGCTACCTGCTCGACCAGTTCCTGCAAAGCAGCACCAACCAGCGCACCGACAACTACGGTGGCTCCCTGGAAAACCGCGCACGCTTGCTGCTCGAAGTCACTGACGCCGTGATTGAAGTCTGGGGCGCCGGCCGTGTAGGCGTGCACCTGGCACCGCGCGCCGACTCCCACGACATGGGCGACGCCAACCTGTCGGAAACCTTCACCTACGTCGCCAAAGAGCTGGGCAAGCGTGGCATCGCGTTCATCTGCTCCCGTGAAAAGGAAGCGGGCGACAGCCTCGGCCCACAACTGAAAGCCGCCTTCGGTGGCCCGTACATCGCCAACGAACGCTTCACCAAGGACAGCGCCAACGCGTGGCTGGCTTCGGGCAAGGCTGACGCCGTGGCATTCGGCGTGCCGTTCATCGCCAACCCGGACCTGCCGGCTCGCCTGAAGGCCGATGCACCGCTGAACGAAGCACATCCAGAGACTTTCTACGCCAAAGGCCCGGTCGGCTACATCGACTACCCGACCCTGGCACTCTGATCTGCTGAAACGAAAAAGCCCCGACTTGCGAGAGCCGGGGCTTTTTTATGGGCCGCAGGAAACATTCCTTCACAGCCTTGCAACAATATTGCTACAAAATACTTAGCCAACTACCTATCAACCGCCCGCCAGCCCGTATATAACGTCACCCCACAAAATCAGGGAAAAGCCTGATTGACCAGCCCCGGTGTTTATTGTTGACACAACTGGTCGCAATTACGCATTTTGTCTTAATTGCGCAGGCCAGGGCTCAAGCGCAGCATGTCCAACGCGATATCGACCCAGCGCTCTGCGTCCTGGGCCAACTGGAAACTGTCGGGCACCAGCAGCCACTGGCCGAGAATTCCGTCGATATAGGCGTGCATGCACACCGCGGCACGTACGGTGTCGAGATTCTCCGGAAGCTGCCCGCGATGGACCGCGTTACGCAAGGTCAGCCCGATGCGCAGGTTGCATTCGAGGCTGGCGGTCTGGCGCTGACGGCGCAGATCACACATTTCATCGGTGAATTCGCACTTATGAAACAAAATCTCATTGATGCGCCGGGTCTTCGGGTCCAGGGCCACTTGATGGAACAGATGAATCAGCAGCTTGCGCATGCAACCCAGCGGATCGACCTCGTCCTCGCTCTCACTGGCCCTGGCCAATTCATCCAGCGGCTCGTGCAGTGTATCGAGCATCGCCTGCACCAGGTCGGCCTTGTTGCTGAAATGCCAGTAGATGGCACCACGTGTCACGCCTGCCAGCGCGGCAATATCCGCCAGCGTGGTACGCGCAACCCCGCGCTCGTAGAAGGCCTGCTCGGCCGCTTCAAGAATCTGGCTGCGCGTTTCCTGAGCTTCCTCTTTGGTACGACGAACCATGGCAGTAAAACCTCAATCAGGAGACTTGGGGTGATCGGTAACGCAGACTCAACCGCTGCTAACGACCATCTGAATAATTGTGGGACGACGCCGTCAAGGGCGCCGAACGTACTAGAATCGAGGCTTTGGACGCTGCTTTGTCAACATTCCGCGAAGCCTGTCAAGAGTTTACAAACAACCATGAACGTAAGTATATTGCGTAGCAAGCTACTTATCCACTCAGTGCCTGTTTTTTACCCTTCCACACTTCTTGTGCGCACTCTGCGCGCCTGACCCGAGGATCTTCATGCAACTTAAGCCAGCTGTTACCGCCCTGGTTACTGCCGTCGCCCTGGCATCGCTGCTCAGCGGATGTAAAAAGGAAGAAGCGGCTCCGCCCGCTCAAACCCCTCAGGTCGGCGTGGTCACTATTCAACCTCAAGCCTTTACCCTGACATCCGAGCTGCCAGGCCGCACCACGGCCTACCGCATTGCCGAGGTTCGCCCTCAGGTCAACGGCATCATTCTCAAGCGTCTGTTCAAGGAAGGGGGCGACGTCAAGGAAGGCCAGCAGCTCTATCAGATCGATCCGTCGGTGTATGACGCCTCGCTGAAAAGCGCCCAGGCCAACCTCGCCCAGACCAAGTCGATTGCCGATCGCTACAAGCAGTTGGTCGATGAGCAGGCCGTCAGCCGCCAGGAATACGACACCGCCGTGTCCAACCGCATGACCTCTGAAGCCAACGTGCAAACGGCCCAGATCAACGTGCGCTACACCAAGGTGTTTGCCCCGATCTCCGGGCGTATCGGTCGCTCTTCGGTCACCGAAGGCGCGCTGGTCAGCAACGGCCAGACCGACGCCATGGCAGTGATCCAGCAACTGGACCCGATCTACGTCGACGTCACGCAGTCCTCCGCCGAGATGCTGAAACTGCGTCGCGACCTGGAAAGCGGCCAACTGGAAAAAGCCGGCGAAAACGCGGCCAAGGTCAAGCTGACCCTGGAAGACGGCACCGCCTACGGCGTGGAAGGCAAGCTGGAATTCTCCGAAGTCTCGGTCGACGAAACCACCGGTTCCGTGACCCTGCGGGCCGTGTTCCCGAACCCTGACCACACCCTGCTGCCGGGCATGTTCGTCCACGCGCAGTTGCAAGCCGGTGTGAACAGCAAGGCCATCCTGGCACCACAGCAAGGCGTGACCCGCGACCTGAAGGGCATCCCGACCGCGCTGGTGGTGAACAAGGACAACAAGGTCGAGCAACGTGTACTGGTGGCCAACCGCACTACCGGCGCCTACTGGCTGGTGGAAAAAGGCCTGAACGCCGGTGACCGTGTGATCACCGAAGGCCTGCAATTCATCAAGCCGGGCATCGAAGTCAAGGTCAAGGACGCTGATAACGCCAAACCCGCCGGTTCCGCTGCTGCTCCTGCTGCCGCTGCTGGTCAAGGGGAGTAATTCATGTCGAAATTTTTTATCGACCGTCCCATTTTCGCCTGGGTAATTGCCCTGGTGATCATGCTGGTCGGGGCACTGTCGATCCTGAAGTTGCCCATCAACCAGTACCCGGCCATCGCGCCAACCGCCATTGATATCCAGGTGACCTACCCGGGCGCGTCTGCACAAACCGTGCAGGACACCGTGGTGCAGGTGATCGAACAACAGCTCAACGGTATCGACAACCTGCGTTATGTCGCCTCGGACAGTAACTCCGACGGCAGCATGACCATCACCGCGACGTTCAACCAGGGTACCAACCCGGACATCGCCCAGGTTCAGGTACAGAACAAGCTCAACCTGGCGACCCCGCTGCTGCCACAAGAAGTACAGCAGCAGGGTATCCGCGTTACCAAGTCGGTGAAGAACTTCCTAATGGTGATCGGTCTGGTGTCGGAAGACGGCAGCATGACCAAGGATGACCTTTCCAACTACATCGTTTCCAACATCCAGGACCCGATTTCCCGGACCGCCGGTGTGGGCGACTTCCAGGTGTTCGGTTCCCAGTACGCCATGCGTATCTGGCTCGACCCGGCCAAGCTGAACAACTACCAGCTGACGCCAGTGGATGTCAGCAACGCCATCCAGGCGCAGAACGTCCAGGTGGCCACCGGCCAACTCGGCGGCCTGCCTGCCCTGCCCGGCACTCAGTTGAACGCCACCATCATCGGCAAGACGCGTCTGCAAACCACTGAAGCGTTCGGCAATATCCTGATGAAGGTCAATACCGACGGTTCCCAGGTTCGCCTGGGTGACGTTTCGCGTATCGAACTGGGCGGCCAGAACTACAGCATCAGCGCACAGTTCAACGGCAAGCCGGCTTCCGGTATGGCGATCAAGCTGGCAGCCGGTGCCAACGCACTGGACACCGCCAAGGCGATTCGCGAAACGGTTGCGTCCCTCGAACCGTTCTTCCCGCCTGGCATGAAGGCTGTGGTGCCGTATGACACCACGCCGGTTGTGACCGAATCGATCTCCGGTGTGGTTCACACCCTGATCGAAGCGATCGTGCTGGTGTTCCTGGTGATGTTCCTGTTCCTGCAGAACTTCCGCGCCACCATCATCACCACCATGACCGTACCGGTGGTATTGCTGGGTACCTTCGGGATCCTCGCTGCGTTCGGCTTCACCATCAACACCCTGACCATGTTCGGCATGATCCTGGCCATCGGCTTGCTGGTGGACGATGCCATCGTTGTGGTGGAGAACGTCGAGCGGGTAATGGCCGAGGAGCACTTGTCGCCCAAGGAGGCGACGGTCAAGTCCATGGGCCAGATCCAGGGGGCCCTGGTGGGTATCGCCCTGGTGCTGTCGGCGGTATTGCTGCCAATGGCGTTCTTCGGTGGTTCCACCGGTGTGATCTACCGCCAGTTCTCCATCACTATCGTTTCGGCGATGGCGCTGTCGGTACTGGTTGCCCTGGTCTTCACCCCGGCCTTGTGCGCCACCATGCTCAAGCCGATTGACCCGGAAAAACACGGCCAACCCAAGCGCGGCTTCTTCGGCTGGTTCAACCGTACCTTCGACCGTGGCGTACTGAGCTACGAGCGCGGCGTCGGTAACATGATCAAGCACAAGTTCCCGGCGTTCGTGGTCTATGCCCTGATCCTTGCCGGCATGATCTGGATGTTCACCCGCATTCCAAGCGCGTTCCTCCCAGAGGAAGACCAGGGCGTGATCTTTGCCCAGGTACAAACGCCGGTGGGTTCTTCGGCTGAACGTACGCAGAAAGTCATCGACGATATGCGCGCCTACCTGTTGAACGACAAGGAAGGCGAGCCAGGCGAAGGCAAGGCTGTCAAATCGGTGTTTACCGTGAACGGCTTCAACTTCGCCGGTCGTGGCCAGAGCTCGGGCCTCGCGTTCGTGATGCTCAAGCCGTGGGACGAGCGTGACTCGAGCCAGTCGGTATTTGAGGTTGCCAAGCGTGCCCAGGGTTACTTCTTCGGGGCCTTCAAGGACGCCATGGTATTTGCCGTGGTGCCACCTTCGGTACTCGAACTGGGTAACGCCACCGGTTTCGACGTGTTCCTGCAAGACCAGGGCGGCGTCGGCCACCAGAAGCTGATGGATGCGCGTAACCAGTTCCTGGGTGCCGCGGCACAAAGCAAGATCCTGGCGGGCGTGCGCCCCAACGGCGTGAACGATGAGCCGCAGTACGAGCTGACCGTTGACGACGAGAAGGCCAGTGCCCAGGGCATCAGCCTGGCAGACATCCAGCAGACCCTGGCAATCGCCTTGGGTGGCAGCTACATCAACGACTTCATCGACCGTGGTCGTGTGAAGAAGGTGTATGTACAGGGTGACGCCGCCAGCCGGATGTCTCCGGAAGACCTGAGCAAATGGTACGTGCGCAGCACGTCCGGGAAGATGGTGCCGCTGTCGGCCATCTCTTCGGGCAAGTGGATCTTCGGTTCGCCGAAACTCTCGCGCTATAACGGTGTAGCGGCGATGGAAATCCTCGGTACCCCGGCACCTGGCTACAGTACCGGTGATGCGATGGCGGAAGTCGAACGCATTGCCAAGGACCTGCCGGCTGGCGTTGGTTACTCCTGGACCGGCCTGTCGTACGAAGAACGTCTGTCCGGCTCCCAGGCACCTGCGCTGTACGCCCTGTCGCTGCTGGTGGTGTTCCTCTGCCTCGCGGCACTGTACGAAAGCTGGTCGATCCCGATTGCGGTGATTCTGGTTGTACCGCTGGGTGTGATCGGTGCGTTGATCGCCACCAGCCTGCGGGGACTGTCCAACGACGTGTTCTTCCAGGTGGGCCTGTTGGTGACGGTGGGTCTGGCAGCGAAAAACGCCATCCTGATCGTGGAGTTCGCCAAGGAGCTCCACGAACAGGGCAAAGGCATCGTCGAGTCGGCCATCGAGGCATCCCGCATGCGTCTGCGACCGATCATCATGACGTCCATGGCGTTCATGCTCGGCGTACTGCCCCTGGCAATTTCCACCGGTGCCGGCTCAGGTAGCCAGCACGCCATCGGTACGGGCGTAATTGGCGGTATGATCACCGCCACGGTCCTCGCGATCTTCTGGGTACCCCTGTTCTTCGCAACCGTGTCCTCCGCTGGCGAGCGTAAAAAGACTGAACCCAAGCAAACTCCTAAAGAGGCTGGCCAATGAGCAAGTCGCTACTTTCCTTAGCTGTCACGGCATTCGTGCTCAGTGGCTGCTCGCTGATCCCGGACTACCAGCGCCCTGAAGCGCCGGTAGCCGCGCAGTTCCCGCAGGGGCCGGCGTATTCGTCGGCCCAGGCGCCGGGCCAGGCAGCTGCCGAGCAGGGCTGGAAGCAGTTTTTCCATGACCCTGCCCTGCAACAGCTGATCCAGACCGCCCTGGTGAACAACCGCGACCTGCGTGTCGCGGCCCTGAACATCGATGCGTATGCCGCGCAGTACCAGATCCAGCGCGCCGACCTGTTCCCGGCGGTTTCGGCCACGGGCAGCGGCAGCCGTACGCGCACCCCGGCCAAGCTGTCGCAGACCGGCGAAGCGGGCATCACCAGCCAATACTCGGCGGGCCTCGGGATCAGTTCTTATGAGCTGGACCTGTTCGGCCGCGTACGCAGCCTGAGCGAACAAGCGCTGCAACAATACTTCGCGACCGAAGAAGCGCGCCGCACCACCCAGATCAGCCTGGTGGCCAGCGTGGCCAACGCCTACCTGACCTGGCAGGCCGACAAGGAGCTGCTCAAGCTCACCCAGGACACCCTGGGCGCGTACGAGCAGAGCTTCAAACTGACCTCGCGCAGCAATGAAGTCGGCGTGGCTTCGGCCCTGGACCTGAGCCAGGCCCGTACCTCGGTGGAAAACGCCCGGGTTGCACTGGCGCGTTATACCCGCCAGGTGGCCCAGGACGAAAACAACCTGACCCTGCTGCTGGGTACCGGCCTGCCGGCGAACATCGTCAGCCGGCCATTGGCTGATGACCTGTTGAGCGAAGTACCGGCCGGCCTGCCATCGGACCTGCTGCAACGTCGTCCCGACATCCTGCAGGCCGAGTACAACCTCAAGGCGGCCAACGCCAACATCGGTGCGGCACGCGCTGCGTTCTTCCCGAGCATCACCCTGACCGCCAGCGCCGGCACCGCGAGCCCGACCCTGGGCGGCCTGTTCAAAGGCGGTTCGGGTACCTGGTCGTTTGCACCGCAGATCAACATCCCGATCTTCAACGCCGGCAGCCTGCGCGCCAGCCTGGATTACTCGAAAATCCAGAAAGAGATCAACGTCGCCAACTACGAGAAAGCGATCCAGACCGGCTTCCAGGAAGTCTCCGACGGCCTCGCCGCCCGTGAGACCTACAAGCAGCAACTGGACGCCCAACGTGGCTTCGTCGCGGCCAACCAGGATTACTACCGCCTGGCCGAGCGTCGCTACCGTATTGGTGTCGACAGCAACCTGACGTTCCTCGACGCCCAGCGCCAACTGTTCAGTGCCCAGCAATCGCTGATCACCGACCGCCTGGCGCAGCTCAACAGCGAGGTCAACCTGTACAAGGCCCTCGGTGGTGGCTGGAACGAACAGACCGCGAAGAACGAACCGTTGAAAGAAGAAGCACCGCCCTTGAAGTTGTTCTGATAGTGGCGCAGTAGACAAAAACCGCTTCCCGCCCAGGAAGCGGTTTTTTTACGCCCATGACTTTGCGTTCGATCATCGCCCACAACCCGCTCTCCCCCACTTTCATCGCCCCCGCACCGCCCCGCACCATGGCCGCCACCTGCATAACCCCAATAACAACAGGTCTGACACCATGAGCACTTTCGACCCGCGCCGGCTTTTGCTGGCAACCGCTGTCGCCAGCATTGCCCTCCCCGTTGTCGCTGAAGAACACGGCTTCCTGGAAGACGCCAGCGCCAACCTCAACCTGCGTAATTTCTTCTTCAACCGCAACTACACCAACCCCAGCAAGACCCAGGGCGGCGCACAGGAGTGGACGCAAAGCTTCATCCTCGACGCCAAATCCGGCTTCACCCAGGGCACCGTCGGTTTCGGCGTGGATGTACTGGGCCTGTACTCATTGAAGCTCGATGGCGGACGCGGCACGGGTGGCACCCAGCTGTTGCCGCTGGACCACGATGGCCGCCCGGCGGATGAATTCGGGCGTCTGGGCGTGGCGTTCAAGGCACGGGTTTCAAAGACAGAAGTGAAAGTCGGCGAATGGATGCCGGTGCTGCCGATCCTGCGGTCGGACGATGGCCGCTCGCTCCCGCAAACCCTGCGCGGCGGGCAAATCACCTCCAAGGAAATCGACGGCCTGACCCTGTACGGCGGCCAGTTCCGCGCCAACAGCCCACGGGACGACAGCAGCATGACCGACATGTCCATGTTCGGGAAAACCGCGTTCACCTCCGACCGCTTCAACTTCCAGGGCGGCGAATATGCCTTCAACGACAAACGCACCCAGGTCGGTGTGTGGAACGCCCAACTCAAGGACATCTACAGCCAGCAATACCTCAACCTGATCCACAGCCAACCGGTGGGCGACTGGACCCTGGGCGCCAACCTCGGGTTCTTCTATGGCAAGGACGACGGCAGCGCCCGCGCCGGAGACCTCGATAACAAGACCTGGTCCGGACTGTTCTCGGCCCGATACGGCGGCAACACGTTCTACGTCGGCCTGCAAAAACTCACCGGCAACAGCGCCTGGATGCGCGTCAACGGCACCAGCGGCGGCACCCTGGCCAACGACAGCTACAACGCCAGCTACGACAACGCCCAGGAAAAATCCTGGCAGGTACGCCATGACTATAACTTCGCCGCCCTGGGTATTCCGGGCCTCACGCTGATGAACCGCTACATCAGTGGCAGCAACGTACACAGCGGCACAGTGACCGATGGCAAGGAATGGGGACGGGAAAGTGAAGTGGCCTACGTGGTGCAGAGCGGAGCGCTGAAGAATCTCAATGTGCGCTGGCGTAACTCCAGCATGCGCCGGGACTACAACAACAACGAGTTTGATGAAAACCGGTTGATCGTCAGTTACCCGATAAGCCTGCTGTAAAGCCTCGACAGTCTTGTTGTATGGTGCGCGCGTGTCATGGATGACCCGCCCCAGCAGCCAATGTCATTCGAGTCCGCCATGAAACACTTCGCCACCGTATCGGCCGCACTAGCCCTGGCCCTGAGCCTCAGCGGTTGCATCGGCCCGCCCCTGGCGCTGACACCGCAAACCGAACAACGCCTGAAAACCGAGGCGCCGATCCGCTTTTTGCTGACCTTCGATGACGGCCCCAGCGCCTCGGGCTTCATGAACCCCAGCCGTTCGGTGATGGCGGACCTGGCGAACAACCCGATACAGCCGGGGATCAAGGCGGTGTTCTTCCTGCAGACCGAGGCGCCCCGCTCCGGCGGCAACCCGCGGGGCTACAAGACCATGGAGCGCGAATACGCGGCCGGCCATATCCTGGGCTTCCACACCGCGACCCCGTGGCACAGCAACCATCGCTTGCAGAATCCGGCTGAACTGGAGCACTACCTCAGCCTGGGTTCGTCGACCCTCACCTCCATCACCGGCCAACCGCCCACACTGGTACGCCCGCCGTTCTGGAACTACGACAAGCGCACCTTCGCCGCCTATCAGCAACACGGCATGCATGTGTTGCTGACCGACCTGAGTGCAAACGATGGGGTGATCTGGGTGTTCAACGGCAGCCCGCGTCGACGGGAAAACCTGATACGCCAACTCTCTGTGGTACGCGAGCGCATCGCCAAAGGCGAATTACCGACGGTGGACGGCGTGATCCCGGTGGTGGTGACCTTCCACGATATCAACCGCTACACCGCCTGGCACTTGAAGGAATACCTGCAAATCCTGCTGGACAGCGCCCATATCAATGGCGTGCCCCTCGCCACACAGCCTTTCTACACCGACCGGGCAACCTTGCAGCGAGCCGCCATGGCCCGCACGGTAAAAAGCGCCGACGAAGTCGTGCACCTGCCAGGTGTGTGGAATTGGGTGTGGGACGCTGACTCGCACTAGGCGCGCGACTCTACCCCCAACTCATCCCACACCGACTCGGCCAAGTGAAACGTCGCATTCGCCGCCGGGATCCCGCAATAGATCGCGCTCTGCATCAGCACTTCCTTGATCTCGGCGCGGGTCACACCGTTGCTCGCGGCGGCGCGCAGGTGCAGCTTCAGCTCTTCGCTGCGGTTCATGCCGATGAGCATGGCGATGGTGATCAGGCTGCGGGTATGCCGCGGCAGCCCCGGGCGGGTCCAGATATCACCCCAGGCATGGCGGGTGATCATTTCCTGGAACTCGCTGTTGAACTCGGTCAGGGCGTTGAGGCTGCGGTCGACGTGGGCGTCGCCCAGCACTTCGCGGCGCACTTGCAGGCCTTCGGCATAACGTTGTTTCTCGTCCACAAAACGCTCCTCATGCAACGGTGACGACAGGCACATACCTGTGGCGAGGGAGCTTGCTCCCGTTGGGTCGCGCAGCGACCCCAGTGAGGCCGCTGCAGGGTTTTACAAATAGTTGGGTTGCGGCTGCTCAGGGGCTGCTACGCAGCCCAACGGGAGCAAGCTCCCTCGCCACAGGGTTCAGCGATACTCAGCGCGATAGCAGAAATTCCAGCACACGGTCGCTGAACACCGCACCGGCTTGCACGTTGGACAAGTGCGCGGCATAGAACTCGGCATACTCGGCGCCCTGCACATGCGCCTGGATAAAGTGCCCACCCGCCGGCGGCGTCACCGCATCTTCGCTGCCTGCGATCACCAGGGTCGGCACCTTGATCGACGCCAGTTGCTCGCGGAAATCCGCGTCGCGCACGGCCGCGCAGTTTGCGGCATAACCCTGGGGATCAGTCGCCGCCAGCATATCGGTGATCAGCTTGGCCTGGTCAGGATGAGCCTCGGCGAAGTCGGCGGTGAACCAGCGGGCAATTGACGCATCACGCAGGGCAACCATCGCGGCCGCACCGTCGCGCAGGACCATCTCGATCCGCGGGTTCCAGATCTCCGGCGTGCCGATCTTCGCGGCGGTGTTGCACACCACCAGCCGGCGCAAACGCTCACCCGCGTTGATCCCCAGCCACTGGCCGATCAGGCCGCCCATGGACAACCCGCAGAAATGCGCGCGCTCGATCTGCAACGCATCCAGCAGCGCCAACACGTCACGGCCCAACTGCTCGATGCTGTAGGGGCCTTCGGTGACCAGCGACTTGCCATGGCCGCGGGTGTCGAAACGCAGCACCCGGAAGTACTGGGTGAACGCCTCGATCTGGATGTCCCACATATGCAGGTCGGTGCCCAGGGAGTTGGACAGCACCAGTACCGGTGCATCTTCGGGGCCATCGAGTTGGTAGTTCAGTTCGCCATCGGCGAGTTGTACAAATCCCACAGCAGCCTCCTCAGGCAGTCAAAGCAAAATGTTCGGCCACGGCCCGGGTGACCCAGGTGTGCGCCTGGCCCAGGTAGTGCGCCGGGTCCAGCAGGCGATCGAGTTCGGCCGCCGAAAGCTCGGCAGTCACTTGGGGTTCATCCCCCAGCACCGCCCGCAGGTGGCGCCCGTCGGCGACGGCGCGTTTGCAGCATTGTTCCAGCAGATGGTGCGCGGTTTCGCGGCCCAGGCGCTGGGCGAGGACGATGCTGACCGCTTCGGCCAGTACCAGGCCCTGGGTCAGATCAAGGTTTTGGACCATGCGCCGGGGGTCGACTTCCAGGCCTTCGCTGACCAGCAGCGCCTGATGCAATGCACCGGATACCAGCCGGCAAATCTCCGGCAGGGTTTCCCATTCGGCGTGCCACAGGCCCAGGCTGCGTTCGTGTTCCTGGGGCATCGCGCTGAACATCGTTGCCACCAGGCCGGGCACTCGCGTGGCAGCGCTGATCAGCACGGCAGCGCCCACCGGGTTGCGCTTGTGGGGCATGGTCGAAGAGCCGCCCTTGCCGGGGGCCGACGGCTCAAACACTTCCGCCGCTTCGGTCTGCATCAGCAGGCTGATGTCGCGGCCCAGCTTGCCGAGGCTGCCAGCGATCAAACCGAGCACCGAGGCAAACTCCACCAGGCGGTCGCGCTGGGTGTGCCAGGGTTGCTCCGGCAGGCCCAACTGCAACTCGGCGGCCAGTGCTTGCGCCAACGGCATCGCCTGTTCGCCGAGGGCCGCCAGGGTTCCGGACGCACCGCCAAATTGCAGCACCAGCAAACGCGGCTTGAGCTCACTGAGGCGCTGCCGGTTGCGGGTGACTGCGCCGAGCCAGCCGGCGATCTTCATGCCCAGCGTGACCGGCGTTGCATGCTGCAGCCAGGTCCGGCCCGCCAAAGGAGTTGTCCCGTAACGCTGGGCCTGGGCGGCAAGAATGTCCCCCAACCGCGCCAGATCATGTTCGATCAGCTCGACCGCACTGCGCAGTTGCAGCACCAGGCCGGTGTCCATCACATCCTGGCTGGTAGCGCCCAGATGCACATAACGTTCGGCGCCGGCATCTTCGCTGGCGATCAACTTGCCGAGGGCCTTGACCAACGGAATCGCAGAGTTGCCTGCGGTGGCGATGGCGTCGCCGAGGGCATCTACGTCGTAGAGAGAAGCCAGGCAGGCCTGGGCAATGGGCGCGACGGCCGCTTGCGGGATCAACCCGACCTGAGCCTCAGCCCGGGCCAGCGCCGCTTCGAAATCCAGCATGCCCTGCAAACGCCCCTGGTCGCAGAACACTTCGGCCATGCCGTTGGCGGTGAAGTAGGCGTCGAACAGTTGGTTGCTCGTGCGCATCGTCATAACACATCCCTAGGTGGCGCATACCCGGCAACGGGCATGCGCCAGCCGGTTACAGATCGTGGTGCAAATACGCCGCCTCTTTGGGCAGGCGCAAGCTGAACAGGAACGCCACCGCCATCATCGCCGTGACGTACCAGTAGAAGGTGTTCTCCATGCCCATGGACTTGAGCCCCAAGGCCACATATTCCGCCGAACCGCCGAAGATCGCGTTCGCCACCGCATACGCCAGGCCCACGCCCAGTGCGCGTACTTGTGGCGGGAACATTTCGGCTTTCACCAGGCCGCTGATGGAGGTGTAGAAGCTCACGATGGCCAGGGCCAGGGTGATCAGCACAAAAGCCAGGAACGGGCTGCTGACGGTTTTCAGGGTCAACAGGATTGGTACAGTGCACAGCGTGCCCAGGGCGCCGAACCACAGCATCGAGTTACGGCGGCCAATCTTGTCCGCCAGCATGCCGAACACCGGCTGCATGCACATGTAGAAGAACAGCGCGCCGGTCATGATGTAGCTGGCGGTCTTGGCGTGCATCCCGGCGGTGTTCACCAGGTACTTCTGCATGTAGGTGGTGAACGTGTAGAAAATCAGCGAGCCGCCGGCGGTGTAGCCGAGCACGGTGATAAACGCCGCCTTGTGATCGCGGAACAGCGCGGCAATGCTGCCGGCGTCCTTGTCTTCACGCATTTCCTTGCTGGTGGTTTCTTTCAGGGTGCGACGCAGCAACAGCGAGATCACCGCCGCAATGGCGCCGATCACAAACGGAATGCGCCAGCCCCAGGCCCGCAGTTCTTCTTCGGTGAGGATCTGTTGCAGGATCACCACCACCAACACCGCCAGCAGTTGCCCGCCGATCAGGGTCACGTACTGGAACGAGGCGAAGAACCCGCGCTGGCCCTTGAGGGCGACTTCACTCATGTAGGTGGCGGTGGTGCCGTATTCGCCGCCGACCGACAGGCCCTGGAACAACCGGGCGACCAACAGCAGGGCCGGGGCCCAGGCGCCGATGTCTTTGTAGGTGGGCAAAAAGGCGATGACCAGGGAACCGGCGCACATCATCAGCACCGAGATCATCATGGAATTCTTGCGACCGTGTTTATCCGCCACCCGGCCGAACAGCCAGCCGCCGATAGGGCGCATCAGGAAGCCGGCGGCGAACACGCCGGCGGTGTTCAGCAGTTGCACGGTGGGGTCGTCCGACGGGAAAAACGCCGGGGCGAAATAGATGGCGCAGAAGGCATAGACGTAGAAGTCGAACCATTCGACGAGGTTGCCGGAAGAGGCACCGACAATCGCAAAAATCCTTTTGCTGCGTTCTTCTCCGGTGTAGTGGCTGGTTTTTGTTGTCATGTTTTTTCACTCAGTGGGAACGGTTATAGCCTAGACATACTTTGCAACAACCATGTTCCGCAAGCAGACTTTTGGATATTTGTTGCCTGGGCCGGCCTCATCGCGGGCAAGCCCGGCTCCCACATTTGGAATGCATTCCCCTGTGGGAGCTGGCTTGCCTGCTATAGATCCGCAGCCCACTCAATAATCGAAGAACACCGTCTCTTCGTCTGTGCCCTGCAAAATCACATTCCACTGATACACACCCGCAGCATCCGCCTTGGCGATCAACGTGCGGCGGCGCTCCTGCGGCACACACGCCAGCAGCGCGTCATCCCCATTCGCCGCTTCACCGTCAAAGTAAATCCGCGTCAGCAGGTGCTTCACCAGCCCACGGGCAAACACCAGCACCACCAGGTGCGGCGCCTGGGTCGTGCCCTTCAACCCCGGCACACTGCCCGGCTTGATGGTGGTAAAGCGAAAACGCCCTTCAGCGTCCACCGGCACCCGGCCAAAGCCTTCGAAGTTCGGGTCCACCGGTTTGTCCTGCTCATCCTCGGGATGGTCGTACTTGCCGGCCGCATTGGCCTGCCAGACTTCCAGCATGGCGTCGTTGACCACATCGCCATTGCCATCCACCACCTGCCCGGTGATCGCCACGCGCTCGCCGAGGGTGGCCGCAACGGTCAGGTCTTCGCGGTTCAGCCAGGTCAGGCCAATGTGGTAATACGGCCCGACGGTGTGGGAAGTAGTCGCGTTGAGGCTCATCTCATTTCTCCATCGGCGTGGCGTCGCGGCCGCGCAGGACGATGTCCCAGCGGTAGCCGAGGGCATAGTGCGGAATGGTTTTTTCCAGATCGAACGAGGCGATCAGGCGCTCCTTGGCCGACGTGTCCGGGACGCAGTTGTAGATCGGGTCATAGGCCAGCAGCGGGTCACCGGGGAAATACATCTGCGTCACCAACCGCGTCAGCACACTCGGGCCGAACAGCGAGAAGTGGATGTGCGCCGGGCGCCACGCGTTGTGGTGATTGCCCCACGGGTAGGCGCCGGGCTTGATGGTCTGGAACTGGTACCAGCCGTCGGCGTCGGTGACGGTACGCCCGGTGCCGGTGAAGTTCGGGTCCAGCGGTGCGTCGTGCTGGTCGCGCTTGTGGTTGTAGCGGCCGGCAGCGTTGGCCTGCCAGATTTCCACGAGGATGCCGGGAACGGGCAGGCCGTTTTCATCCAGCACGCGCCCGTGAATGATGATGCGTTCGCCCTGGGGCTCGCCTTCGTGCTGGGCGGTCAGGTCGTTGTCCTTCTCGTTGACGCGCTCGGCGCCGATGGTCGGGCCGGTGATTTCCGACAGGGAATGGGGCAGGAACACCAACGGCTTGGACGGCGAACGCAGGTTCGTCGACTGGTAGGCCGGGTGCAGGTAATCAGGCTGAGTACCCGCTTGCGGGCGCCGGTATCCGGGCTTGTCACTCATGGAGCAATCCTCTTTATTCTTGTGGGTCTCAAACGCGTTCGATTGCCAGGGCCAGGCCTTGGCCCACACCGACGCACATGGTCGCCAGGCCTTTGCTGCCACCGGTTTTTTCCAGCTGATGCAGCGCGGTCAGTACCAGGCGCGCACCGCTCATGCCCAGCGGATGGCCAAGGGCAATCGCGCCGCCGTTCGGGTTGACCTGCGGTGCGTCGTCGGCAATCCCCAGTTCACGCAGCACGGCCAGGCCCTGGCTGGCGAAGGCTTCGTTGAGTTCGATCACATCGAAATCAGTTACCGCCAGGCCCAGGCGCTCCACCAGTTTGCGCACCGCCGGCACCGGGCCGATGCCCATCACACGCGGCGCCACACCGGCGCTGGCCATGCCCAGCACCCGGGCGCGGGCGGTCAGGCCGTGTTTTTTGACGGCTTCAGCAGAGGCCAGAATCAGCGCGGCGGCACCATCGTTCACACCAGAGGCGTTGCCTGCGGTGACGGTCTTGTCCGGGCCGTTGACCGGCTTGAGTTTGGTCAGGGCTTCCAGGGTGGTATCGGCCCGCGGATGCTCGTCGTGCTCCACCACGGTTTCGCCTTTTTTGTGGGCGACACGCACCGGTACGATTTCTTCGGCGAAGAAACCGGCGGCCTGTGCAGCGGCCGTACGTTGCTGGCTGCGCAGGGCGAAGGCGTCCTGGTCGGCGCGGGAGATTTTATAGTCGTCGGCCACGTTGTCAGCGGTTTGCGGCATCGGGTCGACGCCGTACTGGGCCTTCATCAACGGATTGATAAAGCGCCAGCCGATGGTGGTGTCTTCCAGCTTCATGTTGCGCGAGAACGCCGCATCGGCCTTGCCCATCACGAACGGCGCGCGGGACATCGACTCGACGCCACCGGCAATCGCCAGTTCCATCTCGCCGCTGGCGATGGCGCGGAAGGCCGTGCCGATCGCGTCCATGCCCGAAGCGCACAGGCGGTTCAGGGTAACGCCGGGAATGCTCTCCGGAAGGCCCGCCAACAATGCCGCCATGCGCGCCACGTTGCGGTTGTCTTCGCCGGCCTGGTTGGCGCAGCCGAGGAACACTTCGTCCACCGCGCTCCACTCCACCGACGGGTTGCGCTCCATCAAGGCCTTGATCGGCAGTGCCGCGAGGTCATCGGCGCGCACGGTGGACAAGCCACCGCCAAAACGGCCGATGGGGGTACGAATGGCGTCACAGATAAATACGTCGCGCATCAGGCTTCTCCGGGGGCTTGGCCGTGGGCGGCAGCGGTGCGTGCCTCAAGGTCGCGCAGGGCAGTCAGTTCAATCTCGGTGGGTTCGGCGCTGGTGGTCACCTGGTCGGCAAAACGAATCGCCCAACCGGTGGCGGCCACTACTTGCTCACGGGTCACGCCGGGGTGCAGGGCGGTGACGACAAATTCGTGGCTGCCCTCCTCCGGCTCCATGATGCACAGGTCGGTAATAATCCCTACAGGACCGGCGCCTGGCAGACCCAGGCGTTTGCGCGAGTCACCGCCTTCGCCGTGGCCGACCGAAGTGATGAAGTCCAGCTTGTCGACAAACGAGCGGGCCGACTGCTTGAGGATGATCAGCACGCTCTTCGCGGAGCCGGCGATCTCCGGTGCGCCACCGGCACCTGGCAGGCGCACTTTGGGCTGGTGGTAGTCACCGACCACGGTGGTGTTGATATTGCCGAAACGGTCGACCTGGGCCGCGCCGAGGAAGCCGACGTCAATGCGACCGCCCTGCAGCCAGTAGCGAAAAATCTCACCGGTCGGCACCACGGTGTCAGCGGTTTCAGCCAGCTCGCCGTCACCGATGGACAGCGGCAGCACCGAAGGCTTGGCGCCAATCGGGCCGGACTCGTAAATCAGCACCACATCCGGCGACGATGTCAGGCGCGCTAGGTTGGCAGCCTTGGAGGGAAGGCCGATGCCGACGAAGCACACCGAACCGTTCTTCAGGCGGCGCGCGGCGGCGACGGTCATCATTTCGTTGGTCGAGTAAGCCATTATTTGGCCTCCTGCGCGGTGGCCAGCTTGGCCTGGAATTCACTGAAATTGGCGGTGCCGTGGATGTATTCGTTGATCCACGCAGTAAACGTCTCACGGTCCCGGGCGATGGGGTCCCAGGCCTGGTAGAAACGGTTGTCACGTTCGGTGTAACCGTGAGCGTAGGACGGATGCGCGCCACCCGGCACATGGCACACGGCAGTAAGGGCCCAGGTCGGCAGCACGCAGGCGTTCATCGGCGCGTTGAGGTCGTCGACGATTTCTTCAACGGTAACGATGCAGCGCTTGGCCGCCAGGGCCGCTTCCTTCTGCACCCCGAGGATGCCCCACAGCAGCACGTTGCCCTTGCGGTCAGCCTTTTGCGCGTGGATCACGGTGATGTCCGGGCGCACCGACGGCACGGCCGCCAGTACTTCACCGGTGAAGGGGCAGGTCACGGTCTTGATCAGCGGGTTGACCTTGGGCAGGTCGGAGCCGGCGTAGGCGCGCAACACCGCGAATGGCAGGCCGGAGGCACCGGCGACGTAGGCATTGGCCAGGTCGGCGTGGCTGTGCTCTTCGATCTCCAGCGGTTGCGGCCATTGCTTTTCAACGGCGTCCCGCAGGCGATGCAGGGAACCCACGCCCGGGTTGCCGCCCCAGGAGAAAATCAGCTTGCGTGCACAGCCGGCACCGATCAACTGGTCGTAGATCAGGTCAGGCGTCATGCGCACCAGCGTCAGGTCTTTCTTGCCCTGACGAATGATTTCATGACCTGCCGCCGTAGGAATCAGGTGAGTAAAGCCTTCGAGTGCAACGGTGTCGCCGTCATTCACGAACTGCTTTACCGCATCAGCCAGCGAAAGGATTTCAGCCATGGGGTGGGCTCCCGGTATCGATCGAAAAAGGCGCTGGAGGCAGCGCCGAAGTGCTTGAAGATTAAGCCGGGGGTCGGGGCCAAACAATCCGATAATCGACTGAGTGTTCGATTATCGAACGGATTGTTGTCTTGCTATCGGTCCGCTTCAGGTAGCGTCGGCATGGCTGACCATGCCCTTGATCACCACCGCGGTGGTGGCCAATGCCGCCGGGATCACCAGGGCGGTCAGCACCTGTTCGAAGTTCCAGCCCAGGCCCAGCAAGGTCGCGCCCATCCACGCCCCGAGGATCGCGCCAAAGCGGCCGATGCCGAGCATCCACGACACGCCCGTGGCGCGGCCCTGGGTCGGATAGAAACGTGCGGCCAGCGACGGCATCGCCGACTGCGCACCGTTGACACACATGCCGGCAATCAACACCAGAGTCGCCAGCAGCGTGATATTGCCTAGGCTCTGCCCCACCGCGTAGGCAAACACCCCGGCCAGCAGATAGAAAGTACCGATGACCTTGTGGGGATTGAACCGGTCCATCGCCCAGCCCACGCCGACCGCACTCAATACGCCGCCAAACTGGAACAACGCACCGATAAACGCGGCCTGTTCCATGCTGGCGCCGCTGTCGCGCATCAGGGTCGGCAGCCAACTGGTCAGCAGGTAAACAATCACCAGGCCCATGAAATACGTCAGCCACAACAGCAAGGTGCCGGCGCTGTAGGTGCCGGAGAAGATCACCGCGAACACGTTGCGCGCCTTGACGGTTTTCTGTTCGGGCACGCTGAAGCTCGAGGCCTGGGCGACGATGCCCGGCTCGATAGGCGCCAGGGTCTTGCGCACCTTGTCGGTGCCGCGATTGCGCACCACCAGGTAACGCGCCGACTCCGGCAGCCAGAACAGCAGCACCACCGCGAGGATCAGCGGCAACAGGCCGCCGATCATTAGCAGGCTGTGCCAGCCATACGCCGGGATCAGCTTGGCCGAGATAAACCCGCCACCGGCCATGCCCAGGTTGAAGCCGCAGAACATGCTGGTCACCAGCAGCGACTTATGGCGTTCCGGGGTGTATTCGGAGAGCAGTGTCGTGGCGTTCGGCATGCCGGCGCCCAGGCCGAGACCGGTGAGGAAGCGCAGGATCAGCAGTTGATCGACGTTGCTGCTGTAGGCCGAGGCCAGGCTGAAGGCCCCAAACACCAGCACCGCCCCCACCAGCACCACCTTGCGCCCGAAGCGGTCGGCGAGTGGGCCGGAGCCCAGGGCGCCGAAGACCATGCCGATCAACGCGGCGCTCATCACCGGGCCGAGGCTGGCGCGGTCGATGCCCCAGTCCTGGGACAGCGCCGGGGCGATAAAGCCCATGGCGGCGGTGTCGAGGCCGTCGAGGAAGACGATGAGAAAACACAGGATCACCACTCGCCACTGATACCGCGACAGCGGCTGGGCGTTGATGAAGGACTGAACGTCCAGGCAAGTACCGACAGCAGGTGAAGGCTGATTCATTATTTTTATTTCCACACCGATGGGCGGGCGAACGACCTTGAGTCGTCATTATTATTGGGGCGGCGCCTTGAAGCGCTGCCGCACATTAATAAGCCTTGGGAAACACCGTCAATTCATCCAGCCGGGATCTGTGCGGTCACCGAACAGCTTACGCAAACAGCTGCGCACTCAGCTCCTGGCTGGCACTGAGCATGCTCGGCAGGAAACGCTGCTCCAGCTCGCTGCGGCTGACCCGCCCGGCATGGGTGCTGACGTTCAGTGCCGCCAGGACCTGGCCCGAAGCGTCGTACACCGGCACGGCGATGGAACGCAGCCCTTGCTCCAGTTCCTGGTCGACAATGCACCAGCCTTGTTGCCGCACTTCCTGCAGGCATTCGAGCAAGGCTTGCGGGGTGGTGAGGGTGCGGCTGGTCTTGGTTTGCAGGTCGGCGTGGTCGAGGTAGTCCTGCAGCGAGGCGTCATCCAGCGCCGCCAGCAGGATACGGCCCATGGAGGTGCAGTAGGCCGGGAGACGGCCGCCCACGGAAAGGTCGACGGAAATCAGGCGTTGGGTGGTGGCGGAGCGGGCAATGTAGAGGATGTCATCACCTTCCAGGGTTGCCATGTTGCACGCCTCGTGGAGCTGCTCGCTCATGCGGTCCAGGTAAGGCTGCGCCGAAACGGCCAGGGGCGTGGACGACAGGTAAGCGTGGCCGAGGGTCAGCACCTTGGGCAACAGCGAATAGGTACGCCCGTCGGTGGTGGCGTAGCCGAGTTTGATCAGGGTATGCAGGCAACGGCGTACGGCAGCGCGGGGGATTTCCGTGCGGTGGCTGATCTGGGCGATGGTCAGGTGGCGCTTGCGCTCCTGGAATGCCTGCACCACGGCCAGGCCGCGTGCCAGGGAGGTCATGAAATCCGGATCACCGGTAAACGCCTGGATGCGCTTGGCCGGTGACGCAACGATCGGCGGCGCCACTGATGCGAAGGAGTTGCGCAATTGATCGTTCATTTGGGGTCCTTTCTCTTATTTTTAACCGCTGCGGGAGGGTGACCGCTATTACAAGCCGCCGTGCAATGGCTGCACAAGGCAGGGCAACCAACATTGGGCGATTATCGGACGGTCATTCGATTATCGCAATTTGTCACCGCCGACCGGTGCCGGAACCCCTCTACATCCATTTGAGTGCCTTTCAGAATCGACTGATGTACGAGAGAAGTTAAGGTTGATTAACGCCTGTAGAACATTGCACGATTTATGGCGCCAATAGTTCAGCAAATACCCCACACACCTGCGTAACAAAACCCTCACACAAAGTTGACGATTTTTAACTTGTTGGCGATAGTGTTATTCAAGCGCGTGGCTATAATGCATCCTGTGCAGGAGCCAGCCTCGCCTGACCCCGAGGATAGATTTCACCCAGTCGTGCACCGGCTGCGTGCAGGCTCCGCCGCAAGTACCTGACACACATTTCGAATGCCTGCCAACTGCTTGTGGCTGTGACAAGAAAACTGTTGCTACGACAACTGCTCTTCTCCGGTATCGTGGCCGCGTGCAATAAAGAAGTGGTTTTTCCTGTATACCTTTCCACGCTGATCTTCAGATTGACGGTATACCGGGGGCGACTTCCCGGCATCGCGTTTCGCCGGAATCAAACTCAACTCAATTAGGTAACAATGTGACGAAAGACGAACTGCGCGCGGAACTTGAGCGCCAGGAACAACGTTACAAGGATGTTTACGGCGGGGAAGTCACCACCTACGCCGCCCAGCCAGAACCTGAACGCAAGCCATGGCGCAAACGAGCCAGCCTGCTCGACCAGGCCTTTGCCCAGGAAATCCAAAAGATTGAACAGGACCTCAAAGCCGAAGAGCCATAAGCGTTTCGGGTTGAGCTTCCAAAGGTGCCATCTCTCTGCCAGTACCACGCTGGTGGAGGGAAGCCCGTTATGTGGCCTTAGCGAAATTTCATACGATTGTTTCAGTTATTCCCTTCCGGCGCTTTATCCCGCGAATTTGATGGATCCTCCATATAAATCAATCACTTGCCAAAGCCCCGAAAACACCGGGATGCACGCCTCCCCCCCATTTTTTTTCGTTGAAGAATGTTACCGATGAGCAGCTAGTGCATTGATTACCGATGTTTTCTGGCATAATCGCGCCCCCTTACGACCGGGTCAGAAAACCTTCATGATCGATTTATTCAGCGGACTGGATGCTTGGGTTCTAGTGAGCCTGTTGCTCGCCCTGGCCTTTGTCCTCGCCTTCGAGTTCATCAATGGCTTTCATGACACCGCTAACGCGGTTGCCACAGTCATCTATACCAAAGCCATGCCTCCGCATCTGGCCGTGTTCTTCTCCGGGGTGTTCAACTTCCTCGGCGTGTTGCTCGGTGGGGTCGGTGTTGCGTATGCCATCGTGCACCTGCTGCCGGTGGAGTTGCTGATCAATGTGAACACCGGCCACGGTCTGGCCATGGTCTTCTCATTATTGGCAGCGGCGATCACCTGGAACCTCG
The DNA here is from genome assembly GCF_013385345.1 of Pseudomonas sp. I8001. Classification (NCBI taxonomy): domain Bacteria; kingdom Pseudomonadati; phylum Pseudomonadota; class Gammaproteobacteria; order Pseudomonadales; family Pseudomonadaceae; genus Pseudomonas; species Pseudomonas sp. I8001. The sequence continues at coordinate 27,272 of NZ_JACAQC010000048.1, forward strand.
GCACCTGGTATTTCGGGATCCCGGCGTCCAGTTCCCACACCCTGATCGGTTCGATCCTCGGTGTCGGCCTGGCCAACGCCCTGATCAACGACATTCCCCTGGCTGACGGCGTCAACTGGCAGAAAGCGATCGATATCGGCGCTTCGCTGGTGTTCTCGCCGATGGCTGGTTTCGTGGTAGCCGCCCTGGTGCTGCTGGGCCTGAAATGGTGGCGCCCGCTGTCGAAGATGCACAAGACACCGGACCAGCGCCGCAAGCTCGACGACAAGAAGCACCCACCGTTCTGGAACCGCCTGGTCCTGGTGATTTCGGCGATGGCCGTGAGCTTCGTGCACGGTTCCAACGACGGGCAGAAAGGTATTGGCCTGATCATGCTGGTACTGATCGGTATCGTGCCGGCGCAGTTCGTACTGGACCTGGGCAGCACCACTTACCAGATCGAGCGCACCCGCGACGCCACGCTGCACTTGAATCAGTTCTACCAACGCAATCAAGAAACCCTCGGTGAGTTCCTGGCCCTGGGCAAAAGCGTGAAAGACGATTTGCCGGGCAAGTTCCAGTGCAATCCGCAGCAGACTGAACCGACGATCAACGCCCTGCTGGGGACCTTGAAAGGTGTCTCTGACTACCATTCGTTGACCGCCGAGCACCGGATTGAAGTGCGTCGTTATCTGTTGTGCCTGGATGACACCGCGAAGAAGGTGGGCAAGTTGCCAGGCCTGGATGCGCGTGAGAAGTCGGACCTGGACAAGTTGCGCAAGGACCTGACGGCGACCACCGAGTACGCGCCGTTCTGGGTGATCCTGGCGGTGGCACTGGCCTTGGGCCTGGGCACCATGGTGGGCTGGAAGCGTGTGGTGCTGACCATTGGTGAGAAGATCGGCAAGCAGGGCATGACGTATGCCCAGGGTATGTCGGCGCAGATCACCACGGCCAGCATGATTGGCTTGGCCAATATCTTCAGCTTGCCGGTTTCCACGACCCATGTGTTGTCTTCGGGTGTGGCGGGGACCATGGTGGCGAACAAGAGCGGGCTGCAAGGTGGCACCGTCAAGACCATTCTGATGGCTTGGGTGTTGACGCTGCCGGCGACTGTGGGCCTTTCGGCCGGGTTGTTCTGGTTGGCTTCCAAGGCTTTGGGTAGCTGACAGCTCTTGGGCTTGTGAAGAGGGTGCGACCTGTGAGGGTCGTGCCTTTTTTTATGGCTGGGGTTTGGGTGTATATCCGTTATTT
>NZ_JACAQC010000048.1:28726-28883 GCF_013385345.1 Pseudomonas sp. I8001
ATCAACTGGGTGTACCTGATGCGCCGAGGTGTCTGCATCGCCGGCAAGCCAGCTCCTACAGAAAAGCAGAGCCACACCGCCCGTAGCAGCTGTAGAGCGTCAGCGAGGCTGCGTGCTTTTGATCTTGATCTGCTCTTGATTTTGATCTGCGGGCCCC
>NZ_JACAQC010000049.1:0-10478 GCF_013385345.1 Pseudomonas sp. I8001
AGCCGCTGTAAGAGCGGAACCAATATCAGCCATAACCGAAGAAACGGATATGTACTCAATCAACCCCGACCCACCTCTACATCCCTCCCCGAAGCCCCAATCCTGCGCAACAAAGGCAACACCTCCGCCCCCACATGAATCGACTCTTCCAGATGCGGAAACCCCGAGAGAATAAAGCTGTCCACCCCAAGCTGGTGATACTCCTCGATCCGCTCCGCCACCCGCTCATAACTCCCCACCAGCGCGGTCCCGGCTCCGCCCCGTACCAGGCCCACACCGGCCCAGAGGTTGGCCGAAACCTCCAGCTCCCGCGCCCCACGCCCACGGCCTTTCATCAACTCGGTCTGGCGACTCTGCCCCACCGATTCATACTTGGCCATCTGCCGCTGCGCCTGGTCAATGGCGTCCTTGGGTATCTCCTCCAACAGCCGCTCCACATGCGCCCAGGCCGCCTCGTCAGTGCGATCGGCAAAGATGTGCAAGCGCAACCCAAAGCGCAACGTCCGCCCCTGCATCGCGGCCAACTCACGCATCCGCAGCACCCGCTCGGCAATCATCGCCGGCGGCTCACACCACATCAGGTACGTCTGCCCATGGGCAGCCCCCACCTGCTCGGCAGCCTCGGAGGCGCCCCCAAAATAGATCGCCGGCACCTCGGCCCCAGGCGCCACCGGCGAGTTGATCCCACTGCGGTAGTAGCGCCCCGGATGCGCCGCCTGCTTGCCAGCCCACACCGCCTGGAACACCTGCAAAAACTCCGCAGTACGCGCATAACGCTCATCGTGTTCGAGAAAATCCCCCAACGAACGCTGCTCAAAACGGCTGGACCCCGTCACCACATGCAACGCCAGGCGATTCTCGCTGAGCAATTGCAAGGTCGCCGCACGGTGGGCGGTATAGGCCGGCAGCTCCATGCCTGGTCGCAACGTCAGGAGGAATTTAAGCCGCCGAACCTCCTGGGCCAGCACCGCGGTAATCAGCCACGGATCCTCGAAACCGCTGGCGGTGGGCACCATGATCCCGTCGAACCCGGCCTGTTCGGTAGCCCGCACGATCTGGCGCAGGTAATCGAGGGTGGGGGCACGTTCGCCTTGCTGGAACAGCCCGACCTTGGGCAGGCCGCTGCTGGTGAGGTGGCGGCCGTCGCCATTGGTGGGCAGGAACCAGTCGAGCTGGATCGGGGGGCGAACCTCAGTGTTCATGGTGCAGGCGCTCCTTGCGCAGGCCGTGTTGAAAAAGCAGCGGCAGGATCTGTTCACCAAAGCGCAGCACTTCGCCGACCGCCGGGCCGCCTTGCAGGATGATGTGGCCAAGGCCCAGGCCGTGCAGTTCCTGCAGGCGCGTGGCGATTTGGCGGGGCGTGCCCACCAGGATCAACGGTTGGCCAGGGTGCAGTTGCAGCAGGTTCGGGTGGATCTCCCACTGGCGCAACGGGTGACGGTCGCGGGGCACGGTGGCGATGCGGTGGTTGGGCAGGTCCTGGGTCGGCAGCAGGGCGGCGGCGGTTTCCCAGGCCAGGTCCTCGCTGTCGCCGATGACCAGGCCGAAGGTACAGGCAAAGGCCAGGCCCGGCTGAAGCTGGCGCCAGCGTTGTATTTCCTGGGCCAGCCACTGCGGATGCCCAGGCCGCAACAGGCAGACCTGGGCGTGGCCAGCCACCAGCGCGTGGCTTTGGCTGTCGTCCAGCACCAGTGGCGGCGCGGGCAGTTCGCGGCGGGCGACGCCGGCGTTTTCCAGTTGGAAATAGCGGCCTTGATAATCCAGGCCGCCGTCATTCGGTGCCAGCAGTTGTTGGAGAATCTCCAGGTATTCGCCGATGCGTTCGCTGCGCTGGTCGCGGTTCAGCCATTCGCCAAACGCACTGCGCAGGCTGCCTTGTTCGCCGTCGGGCAAGTGCAGGCGCACCCGGTGGCTGCTGATCGATTGCAGGCTTTGCAGGGTGGTGGCCAGGGCCGCCGGCAGCATGACTTCCGGCGGTACGCTCACCGACAATTGCACCCGTCGGGTGTGGGCGCATAACGCCGCCGCCACACCGAGGCTGTCGGCACACAGCGCGCCGCCGGGGATCCACAGGCCGTCGATGCCGGCGTATTCCACCGCCTGGGCCAGCTGGATCCACTGCCCCGGCCGCGCCGCCCAGTCGGGGGTACAGAGGGGCATCAACCAACTGAATTCAAGGGGCATACACGGGCTCCATAGTTTGGCATCAGCATCACGCGTCGTCGTAGCAGCTGTCGAGCCCCGGCGAGGCTGCGTTCGCGGTGTATCTGGCACACCGCTACGCAGCCTCGTTTCACTCGACAGCTGCTACGGGAGCTGACGCTTTCAGGGCGTTTGATCATCCTACTCTCGTCCTCGCCATCCGAGGGCCGGGGCGATGTCCCGGGCGATGATTTCCAGGCGCTTGAGGATCTGCGCCTGGGTCGAGCTTTCGGCCTGGACCACGGCGATCACGTAGTCAGCATAGGGCAGCAGGGACGGGTCCTGTTGCAGGCTGGCGATCACTTCGTCGGGATGGCCGTGGTGCACGTTCATCAGGCGCAGGTGCTCCTGCAGGTCCACGGCTTGATCAATCAGGCCTTCGCGTTGCAGGCGCGGGATGTGGCGCTCGATATCCACCGCCAGTTCCGCTTGGGCACTGGCGCGATCCGCTGCCGGGAAAATTGCCCGCACCACGCCGATTCTCGGTGGGCGATCGATGCGGGTCCAGGCATTCAAGTAGGCATCGGCCAGGGGTTTTTGCACCGTCAGCGGATCGTGGGTGGCGGTGCCCAGCAGCAAGCCGTTGCCCTGGCTGGCGGTGTATGCCGCGCCTTCGAGGCTGCCGTGGGAGTGCCACAAGCGGCTGCTCAAGCCGGTTGCTGGCGGTTGCAGGGTCAGCGCGCTGTGGGGCATCAATGCCTCGCCGTCGAGTAACTGCTGGACCTGCTGCTGGTGTTCGCTGAAATCGACCTGGCGTTGCACGGCATCACGGCCAAACGCGCTGAAATTGTCGAGGTTGGCGCCGCCGCTGCCCAGGCCCAATTGCACCCGCCCGCCGCTGAGGGCATCGAGCACACTGGCGTCTTCCGCCAGGCGGATCGGGTCTTCGAAAGGCAGCACGATAACCCCGGTGCCCAGTTCGATATGCCGGGTTCGCTCGGCCACCGCCGCCAGCAATACCAGCGGCGACGGCAGCCGGCCGAAGCCGTTGCTCAGGTGGTGCTGGGCAATCCAGCCACCGTCGAAACCGAGGGCCTCGGCGACTTCGAATTGTTCGATCAGGTCGCGGTAGACCTGCTGTGGATCGTCGCCAAAGGCGTGGCTGAGAAAGCCCAGTTTGAAGCTCATGTGAGGGTTCCTTGGGGCAGTGTCGGTTGCCAGCCCAGGGCCGGGGCGATCTGTTCGCGGATGATTTCCAGCGCGCGGATCGCTTCCCGCAGCGGGGTGCTGGCGGTCTGTACTTGCAGCACCAGGTGGTCGTTGGCCGTCAGTCTCGGCCCTTGCTGCAACTGCTCGATGATCTGCTCGACCGGGCCGTGCAGGATGCCGAGGCGCCTGAGGGTGGCGTCGAAATCATCATCCACCGGCGCCTTGTACACGCCGATGCTCTGTTGGCGTTGCACGTAGGCCTGGATATCGTTGCGCGTGGCGGCGTCCGGGTTCGGGATCAGCGCCTGTACCCGGGTGACACGGGGCGGGGTGCCGTTGTCACCGGTCCAGGCGTTGCGGTAGCGGTTGACCAGTTCTACCCCGGCTTCGGGCGGCAGGTGCGGGTTGGGCGCCATGATCAGGCCGTGGCCGCGCTCGGCCACCCGTTCCACCCGTGAGGTGGCTTCCCAGATTCGCTGCCCAAGGCCGGCTGCCCGTGGCAACAGGCGCGAGCCGCTGTCGGTCAGGGGGGCGTTGCCCAGGGCATGGATCAACTGTTGCAGGTGCTGCTCATAATCGCGGTGGCGCGCCTCAGGCTCACGACCGAATGCGGTGAACGTGTCGGGATCAAAACCCGCACCCAGGCCCAGCTCCAGCCGGCCATTGCTCAACAGGTCCAGCACCGAGGCGTCTTCCGCCAGGCGCAGCGGCGCTTCCTGGGGCAACACGATAATCCCGGTGCCCAGGCTGATCCGCCGGGTGCGCTGGGCGATGGCGGCAAGCAATACCAGGGGCGAGGGCAGGCGGCCGTTTTCGCTGGCGAAGTGGTGCTGCGCCACCCAGCCACTGTCAAAGCCCAGCTCTTCGGCGACCTTGAACAACTCCACGGTGTCGCGGTAGACCTTGGGCTCGAAGCCGGGGCTGTAGACGCGGCTGAGAAACCCCAGGGAAAAACGCGAACTCATGGCTGCACCTCGCGGGCCAGTTGTTTTTGCAGGGCGGGGCCGGCGTTGATCGACTCCGGCAGGCCGCTGAACGGGCTGATGGTCAAGTAACCCTTGTTGAGCCATACCGCCTCATCCTGCTTCTGCTGCTCGGCGGTGGCGGCGGGGCTGTACTGGAAGCCGATGCCGGGTTTGCCCGGCAGTTTGAATTGCTTGAGGTCGTCGGTGTACACCGCTTCAAAACCCACGTAGCTGCCGATGCGGGTGAGTTTCACGCCCTTGATCCGTGGGTCTTTTGGCAGGTTGATATTCAGGCCCAGGCCCTTGGGCAAGAGCGCGCCGTCGGGCTGGCGATGCTGGTCCAGGGCATTGACCAGCTTCGCCACCAGTTGCGCCGCGCGTTGTGGGTCTGCCTCCTTCAAATCGGTGCTGACTGCCAGCGCCGGAATGCCCGCCTGCACCGCGACACTGGCGACGTTGAACGTGCCGGAAGCGCTGTTGATCGCCCCCAGGTTATTCCCGGGGTTGGGGCCGACGATCACCAGGTCGGGGTGGGGCATGACTTTTTTCAGGCCCATCAGCAGGGCCATTACCGGCGTACCGCTGATTTCGATCTGCACGTCTTTGCCGGCGCATTCGGGGCTCTGGCACACGCCGTTTTCAGTGGTGCTGATGGAGTAACTGTCGGGGTAGGCCGGGTCGTCGTCATGGCCAACGGTGACTTCGCGACCAAAGAAAAACGCACCGCCCCGTGCGCTCTGGTCGGCCTGCGGTGCGGCAATCCGCACCGTATGCCCCTGGGCCTTGAGCTCGGTGTACAGGGCGCGAATATTGGGGTGCTGATAACCGTCGTCGTTGCTCAGCAAAATGTTCAGGGCAAAGGCCTTCGAGACGAACAGGCTGCCGACTGCCAGCATCCATGCGCTGCGCTTCATGGTGTGACTCCCTGGGTAAAGCGATTGGCCGGGCGCGGCAGGCCGAGGTTTTCCCGCAGGGTGGTGCCTTCGTATTCGGTGCGGAACAGCCCGCGTTGCTGCAGCAGTGGGATTACCTGCTCGACGAACAGGTCGATGCCGCCCGGGAAGTACGGGAAGAACACGTTAAACCCGTCACAGGCACGGGCTTCGAACCACTGCTCGAAGAAGTCGGCAATGTCTTCGGCGGTGCCGATTACCGGGTTGCCGGCGGTCAGGTGCAGGTACAGCTGGCGGATGCTCAGGTTCTGGCTGCGGGCCAGTTCCAGCAGTTTGTCGCGACGGCTGCCGCGCTGGCCTACCGGGGTTTCCGGCAGCGGGCCGTCGAGGTCGTAGCCCGACAGGTCGATGTCATCGCCCAGGGTGTCGGCCAGGAAACGCAGGCCCAGCACCGGGTCCACCAGGGCCTGGAATTCTTCGAACAGCGCCTGGGCCTGTTCGCGGGTTTCGCCAATAAACGGGGTGACACCGGGCAGGATCTTGATGTGGTCGGGGTCACGGCCAAAGGCGGCGGCGCGTTGCTTGATGTCTTGATAGAAAGCCTGGGCGCCGGCCAGGTCATGGTTGACCGCAAAAATCAGCTCGGCAACGCGGGCGGCGAGGGCCTTGCCGGGTTCCGACGCACCGGCCTGCACCAGCACCGGATGGCCCTGTGGAGGGCGGGCGACGTTGAGTGGGCCACGTACGGAAAAATGTTCGCCGCGATGATTCAGGGTGTGCAGTTTGGCCGGGTCGAAATACTCCCCGCTGGCCTTGTCGCGGGTGAAGGCGTCGTCGTCCCAGCTGTCCCACAGGCCCTTGACCACGTCGTGGAATTCTTCGGCGCGCTGGTAGCGGTCGCCATGGTCGATATGGGTTTCGCGGCCGAAGTTCCAGGCCTCATCCGAGACCACCGAGGTCACCAGGTTCCAGGCGGCGCGCCCCTTGGACAGATGGTCGAGGGAGGCGAACTTGCGGGCGATATGGTACGGCTCGTTGTAGCTGGTGGTGGCGGTGGCGATCAGGCCGATGTTGCTGGTGACGGCTGCCAAAGCGGCCATCAGGGTCAAGGGTTCGAAGTGTTCGGCGCGGGCAGTGCGGCTGAGGGCGTCATGATGATGGCCCCACAGGGCGACCACGTCGGCGACGAACAAGGCGTCGAATTTGCCGCGCTCGGCGGTTTGCGCGATGTGTTTGAAGTGCTCGAAATCCAGGCTGGCATCCGCCTGGGCCAGGGGATGGCGCCAGGCTGATACATGGTGGCCGCTGTTGGCCAGGAAGGCCCCCAGCTTGAGTTGATCGGTACGTCGGGTCATGGACAGGCTCCCGCAAAAGGTCAGGCGCAGGGCCGGCAAACCGGCCCCGCGGGCTGGGTCAGAAGGCGTACGTCACGCCGGTGTACCAATAGCCACCGGTGGTGCCGTAAGGCGAAAAGGTACCGTACGGGAAGCCGCCGGAACTGCTTACCAGGTCGGTGCGTTTCGGGTACTTGTTGAACAGGTTGTTGGCCCCCGCATTCAGGGTCACGGCCTTGGTCAGGTGGTAGTCGATGTTCAGGTCGGTGATCCAGGTCGGCGCGAAGTTGCGGTCGTAGATCTCGGCGGTGCCGTACTCGGTGTAGGAGCCGTAGCGGGTCAGGTTGAGGCTGGTTTCAACCTTGTCGTAGGTCCAGGTGGTGCCCAGCAGCAGCTTGGATTGCGGCAAGCCGTACTTGAGGTTGCCCTGGCGCTGGCGGTCATAGCCACCGTCCGGGCCGAGGGCCTGGGCGGCCACCGTCGAGGCGTGGATCGAGTCGATCTGGGTGGTGTTCCAGTTGAAGCCGGCGCTGTATTTCAGGCTGCCATAGGCACCGATGTCCTGGCGGTAGTCGCCCACCAGGTCAACGCCGCGGGTGGTGGTGTCGAGGGCGTTGGTGAAGTAGGTCACCGCCTGGTTCGGGTTGAGCCCGGCGGCGGCGAGGATCGCGCTGATTTGCGGCGTGCCGCCCAGGTAACCGGTCTGGGCGATGCGGTCCTTGATCACGATCTGGTAGGCATCCAGGGTGATGTTGGTGTTGTCAGTGGGTTGCAGGGTCAGCCCGATGCTGTAGTTGGTCGACTTTTCAGGCTTGAGGGTGGTCGCGCCCAGGGCCTTGGCCACATCGGAGTTCACCGCCACGTTGCGGTAGTCGAACAGTTGCCCGTTGACGCTGGTTTGCGAGGTGGAGCTGTAGATCTGCTGGGCCAGGGACGGTGCGCGGAACCCGGTGCTGACGGTGCCGCGCAAGGCCAGGATCGGGGTCAGCTGGTAGCGGGTGGAGAACTTGCCGTTGGTGGTGGTGCCCGAGCCGTCGTTGTAGTGCTCGTAGCGCCCGGCCAGGTCCACGTGCCATTTGTCGGTGAGGTCCTGGCCGATCTCGCCGTAGCCCGCGAGGCTGATGCGGCTTTTTTCGGCGGCGTCGGCCGGGGTGGTACCGGCACCGGAAATGGTCCCGGGTGGAATGATCGCGCCGTTGGCACCGGTGTCGAACGGCCCGCTGGCGTAGGAGGCGAGGTCACCCTTGCCGATCTTGTAGTCTTCGTAGCGCTGTTCCAGTCCCCAGGAAATCTGCGTCGGCTTGTACAGACCGAGGTCGAAGGCGCGGGTCAGGTCGAGGTTGTTGGTCCACTGGCTGAAGGTTTTTACGCCGGTGTCGACCGAGGTCGGTGAGTTCGGGCCGTAGCTCAGGTTGTAGGTGTCGGTGAGGGTGGCCCGGGCATGGTCCTGGCCGTAGGTGCTCGACAGGTCATAGTCCCAGCCGGCGGCCTGGCCCTTGCCGCCGAACGCCACCTGGAAGTCGTCTTCGATGAAGCGCAGGTTGTCTTCGATACCTTCCGGGTACGGGGTCTGGATGCCGTTGAACGACGGCGGCTGGTGGAATGCCAGGGGCTTTTCCGAGTTGCGGTGGGTGTAGGTCGAGAACGAGTACAGGGTCAGCGCGTCGGCGACCGGCAGCTCGGCGTTGTAGCCGAGGCTGAAGTTCTTCGCCTCGGGCAAGCCGGTGCCGTAGTAGGTGTGGCGTTGGCTGGTGTTGCCGGCACTGTCGGTGTACGGCGCCGCATCGGAACGGTCCGAGACGTCCTGTTTCTTCACGTCCAGGGCGAGGTTGATGAAACCGTCGTTGGGCAGGGCCAGGCCGACATTGCCGGTTTGACGCACGGTTTCGCCGTCGCCGTTTTCATAGTTCTGGCCGTAGGTGGTGGACAAGCTGCCGCCGTGGTCGGTTTGCTTGAGCACGATGTTGATCACGCCGCCGATGGCGTCCGACCCGTATTGCGCCGAGGCGCCGTCACGCAGGACTTCGATGTGATCCACCAGGGCGGTGGGGATCATGTCCAGGTCCACCGGTTGCGAGCCGGAGTTGAGGGAGGTGGCGTTGTTCAGCAGCGCGCTGTTGTGGCGGCGCTTGCCGTTGACCAGCACCAGCACCTGGTCGCCGTTCAAGCCGCGCAGGCTGATGGGGCGCACGATCGAGGTCGAACCGAAGCCCGACGAGGCCGGCTGGTTGAGGGACGGCAGTACTTTGCTCAAGGCACGGGTCAGGTCGCCCTGGCCGGTGGCGAGCAACTGCTTGGAAGAAATCACGTCCACCGGCGCCGGGCTGTCGGCCAGGGTGCGGGCCTGGCCACGGTTGCCGATGACCACGACGGTGTCCAGGGGGTTATCGCTGGCCGGGGCGTCGGCGGCGAGGGTCAGGCTGCTGTAGCTGACGGCCTCGCACACGGCGAGGAACAACAGGGTATGGGCGAAAGCCTTGCCGGGTTGGCGGCGGCCTGCGGCGCGTGATGGATTCATGATGTGCAACACTCCAGTGTGGTTAGGCAACGGGCCTTGTTCGAGGACGGCTTGTTAAGTTCAAGCTCTGGTGGAGGCAGGAGAGCAAAGGCTGTGCCATCGCTGAAAAGTCTTGGATAACAAGGAGTTGTTGGAGGGTTTGCGGGGCGGGTGGTGTTTTTCTAACAGGCGGGAGGGCAGGGTGTTGGTTTTTGTGCAGGGGATTTTTTCGCGAAGCTGCTAGCGTACGCTGGGCCGGGGGAGCGCCTCCTTGGCACACCCCTTGCTCTCCCCACGCCATACCTAAACCCAAGGAAGCTTTTCTGTATGCCTAGACCTGGCCCGCGCAACGCCCTCACTGATATTCCCGGCCTGGAGGTTGGCCACGCCACAGACCTGTACGCCGACACCGGCGTCACGGTGATCCGCCCGGATGGTTTCTGGACTGCCAGTATCGACATTCGCGGTGGAGGCCCAGGTGGTCGCGAAACCGCGGCGCTGGAGCCGGAGAACATGGTGGGCCAGCTGCACTCGCTGGTGTTTGCCGGTGGCTCGGTGTTTGGCCTGGCGGCGGCGGATGCGGTGGCGGCGAAGTTGTCCCAGGACCAGGTGGGGTTGCATTTGAAGCCGGGTGCGCCGGCGATTCCTATCGTGCCGGCGGCGGTGTTGCATGATTTGGCCAATGGCGGGGACAAGGATTGGGGCCTGGAGCCACCTTACCGGCGGCTGGGGTTCGAGGCGCTGGCCAATGCCGGTCCGGAGTTTGAGTTGGGCTCTGTCGGGGCCGGGCGTGGGGCCATGGCCGGGGTGTTGAAAGGCGGGCTGGGGACCGCGTCCCTGGATTTGGGCGATGGGTTGGTGGTTGCCGCGTTGGTGGTGGCTAACCCGATTGGTTCGGTCTACATGCCGGATGGCGAGACGTTCTGGGCGTGGCCCTGGGAGGTGGCGGGGGAGTTTGGTGGGGCGCGGCCGGTGACGGAGATGGATTGCAGTGATCCGATGCCGGAGTTGTCGCGGCTGGATTCCATGGGGCGTCTGCAAGCGGGGGCCAATACCACGCTGGTGGTGGTGGCGAGTACGGCGCGGTTGACGGTGGCGGAGTGCAAGCGAGTGGCGATCATGGCGCAGGACGGGATTGCCCGGGCGGTGCGGCCGGCGCATTTGCCGTTTGATGGGGATACGGTTTTTGCGTTGGCTTCGGGGGCAGTGGAGGTGGCGGATGGGCCTCGGCGGCAGGTGGAGATTGGGCGGATTGGGTCGGCGGCGGCTGATTGTGTGGCTCGGTCGATTGCTCGGGGGGTGTTTGCTGCGCGGGGTTAGGGTGGGGTGTATATCCGTTACTCCGCGGGCCGCCGCGACGGGCCATCCATGGCCCGGAGCGGGTAAACCGGCGTCCTGCCGGTTTACCCGCTCCACCGTGCCTACTTGCGGCCATCGT
>NZ_JACAQC010000005.1:0-372212 GCF_013385345.1 Pseudomonas sp. I8001
CTGGGCCTCGATGATCTGAAGCTACTCGCTGTCGAAACCTACATAACTCGTTGTTTACCAAGGAGTTTTCCGTTTCGACTGCGCCGGAAGTGGGGCGAATTATAGACTTCCAGAATCTGCCGTCAACACCTTTTTTCACAATACTGTCATATCGGTCAAAAAAGCCCTGAAAAGCAAAGGCCGGCCCCAAGGGGCCGGCCTTCTACTTACCGAACCTACAAGCTAGGAAAGGCAAACTGCGACGCCTCATGACTGGCCCGTTGCGGCCAGCGCTGGGTAATCGCCTTGCGACGCGTATAGAACCGCACCCCATCCGGCCCATAGGCATGCAAGTCGCCAAACAGCGAGCGCTTCCAGCCACCAAAGCTGTGATAAGCCACCGGCACCGGCAACGGCACGTTGACGCCAACCATACCCACTTCAATCTCGTCACAGAACAACCGCGCCGCCTCACCGTCACGGGTGAAGATACAGGTGCCGTTGCCGTACTCGTGATCGTTGATCAACTGCATGGCCGCTTCCAGGCTGTTCACCCGAACCACACACAGCACCGGCCCGAAGATCTCTTCCTTATAGATGCGCATCTGCGGGGTCACGCGGTCGAACAAACTGCCCCCCAGGAAGAAGCCATCTTCATTACCGGCAATACTCAGGCCACGACCATCGACGACCAACTCAGCACCCGAAGAAACGCCGTCCTCTATATAGCCACTGACTTTATCGCGCGCCTGGCCAGTGACCAGCGGCCCCATGTCCAATCCACACGTGGTGCCCGCACCAATCTTCAGCGCCTTGATCTGCGGCACCAGCTTGGCGACCAATGCGTCAGCCACCTGGTCGCCGACACACACGGCAACAGAGATCGCCATGCAACGCTCACCGCAAGAACCATACGCCGCGCCCATCAAGGCACTGACAGCGTTATCGAGATCCGCATCCGGCATCAGCACCGCATGGTTCTTCGCCCCGCCCAACGCCTGTACACGCTTGCCGCGCTTGGTGGCTTCGGAATAGATGTACTCGGCGATCGGCGTCGAGCCGACAAAGCTCAACGCCTTGACTTCCGGCGCTTCGATCAGCGCATCCACCGCGCCTTTATCGCCATGCACCACACTCAGCACGCCTTTAGGCAAGCCAGCTTCCTGCAACAACTGTGCAATCAGCAGCGTCGAGCTTGGATCACGCTCCGACGGCTTGAGGATGAAGCAGTTACCGCAGACGATCGCCAGCGGATACATCCACAAAGGCACCATCGCCGGGAAGTTGAATGGCGTAATACCGGCCACCACACCCAACGGCTGGAAGTCAGACCAGGCATCGATATTCGGGCCAACGTTACGGCTGTACTCGCCCTTGAGGATTTCCGGCGCCGAGCACGCGTACTCCACGTTCTCGATCCCGCGCTTGAGCTCACCGGCCGCATCTTCCAGGGTCTTGCCATGTTCTTCGCTGATCAGCTGGGAGATACGCGCTTCGTTCTGCTCAAGCAATTGCTTGAAACGAAACATCACCTGGGCACGCTTGGCCGGTGGCGTGTTACGCCAGGCCGGGAAAGCTGCCTTGGCCGAATCGATGGCGCTTTGAATGGTTTCACGGCTGGCCAACGGCACCTGGTGAATCACCTGGCCAGTCGACGGGTTGTACACGTCGGCAGTGCGACCGTTTTCGGTGACCAATTGGCCGTTGATCAAATGCTGGATGAGGCTCATGCAGGGCTCCTGAAAAGTTGCTCTATATAGAAGGAGAAATCAGTCGATCTTGTTCAGCACTTCGCCGACCGCATCGAACAAGCGATCCAGGTCCTGCGGCTTGCTGTTGAAGGTTGGGCCGAACTGCAGGGTGTCGCCGCCAAAGCGCACGTAGAAGCCGGCTTTCCACAAGGCCATGCCCGCTTCGAACGGACGCACGATGGCATCACCATCACGCGGGGCAATCTGGATCGCACCGGCCAGGCCATAGTTACGAATGTCGATCACGTTCTTGCTGCCCTTCAGGCCGTGCAGCGCATTCTCGAAATGCGGTGCGACTTCGGCCACGCTCTGCACCAGGTTTTCCTTCTGCAGCAGGTCGAGTGCCGCCAAGCCAGCCGCGCAGGCAACCGGGTGGGCCGAGTAGGTGTAGCCGTGCGGGAACTCCACCGCGTACTCAGGCGTCGCCTGATTCATGAACGTCTGATAAATCTCGGTGCTGGCAATCACCGCGCCCATCGGGATCGCGCCGTTGGTGACTTGCTTGGCAATGCACATCAGGTCCGGGGTCACACCGAAGCTGTCAGCACCAAACATCGAACCGGTACGACCGAAGCCGGTGATCACTTCGTCGAACACCAACAGGATGTTGTGCTGATCGCAGATCTCACGCAGACGCTTCAGGTAACCCTGCGGCGGAACCAGCACGCCGGCAGAGCCCGCCATCGGCTCAACAAACACCGCGGCGATGTTCGACGCATCGTGCAACTCGATCAGCTTGAGCAGCTCGTCCGCCAAGGCAATCCCGCCCAGCTCCGGCATGCCACGGGAGAACGCGTTGCTCGCCAGCAGGGTGTGAGGCAGATGGTCAACATCCATCAGCCCCTGACCAAAAATCTTACGGTTACCGTTCACGCCGCCCAGGCTGGTACCGGCGATGTTCACACCGTGATAACCACGGGCACGGCCGATCATCTTGGTCTTGGTCGCCTGGCCTTTCAGGCGCCAGTACGCACGCACCATCTTCACCGCGGTATCGGCGCACTCGGAGCCGGAGTCGGTGAAGAACACATGGTTCAGGTTGCCCGGCGTCAGGTCGGTAATCTTTTCTGCCAGCTGGAACGACAAAGGATGACCGTATTGGAAGCCCGGCGAGTAGTCCAACGTACCCAGTTGCTTGGAGACCGCTTCCTGGATTTCCTTGCGAGTGTGCCCGGCGCCGCAGGTCCATAGACCCGACAGCGAGTCATACACCTTGCGCCCCTTGTCATCGGTCAACCAGCTGCCTTCAGCTGCCACGATCAGGCGCGGGTCACGATGAAAGTTGCGGTTGGCGGTGTACGGCATCCAGTGCGCGTCCAGCTTCAATTGGCTGGCCAGGGTGGACGGAGCGTTTTCGGGCATGTTCATGAGCAAAACCTCGCAAGGCAAAAGGCAGCGTCGGGATTGAAAAGCGTTGTTGCAGCTAAATTGCCACGGGGATAAAGTCGGTGAAATCCAACTCTTCTAACCTTCAGTCAGGCCTTCACTAAACTATGAGCAGCCGTCGACCCGACCCTCTGGCCCAAGTCAGCGACTTCGATATCCGCCTGTTGCGCATCTTTCGCAGCGTGGTGGAGTGCGGTGGCTTCTCGGCGGCGGAAACCGTTCTGGGGATTGGCCGCTCGGCCATCAGCCAGCAAATGAGTGATCTTGAACAGCGCCTTGGCCTGCGCCTGTGCCAACGCGGGCGGGCGGGGTTTTCCCTGACCGAGGAGGGACGCGAGGTGTACCAGTCGGCGTTGCAGCTGCTCAGCGCCCTGGAAAGTTTTCGCACCGAGGTCAACGGCCTGCACCAACACTTGCGCGGCGAGCTGATCATCGGCCTGACCGACAATCTGGTCACCCTGCCCCACATGCGCATCACCCACGCCCTGGCACAGTTGAAGGAACGCGGCCCGGATGTACAGATCCAGATCCGCATGATCGCCCCCAATGAAGTCGAACAAGGGGTGCTCGACGGCCGCCTGCATGTCGGCGTAGTCCCCCAGGCCAGCGCCTTGTCGGGACTTGAATACCAGCCGCTGTACAGCGAACGCTCGCTGCTCTATTGCGCAGTGGGCCACCCGCTGTTTTACGCCGACGACAAGCAACTGGACGACGACCGCGTCAACAGCCAGGACGCCATCGCCCCGACCTTCCGCCTGCCCGCGGATATCCAGGCGCACTACCAGGCACTCAATTGCACCGCCAGTGCCTCGGACCGCGAGGGCATGGCCTTCCTGATCCTGACCGGCCGCTACATCGGCTACCTGCCCGACCACTACGCCAGCCTGTGGGTACAACAAGGCCGACTGCGCGCGCTGAAACCGGCTACACGTTTTTACGATTTGAGCCTCGCTTCGGTCACGCGCAAGGGCCGTCGCCCTCATTTGGTGCTGGAAAGCTTCCTCGAAAGTCTGGCCGCAACGCGCTAACACGGGCCTTACATAAAAACCTGAGCAACTGGACAGCTTTTTGCAAGACAAGGGGATCTCGAACCGTCAGCCATGAGTTCCCCGCCATGCCGCCAGAATCCAACACCCCCAGCGACCTGATCTACGGCCTCAACGATCGGCCCAAACCTTTGCCTGCATTGCTTGCCGCGTTGCAGCATGTGTTGGCTGCCTTCGTCGGCATCATCACCCCGCCGCTGATCATTGGCTCTACCCTGGGCCTGACCGCCCACCTGCCCTACCTGATCAGCATGGCATTGATGGTTTCCGGTGTGGGCACCTTCATCCAGGCGCGCAGGCCGTTTGGCATTGGCGCCGGGATGATCTGCCTGCAAGGCACCAGCTTCGCGTTTCTCGGCGCCGTATTGTCGGCCGGGTTTCTGGTCAAGCAACGCGGCGGCAGCCCGGAAGACATCCTGGCGATGATTTTCGGTATCTGCTTCTTCGGCGCCGCAGTGCAGGTCGTGTTGAGCCGTTTCATCGGTCAGCTCAAAAGGGTAATCACGCCGCTGGTGACCGGCATCGTCATCACACTGATCGGCATCAGCCTGATCAAGGTCGGCATCACTGACCTTGGAGGCGGCTTCAATGCCCCGGACTTCGGCGCGCCAACCAACCTGGCACTCGGCCTGTTCGTGGTACTGACCATCATCCTGCTGAACCGCTCGAACACGCCATGGGTACGGCTCTCCGCCATCATCATCGGCCTCGCACTGGGCAGCCTCGCCGCCTGGTTCAGCGGCAAGTTGGTGCCCCAAGCCTTGCCTGATTTGCCATTGATCAGCCTGCCTACACCGTTCCACTTCGGTTTCAACTTCGATTGGAGCGCTTTCCTGCCGGTAGCACTGATTTATCTGATCAGCACCATCGAAACCGTCGGCGACCTCACTGCCAATTGCATGATCGCCCGCCAGCCCATCAGCGGCCCTTCCTATATAAGCCGACTCAAGGGTGGCGTACTGGGAGATGGCATCAGTTGCATGATCGCAGCCACCTTCAGTGCCTTTCCCAACACCACATTCGCCCAGAACAACGGCGTGATCCAGCTGACCGGCGTGGCCAGCCGTTACGTCGGCTTGTACATCGGCGCGGTACTGTTTTGCCTCGGGCTGTTTCCGTTGATTGGTGCGGTGCTGCAGCAAATCCCCAAGCCGGTGCTGGGCGGCGCAACCCTGGTGATGTTCGGCAGCGTAGCGGCGGCCGGCGTGCGCATTCTCGCCCAGGCCCCGCTGGATCGGCGCAGCATGCTGATCATCGCCACCTCGTTCGGCGTCGGCCTGGGGATCGCGGCGCAACCGAACCTGCTGCACCTGATGCCAACCCTGGTGCAGAACCTGTTCGACTCGGCCATCACCAGCGGCGGCCTGACCGCCATCGTATTGTGCCTGCTGCTACCTGAAGCCAAGGCTCCCGTGGATGCCGCAAACCGGACCCTGGAAAGCGACACTCTGGAGCCGCTTTAAGGGTTTTATCGTATCGGGACTTGTCTGGGGCTTGAGGGTGGGTTATCTGTGCACACGTCGCCTTCATCGATCTGCACGGAAACCTCCATGAGCCTCGAAGTTCCTGCCCACAGCAACCACGCCGGAAAACCTGCAAGCCGCATTCGCCAAAAGAACGAACAAGCGATTTTGCAGGCCGCCGAAGACGAGTTCGCCCGTCATGGCTACAAAGGCACCAGCATGAACACCATCGCGGCGAGTGCCGGGTTGCCGAAAGCCAACTTGCACTACTACTTCACCAACAAGCTGGGCCTGTACATCGCGGTGCTCAGCAACATCCTCGAATTGTGGGACAGCACCTTCAACACCCTGACCGCCGAGGATGACCCGGCGGCCGCCCTGACCCGCTATATCCGCACCAAGATGGAATTCTCCCGGCGCCAGCCACAAGCCTCGCGGATCTTCGCGATGGAGATCATCAGCGGCGGTGAGTGCCTGACCGAATATTTCAGCCAGGACTACCGCGCCTGGTTCAGCGGCCGTGCGGCGGTATTCCAGGCCTGGATCGACGCCGGCAAGATGGACCCTATCGACCCGGTGCACCTGATCTTCCTGCTGTGGGGCAGCACCCAGCATTACGCCGACTTTGCCACCCAGATCTGCCGCGTGACCGGGCGCACCAAGCTGACCAAGCAGGACATGGAAGACGCCGGCACCAACCTTATCCACATCATTCTCAAAGGCTGTGGCATCAAGCCGGCCCTCTAAACGAAGTTACCCATGCCTTTCACGCTTACCGGCCTTTGCGAGTTTCGCGAAGAAATTCGCAAAAGCCGCTTCATTACCCTCGCCGCCCCGATCAGCAGCCCCCAGGACGCCCAGGCCTTCATCGACCAGCACAGCGACCTGAACGCCACGCACAACTGCTGGGCCTGGAAACTCGGCGATCAATACCGCAGCAACGACGACGGCGAACCCGGCGGCACGGCCGGGCGGCCGATCCTGGCCGCGATCGAAGCGCAGGATTGCGACCAGGTCGTGGTGCTGGTGATCCGCTGGTACGGCGGCATCCAACTGGGCACCGGCGGCCTGGCCCGCGCCTATGGCGGCGGCGCGAACAAATGCCTGCAAGCCGCCGAACGCGTCGAGCTGATCAAACGGGTGCCGCTGAGCTGCTCCTGTGGTTTTGCCGAGCTGCAGTTGGTGAAGCTGCGAGTGGCCGAACTGGGTGGGCTGGTGATGGAAGAAACCTTCACCGCCAATGGCGTCGACCTGCAGTTGGCCCTCGGCGAGGCACATATCGACACCCTGCAAGCGCAGCTCGCCGACCTGAGTCGCGGGCGCATTCTGCTGGAGCGCTGAAACTGCCCACATCTACTGTGCACCTGCCTGTGGATAACCTGAGCACACTCGCCTGTAACCCTTCTGTCACAAGGGTTTCAGACGGTTGTACAGTTTTTGTTCAAGGCACTGCACGAAAGTATTAATCCAGCTCAAAAACAGTCAGTTAGGCGGGTTATGTCCTTTAGAACAAAGGGCCACAGCGCTTATATCCACCGGTCACGCTTGCGCACAATTACTGTGGAGCAACCTGTGGATAACCCGTGCAAGAGTGACCCCGCAGCAGAGCCTGCAACGTTCCGGCACAACTGAGCATTTTTTGATCAACTTGCTGCTCGGCGCACCGGTATCAACTGAGCCACCGCCCACAGCACTTCAAACACCACGACAATCACCAATACAGTACTGGCATCATGGGCCAGCGCGTAGATCTGCCAGGTGGCAAACAGCACTCGGCCGGCGGCGTCGTAGCGGCCAAAGATCGCTTGTGGGTCGCGGATTCGCAGCACCGACCACACGCAGACAATCGAGCCCATCAGGTTCGCCATCAACATATGCACAGGCGCGAACGGCGGCAGCTCGCCGGGCAGGTTCAACGCCACCAGGGCGTTATGCAGCAGGACAAACGTCCAGGGTGTGACCAGTGCGGCGGTGACGATCAGGTCGTACCAACCGCTGGCCCGAACCAGTCGACGGTATTGGTGTGCGGTCCACATAGCCGTAAGCTCCTTAAATTCAAGAAGCCAGCAGGCTAAAGCCTGGAGTATGCTCCAGGGTCAAGCCCCCTTGAGCCCTCTACATGCGTATCGGCGAATTAGCCCAGGCCAGCCAGGTCAGTCGCGACACCCTGCGTTTCTACGAGCAACGCGGGCTGATTGCCGCGCAACGCAGTGCCAACGGTTACCGTGACTACCCCGCCGACATGGTGCAACTGGTGCTGTACATCAAGACCGCCCAGCGCCTGGGCTTCAGCCTGGGTGAAATCGGCAACAGCGTCGGCGCATTATGGCAAGCTCCAGACCCCGACAGCGCCGTGACCCAGCTCCTGCAAGACAAGCTCAACCTGATCGAAACCCGCATCGCCGAACTCGACCAACTGCGCCAAGAGTTGCAGCAAAGGCTCGGCCAGCGTTGTCCACTGAACCCGTGAACCTCCACCGTCAAAGGAAGCCATTCATGTCCACTTCAAAAACCGCACTGATTATCGGCGCCTCCCGGGGCCTGGGCCTTGGCCTGGCCAAGCAACTGCTGGCGGACGGCTGGGAGGTGACCGCCACCGTGCGCGACCCGCAAAAGGCCGATGCCTTGAAGGCCTTGGGCGAGGTGCAAATCGAAAAGCTCGACATGGATGACCAGCAGGCGGTAATCGCCCTCAGCCAGCGCCTCAAGGAAAAAACCTTCGACCTGCTGTTCGTCAACGCCGGTGTCAAAGGCCCGGCCAACCAGGAACCGGGCCACGCCACCCTGGCTGAAGTCGGCCAACTGTTTTTCACCAATGCCGTGGCGCCGATCAACCTGGCCCAGCGTTTTGTCGGGCAGATCCGCCCAGGCACCGGCGTGCTGGCCTTCATGAGTTCGATTCTGGGCAGTGTCACCATTCCCGACGGCTCGGATCTGGCGCTGTACAAGGCCAGCAAGGCCGCCCTCAACTCCATGACCAACAGCTTCGTCACCCAATTGGGCGATCAGAAACTGACCGTGCTGTCGTTGCACCCGGGCTGGGTGAAAACCGACATGGGTGGCGAAAACGCCCACATCGACGTGCCCACCAGCGTGCGCGGCCTGGTTGACCAGGTGAATGCCTACACCGGCAAGGGCGGCCATCACTTTGTGGACTACAAGGGCGACACCATCGCCTGGTAAAAAAACCGGGATCGTTATCGGCCGATTGCCGTCGATAACGATCCACACGTAAACTGCGCACCTCGCCCTCCCCGGCGACCCTGGATCAGCAGACAGGGCAACACTGAGCTGGCAAACCTGAACCCATCATTCAGAGGAGCCGGCCAATGCCTGCGACCCGTATCTGGTTAAAAAAACCCCTCGCGATTTTCACTGCCAATGGCCTCGACGCCCGTGGCGGCCTGGTGCTGCAAGACGGTGTGATCACCGAAGTGCTGGGCTGGGGCCGAGAACCCTCAATACCCTGTGGGCAAGTATTCGATGCCCGCGAGCATGTGGTGCTTCCGGGGCTGATCAACACCCACCATCACTTCTATCAAACCCTGACCCGCGCCTGGGCGCCGGTGGTCAACCAGCCGCTGTTTCCCTGGTTGAAAACCCTGTATCCAGTCTGGGCCCGACTCACCCCGGAAAAACTCGCCCTGGCGAGCAAAGTGGCCCTGGCCGAACTGCTGCTCTCGGGCTGCACCACGGCGGCAGACCACCACTACCTGTTCCCGGACGGCCTGGAACAGGCGATCGACGTGCAGGTCGACAGCGTGCGCGAACTGGGCATGCGCGCCATGCTCACCCGCGGCTCCATGAGCCTGGGCGAGGCCGACGGCGGGCTGCCACCGCAACAAACCGTGCAGCAAGGCGAAGTGATTCTGGAAGACAGCCGCCGCCTGATCCGCCAGTACCACGAGCGCGGCGACGGCGCACAAATCCAGATCGCCCTGGCGCCCTGCTCGCCATTTTCCGTCACCCCGGAAATCATGGAAGCCAGCGCCGAGCTGGCCAACAACCTCGACGTGCGCCTGCATACCCACCTGGCGGAAACCCTCGACGAAGAAGACTTCTGCCTGCAGCGTTTCGGCCTGCGCACCGTGGATTACCTCGACAGCGTCGGCTGGCTAGGCCCGCGCACGTGGCTGGCCCACGGGATTCACTTCAACCCTGAAGAAATCGCACGCCTCGGAGCTGCCGGTACCGGTATCTGCCATTGCCCGAGCTCGAACATGCGCCTGGCTTCCGGGATATGCCCAACGCTGGACCTGCTGGCCGCCGGTGCACCGATTGGCCTGGGGGTGGACGGTTCGGCGTCCAATGATGCGTCGAACATGATCCTCGAAACGCGCCAGGCCCTGTACATCCAGCGCCTGCGTTACGGGGCAGAGAAGATCACCCCGGAACGGGTGTTGGGTTGGGCGACAAAAGGTTCGGCGCAGTTACTCGGTCGCGCCGACATCGGCGAACTGGCCGTAGGCAAACAGGCCGACCTGGCGTTGTTCAAGCTCGATGAACTGCGCTTCTCCGGCAGCCATGACCCGATCTCGGCGCTGCTGCTGTGTGGCGCCGACCGAGCGGACCGGGTGATGGTCGGCGGCAAATGGCGGGTGATCGACGGGCAGGTCGAGGGCCTGGACCTGAAAGGCTTGATTGCCGATCACAGCCAGGCGGCGCGGGAACTGATCAACCGGACTTAACTGAAGAAACACTTTTCAAATGTGGGAGCGGGCTTGCTCGCGAATGCGTTGGGTCAGTCAACATATCTGGCGACTGACACTCCGTATTCGCGAGCAAGCCCGCTCCCACACAAGCCCGGTTTCCACAATTATTTCTGCGGTGTTTTCAGGATTGGTTACAGTCCAAGCAGCGACAGCATGATAAACGTCGCAAACAACACAAAATGGGTCATCCCTTCGATGGCGTTGGTTTCGCCATCGTTGAGGTTGATCGCACTGACAATCAGCGTGATAAACACCATCACGGTCTGCACCGGCGTCATCGCCATCTGAAACGGCTGGCCGGTGTACAAGGCCATGGCTTCCATCACCGGCACGGTCAAAATCACCGTCGACAGTGAAGCCCCCAGCGCGATGTTCACCACCGACTGCATGCGGTTGGCCAGCGCTGCGCGCAACGCGGTCAAAATCTCCGGGGCGGCGGAAATCGCAGCCACGATGATCGCCGTGATTACCGGTGGAGCGCCCGTGCCTTCCAGGCCCAGGTCGAGGGTCTTGGACATCACCTCGGCCAACGCACCAATCACGATCACGCCAAACACCAACGTCCCGATGGAAAACGCCAGGTTGATCGGCGGCGACTCTTCTTCCGGCTGTTTCTTGCGGCGTTTTTCCGGGTAGCTGTAGCTGAAGAAATAACTGTGGGGCCCCACCTGCATCCGCAGGAACAACGTGTAGAGCACTACCATCGCGCCGATGGTGAAGGCCGAGTAAATTTTCCAGTCGGCCTCGGGGATAAATTCCGGCACCACCATCGACACACCCATGGCGGTAAGGATCATCACGCTGTAGGTGCGCGCCGAATCGTCGTTGTAGGACTGTTCACCATGCTTGATGCCGCCCATCAGCGCGGCCAGGCCGAGGATGCCGTTGATGTCGAGCATCACCGCCGAATAAATGGTGTCGCGCACCAGGGTCGGCGAGGGCTCGTTGCTCATCATGATCGCCAGGATCACCACTTCCACCAGCACGGCGGCGAGGGTCAGGATCATGGTGCCGTAGGGGTCGCCGACCTTTTCCGCCAGTTGCTCGGCGTGATGGGCCACGCGCATCGAGGCCACGACGATAAAGCCGATCAGCGCTATGCCAGCCAACAGCGCCACCATCTGCCCGCTGTGCAGCATCCAGTGCTCCAGCGGGTAGGCAGCGATGGCGGCAATCAGCGCCAGCAGCATGAATTTTTCTTGCTTGATAGATGTGAGCATTGCAGGCCTTTTGAACGCGGCGAATCCGTCATTGATGGGGTACAGACTGCACCGCGCCGCTAACGTTTCGTTACACCTTAGTTCACTCATCGCTTGCACGACGATCGCGGATGCTCACCGCTTGGTCAGGTTTTGCCGATTATTTCGGCGTGCGCCTGTAGAATGCCGCCATTGCACCTGATGAGAATTTATAAATGTACGATTGGCTCAACGCCCTGCCCAAGGCTGAATTGCACCTGCACCTGGAAGGCTCGCTGGAGCCTGAGCTGCTGTTCGCCCTGGCTGAACGCAACAAGATCGCGCTGCCGTGGAACGACGTCGAAACCCTGCGCAAGGCCTACGCCTTCAACAACCTGCAAGAGTTTCTCGACCTCTACTACAAGGGCGCCGATGTACTGCGCACCTCCCAGGATTTCTACGACCTGACCTGGGCCTACCTGCTGCGCTGCAAGGCGCAGAACGTGATCCACACCGAACCGTTCTTCGACCCACAGACCCACACCGACCGTGGCGTACCGTTCGAAGTCGTGCTCAACGGCATCGCCGCCGCCTTGAAAGACGGCGAGCAACAACTGGGCATCACCAGCGGTTTGATCTTGAGCTTCCTGCGCCACTTGAGCGAAGAAGAGGCCGAAAAAACCCTCGACCAGGCACTGCCATTCCGTGACGCGTTTGTTGCCGTGGGCCTGGACAGCTCGGAAATGGGCCACCCACCGAGCAAGTTCCAGCGCGTGTTTGATCGTGCCCGTCACGAAGGTTTCCTGACCGTCGCCCACGCCGGTGAAGAAGGCCCGCCGGAGTACATCTGGGAAGCCATCGACCTGCTGAAGATCCAGCGTATCGACCATGGCGTACGCGCCATTGAAGACGAGCGCCTGATGCAGCGGATCATCGACGAACAGATCCCGCTGACGGTGTGCCCGTTGTCCAACACCAAGCTCTGCGTGTTCGACGACATGTCCCAGCACAACGTCCTCGACATGCTTGAGCGTGGGGTGAAAGTGACGGTGAACTCGGACGATCCGGCGTACTTCGGCGGTTATGTCACCGAGAACTTCCATGCGCTGTACACCTCGCTGGGCATGACCCAGGACCAGGCCAAACGCCTGGCGCAAAACAGCCTGGATGCACGGTTGGTCAAGCCTTAATCACCGACCGGTCTGGCGAGCCGGGCAATTTCCAGTTGCCCGGCTTCACTGACCTGCAACGCCTGGGACTCATTGATCACGCTGACCCAGTTCGACTGCAGGCACAACTGCAACAACGCGGCCCCCAACGCACCGCCCAGGTGTGGCTGCTGTTCGCTCCAATCAAAACAATCGCACACGATCGGCTGAGCCAGTGCCTGGGTAAAAATCCCCAGCGCTGCGAGTTTGCGCGCACCTGACGGCGTCACGTCCGTACGCTGTTCCGCGCGCTCGATCCACCCGGCCGCCATCATCCGTTGATACAAACCCGCTGCCAGCTCGCCCCCCAGGTGACCATGGCACAGCCGCGCTCGCCGTAAAGCCGCAGGCGCAGTCAATGACCGCGAATGAATGGGCGTGCTGCGGGCGACGCTGGCCATCGTGGTGCAGGCCAATGCATCCACGGCGGCCGCCACATCGGCGGCGGCCACCCGGAAAAAGCGTTTGCCGCTGCGGGCTTCGACACGCAACAGGCCACCGGCCGTCAATCGCGTCAGATGCGCATTCGCCGAGGCCGATGACAGCCCGGCAAGTGCCGCCAACTCATCGGAGGGTTTGGCCGAGCCGTCCATCAATGCCCACACCATCGCGGTGCGTTTCGGGTCGGCCAGCAAGGTGGCGATCTGACTGATGCAAGGTGCCTGTTCCATGTGCTCATTCACTCCCTGTTGAATCATTTGTCTGCTGCGTCTGGCGGAAAAGTATAAGCGTGAAAACGCCGGGTTCCGTGCCGTCTTACAGCGCAACCAAGGACAGAAGCTGAAGGAAATTTCCCGATATCCCCGGGGTTATGGTGTAGAGGCTGATCGCTCCGGCAATTGCGCAGTCAATGTCGCACAACGGGCAACGAGCATTTCCCGCAGAAGATTGATCGGCTTGCTCAGTTGCGCGCGATGGGCACACAACAGATTGAGCGGCGTACGTTCGCCCCGCAGCTCCGGCAGGATCAGCCGCAGGCGCCCCGCCAGCACATCCGAGCTGACATCCAGCCAGGACTTGTAGGCGATACCTACCCCCGCCACCGCCCAGCGTCGCACCACATCGGCATCATCACTGAAGCGGTCACCGGTCACCGTCAGGCCGACATCACGCTTGCCATCGTTAAACCCCCAATGGTCATGCACCCGGCTGCCGAGCATGTACAGCAGGCAATTGTGCTGGGTCAGTTGCTCCAGGTGGCGCGGCTCGCCGTGCCGCGCCAGATAGCTGGGAGCAGCGCAGAGCACGCGGCAGTTGTCCGGGGCGATGGGCAACGCGATCAGGCTGGAGTCTTCGGGTTCGCCGTAGCGCAGGGCGATATCCACCGGCTGGCGGAACAGGTCGGCAATCCGGTCGCCCAACAACAGGCGTACGCTCAGGTCGGGGTATTCGCGCTGGAACTCATCGAGCCAGGGCAGCAGCTGGTTGCGGCCAAAGTCCGACGGCGCCGAGAGTTGCAGCACCCCGCTGACCTGATCCTGGCCGCTGGCCAACAACCGCCGGCCTTCATCCAGGCTGCTCAAGGCGGCCCGGGCGTATTCCAGGAAGCCTTCGCCCTCGGCCGTCAGGCGCAGGCTGCGGGTGGAACGCGCCAACAACCGTGCGCCCAACTGCTGCTCGATGCGCTTCAACGCCGCGCTGGCCACCGCCGCCGACATGTCCATCACCCGTGCTGCCGCCGAAAGGCTGCCCAGGTCTGCCGCACGCACAAACAACTGCAAGTCATCAAAACGCAGCACGCCGACCGCCCATTATCAAAAAAGCATTGAAAGAGACTGCTCTTTTAGCGGGTTTTATCTTCCAGAGAAATAGCCAATCATCTGTCCATCCCGTTCATCACGTGTCTGGAGTCGAATATGTCTGCTGCCTTTAACGTCATCGCCACGCTGATCGCCAAACCCGGCCAACAGGCCACCCTGGAAACCCTACTGCGCGAGCTGCTGGAACCGACCCGCATCGAAGCCGGCTGCCAGCAGTACGACCTGCACCAGGACCTGCAACACCCCGAGACCTTCTACATGCTCGAACGCTGGAGTGACGACGCCGCGCTGGCCGACCACGACCAGAGCGCGCATATCCAGAATTTCCGCACCAAGGCTGCCGACGTGCTTGAGCATTTCGAACTCAAGCGCCTGAAGTTTATTGCCTGATCAACCGCCCCCTTTTTTGGAAACCATCATGAAAGCCATCGCCTACTACGCCGCACTGCCGATCAACGATCCAAAATCCCTGCAAGACATCAAACTGCCCGAACCGGTCGCCGGCCCCCGCGACCTGCTGGTGGAAGTCAAAGCCATCTCGGTGAACCCGGTGGACACCAAGGTGCGCCAGAACGTCGCCCCGGAAAACGGCGCGGCCAAAGTGCTGGGCTGGGACGTGGCCGGTGTGGTCAAGGCCGTGGGCAGCGAAGTCAGCCTGTTCAAGGTCGGCGACAAGGTGTTCTACGCCGGCTCCCTGGTACGCCCCGGCGGCAACAGCGAACTGCACACTGTCGATGAGCGCATCGTCGGCCATATGCCGAAAACCCTGGGTTTTGCCGACGCTGCTGCACTGCCGCTGACCGCCATCACCGCCTGGGAATTGCTCTTCGAACGCTTGCAAGTGCGTGAAGGCAAGGCCGATGAAGGCCAGAGCCTGCTGATTGTCGGTGCTTCGGGTGGTGTGGGATCGATCCTGACCCAACTGGCGAAACAGCTTACCGGCCTGAAAGTCATCGGCACCGCCTCCCGTCCTGAAACCCAGGCATGGGCCAAGGACCTGGGCGCCGACCTGGTGATCGACCACAGCAAACCGTTGAGCGAAGAGCTGAAAAACGCCGGCCATCCGCAGGTGAACTACGTCGCCAGCCTGACCCAGACCGACCAGCACCTGGACCAACTGGTGGAAGCGCTGATTCCCCAAGGCAAACTGGCGCTGATCGACGATCCAAAGGCATTGGACGTAAGCAAGCTCAAGCGCAAGAGCCTGTCGCTGCATTGGGAGTTCATGTACACCCGTTCGATGTTCGAGACCAGCGACATGATCGAGCAGCACAACCTGCTCAATCGCGTCGCCGAACTGATCGACGCCGGTACTCTGAAAACCACCGTGGGCGAGCACTTTGGCGTGATCAACGCGGCTAACCTGCGCCGCGCCCACGAACTGCTGGAAAGCGGCAAGGCCAAGGGCAAGATCGTGCTGGAAGGGTTCTAACGAAAGGTTCTGTCAGTGTCGTCTGTTATTCATGTGAGTAATGGACGACACCGCTAGTCAGAGACTTGATCCTTGTCATATTTGTGAGCGTATTCGGGTTTATATTGGCCGCCTTTGCCACGCAATTTACGTGAGGAAGTCAGCAATGAAGATCCTGATAAAAGCGCTAGCAAGATCCGAAGGCAACAAATGGCAGGTCCGTCTCGACCAGAACGCCTTTACCTTCCGCAGTGAGGCCGAGGCCCGCGCGTTTGCCGACACCCTGCAAACCCGTATCCAGGCGCCTCACCGATTCCCCGAAAGCCAGCAGCGCTCTGCTGGCTGATCCTGATCAGTCCGCCGCTTGCAGTGCCCGTTGGCGCTGCAGGCGCCGGGTCAGCATCGCGAACGTTACGGCCAATACGCCACACAAGCTGATGACCATTGCCATCGGCATCGCCGTGCCGTCGTGCAGCACGCCGACCAACGACGCTGCGCCTGCGGCCACACCAAACTGAATGCAACCGAGCAACGCCGACGCGCTGCCCGCCCGAGCGCCCTGCCCGCTCATGGCGCAAGCCGAGGTATTGGGCAAAATGCAGCCCAGGCTGGCGATGCAGATAAACAGCGGTACCAGCAGTGGCCACAAAGCGTCCGTACGCAGCGCAGTAATTGCCAGCAACGACAGACCCGCCGCCAGGTAAACCCACACCGTGCGCGACAGCAAAAATGCCGGGCCACGCGACGCGAGCAAACGCGCATTGACCTGTGCCACCAGGATAAAGCCCGCGGCATTCGAGCCGAATACCCAGCCGTAGTGTTCGGCGGGCACGCCATAGAGCTTGATAAAGACGAAGGGCGAGCCCGCGATGTAGGCAAACATACCGGCAATCGAGATGCCGCCGGTCAAGGCATAGCCCAGGTACACCCGGTCCGACAGCAACCGGCCGTACTGGCGCAGTGCGCCTGACAGCGGCTGGCGCGGTTGATGGGCCGGGAAGCTTTCCGGCAGCCCGACTGCTACCGCAATGGCCGCCATCACACTGAACGCCGTCAGCGCCAGGAAGATCGACTGCCAGCCCCACACGCCAACCATCACCCCGCCCGCCAGCGGCGCGAGGATCGGCGCCAGCCCGGTGACCAGCATCAGTTGGGAAAACACCTTGGCCGAGCCCACCGCGTCGCATTTATCGCTGACCACCGCCCGCGAGATCACCATGCCCGCGCAGCCGCCCAGGGCCTGGACGAAACGCGCGCCGATCAGCCATTCCAGGGACGGCGCGTACGCACAGGCGAAGGACGCCAGGGTAAACAGGGTGACGCCGCTGAGCAGCGGCCCGCGCCGGCCAAAACGGTCTGCCAGCGGTCCATAGATCAACTGGCCGATCGCCAGGCCCGTGAAGTACACGGCCAAGGTCAGCTGAATATGTTTTTCGTCGGTGCCGAATGCCACGGCCATGGCCGGGAAACCCGGCAGGTAGAAGTCGATGGCCAGCGGCGCGAACGCGCTCAAGGCCCCCAAGATCAGGATTATACGAAGGTTCATCAGGCACCCAGGTGAGTCGGCAGCCCAACAGTCTAGCCGGGCTCGGGTGCCTTGAACATTAAGTTAGCTCGCTAACTATCAGAAAATCAGGCGAGCTTGACGCTGTAGCCTTCCTCGCTGATCAGGTTGATCACCTCTGCCGGGGACAGCAGGCTGCCTTCCACCCTGACTTCCTTTGCCGCGAGGTCAACGAGCACGCTGGCCGCCGGGTCCTTATCCTGCACCGCCTGGGTTACCGAGCGGACACAGTGGCCGCAGGTCATTCCTTCAACGCTGAATACTTGCATGACATGACTCCTTTAATGAGGTTGCTCGCAGTGTTGACCTTGCCATGATGGCAAGGTCAAGTTCTGAAAACATCGGCCGGGCTGGCATTCATTCGCGCCCTCGGCCAAGCTGCACTTATCCACGATGTGAACCTCGGAGAATTCGCCATGCGCTGGTCATTTTTTGGCCTTGTCAGCCTGATGGGCTTGTTTGCTGCTGTGCCACCGGCCAGCGCAGATGAAGATTATGCGGTGCTGATCATTTCCCGGGAGCGCCTGGAAGTGCCGACCAACTGCGAGATTGGCTTGTACATCCAGGACCAGTTGGCCGGGCGGCTGTTCCAGGAGCAGGCCACGTCATTCAACTTGCCGGCCGGGAATGTGTCGTTGCGCCTGAAGTTGTTGCCGGGGCAATCCCAGGGTTGCTTGCCGGGCATGCTCGCACCACCGGCGCAAAACATTACGTTGAAGGCGGGTGACGTGCGCAAGTTGCGTATCGCGCAAGGGCCGGACGGCATGTACCTGAAACCGGCCGCACTGGAATACTAAGCCCCGAAAACCTGTAGGAGCGAGCTTGCTCGCGAAAAACGTTAACGATGACGCGTTCATCCTGGATAAACGCGGCGCCCTCAAGCTTTTCGCGAGCAAGCTCGCTCCTACAGTAAAAAGCGCCTTGACCTTCCCCACAGGTCAAGGTTGATCCTAGGGGCAATCTCTCCTGGAGTACTGCCCATGAACGGATCCACCACCTTCGACCTGCCGATCAGCGGCATGACCTGCGCCAGCTGCGCCGGGCGGGTTGAACGGGCACTGGGCAAAGTGCCCGGGGTGCAAAGTGTCAGCGTCAACCTGGCCAACGAACGCGCCCACATTGAAGTGCTCGGCCAGATGGACCCCGGCGTCCTGATCGCCGCCGTCGACAAGGCCGGCTACACCGCCACCCTGCCCCAAAGCGAAACCGCCACCCAGGCCAGCCAGGAACAACGCCTGAGCCATGAACGCTGGTCGCTGCTGCTGGCAATTCTGCTCGCCGCGCCGTTGGTGCTGCCGATGCTGGTGCAACCGTTCGGGCTGCACTGGATGCTCCCGGCCTGGGTACAATTTGCCCTGGCCACCCCGGTGCAATTCATCTTCGGTGCGCGCTTCTATATCGCGGCCTGGAAAGCCGTGCGCGCCGGAGCGGGCAATATGGACCTGTTGGTCGCCATCGGCACCAGCGCCGGTTACGGCCTGAGTATCTATGAATGGCTCACGGCGTCCGCCGGCACAATGCCCCACCTGTATTTCGAAGCCTCGGCGGTGGTGATCGCCCTGGTGCTGCTGGGCAAATATTTGGAAAGCCGCGCCAAGCGCCAGACCGCCAGTGCCATCCGCGCTCTGGAAGCCTTGCGCCCCGAGCGGGCGATTCAAGTAATCGACGGCCGCGAGCAGGACGTCGCCATCACCGCCCTCAAGCTGAATGACCTGGTGCTGGTCAAACCCGGCGAACGCTTCCCGGTGGACGGCGAAGTGGTCGAAGGCCAAAGCCACGCCGACGAAGCCTTGATCAGCGGTGAAAGCCTGCCGGTGCCGAAGCAGCCTGGCGACGCAGTCACCGGCGGCGCCATCAATGGCGAAGGCCGGCTGCTGGTGCGTACCCTGGCCCTCGGCGCGGAAAGCGTGCTGGCGCGGATCATCCGCCTGGTGGAAGACGCCCAGGCCGCCAAGGCACCGATCCAGAAACTGGTGGATAAAGTCAGCCAGGTGTTCGTGCCGGTGGTGCTGGTGCTGGCCTTGGCCACGCTGGTCGGCTGGTGGCTGTATGGCGCACCGCTGGAAGTCGCGCTGATCAATGCCGTGACCGTATTGGTGATCGCCTGCCCTTGCGCCCTTGGCCTGGCCACACCTACCGCCATCATGGCCGGTACCGGCGTTGCCGCCCGCCACGGCATCCTGATCAAGGACGCCGAAGCCCTGGAGCGCGCCCATGAAGTCAGCGCCGTGGTGTTCGACAAGACCGGCACCCTGACCTCCGGCGCACCAAAGATTGCGCACCTGGCCGCCATTGACGGCAATCAAGGGGCGCTGCTGCAACAGGCCGGCGCGCTGCAGCGCGGCAGTGAACACCCATTGGCCAAGGCGGTGCTGGATGCCTGTGCCGAACAAGGTTTGAACGTCGCGGATGTCAGCGCCAGCCAATCCCTTACCGGGCGTGGCATTGCAGGCACCCTAGATGGCCGGCAACTGGCGCTGGGCAACCGTCGCCTGCTGGAAGAAACCGGCTTGAGCACCGGTGATCTCGCCGACTCGGCCAGTGCGTGGGAGGCCGAAGGCCGCACCTTGTCCTGGCTGATCGAGCAAGGCCCGCAGCCCCGCGTGCTGGGTTTGTTTGCCTTCGGTGACACGCTTAAACCGGGCGCCCTGCAGGCGATACAAGCACTCAAGGCTCGGCATATCAGCAGCCACCTGCTGACCGGCGATAACCGTGGCAGCGCCCGCGTGGTGGCCGAAGCCCTGGGCATCGATGACGTGCACGCCGAGGTGTTGCCTGCGGACAAGGCGGCTACCGTCGCCGAGCTGAAAAAGACCGGCGTGGTGGCAATGGTCGGCGACGGCATCAACGACGCACCGGCCCTGGCCGCGGCCGACATCGGCATCGCCATGGGCGGCGGTACCGACGTGGCGATGCACGCGGCAGGTATTACCCTGATGCGCGGCGACCCACGGCTGGTGCCGGCAGCCCTGGAAATAAGCCGCAAGACCTATGCGAAAATTCGACAGAATCTGTTCTGGGCCTTTGTGTATAACTTGATCGGCATTCCGCTGGCGGCGTTCGGCCTGCTCAACCCGGTGATGGCTGGCGCGGCCATGGCCCTGTCCAGTGTCAGCGTGGTGAGCAACGCACTGCTGTTGAAAACCTGGAAACCCAAGGACCTGGAGGACGAGCGTCCATGAACATCGGCCAAGCAGCACGCCAAAGCGGCCTGAGCGCGAAGATGATTCGTTACTACGAGTCCATCGGCTTGCTGAAAGCCGCCCATCGCACCGACAGCGGCTACCGCATTTATGGCGCCGATGACTTGCACACCCTCGCGTTTATCAAGCGTTCGCGGGACCTGGGGTTTTCCCTGGAAGAGGTCGGCAAGTTGCTGACGCTGTGGCAGGACCGGGGACGCGCGAGTGCCGACGTCAAGGCGCTGGCCCGCCAGCATATCGATGAGCTGAACCAGAAGATCCTCGAGTTGGGGCAGTTGCGCGATACGTTGCAGGACCTGGTGGAACACTGCCAGGGCGATCACCGGCCGGATTGCCCGATTCTCAAGGAGTTGGCGTCGGGCAGTTGTTGCACCTGAGCAAGTTTAACCAGGCATGCACGGAACCTAATGTGTGTGGGCTTGCTCGCGAATGCGGAGTGTCAGTCAATACATCAGTTGACTGAACCAGCGCTTTCGCGAGCAAGCCCGCTCCCACATTTGGATATCCACTCGCCGTTGGATCACTGCATCCAGGGCGGCGGTGGCGGCTCTTCCGACGCTTTGCTCGGTGGCGCATCGTCTGCCGCGCGAATCGCCTGGCGACGCTCTTCATCGAGCCGCGCCGCTTCGATCTCGCGGATAACACCGCCCACGTCAGCCAGCTCTTCCGGTTCGTCGAACTCGCCGGTCAACACACTGGCCGGGTGCAGAGTGCCGGCTTCATACAGCGCCCACATCTCCTTGGCGTACTTGGTCTTCTTCAATTCCGGGGCAAAGCGCCCGAAGTAGGAAGCCATGTTGCCCACATCCCGTTCCAGCATGCTGAACGCGTGGTTGTTGCCCGCGGCATCCACCGCCTGAGGCAGGTCGATGATCACCGGGCCCGTCGGCGTCAGCAGCACGTTGAACTCGGAAAGGTCACCGTGCACCAGGCCGGTACACAACATCAGCACGATCTGGGTAATCAGGAAGGCGTGGTATTCACGGGCCTGGTCCGGCTCCAGCGTCACGTCGTTCAAACGTGGCGCCGCGTCGCCGTATTCATCGGCCACCAGCTCCATCAGCAGCACGCCTTCGAGGAAGTCGTACGGCTTGGGCACGCGCACACCCGCACCGGCCAGGCGAAACAGCGCCGCTACCTCAGCGTTCTGCCAGGCATCTTCGGTTTCTTTCTTGCCGAACTTGGAGCCCTTGGCCATGGCCCGGGCCTGACGGCTGTTGCGGACCTTGCGGCCTTCCTGGTATTCGGACGCCTGACGAAAACTTCGTTTATTCGCCTCCTTGTAGACCTTGGCGCAACGTAACTCGTTGCCGCAGCGCACCACGTAAACAGCTGCTTCTTTACCACTCATGAGTGGGCGCAGCACCTCGTCGACCAGACCGTCCTCGATCAGGGGTTCAATGCGTTTAGGAGTCTTCATCAGCTTTTATTGTGGGTCCTTTATTACCAAACACGCGTATGGCACTCGTTATACGGCAATCCTCTCGCCGCGGGGAGAGGGTACCGACCTTTGACCGCTTAAGAATGCATCCAATATGCCAAATTGACCGGCGGCCCGATCATAGCCGAGATCAGCGCTCAATAATCGCGGTGACGCCCTGGCCCCCGGCGGCGCAGATCGAGATCAGGCCCCGGCCCTTACCGGCTGCGTCCAGCAGCTTGGCCAGGTTGGCGACGATACGCCCGCCCGTGGCAGCAAACGGATGGCCGGCGGCCAATGAGCTGCCCTTGACGTTCAAGCGGCTGCGGTCGATAGAGCCCAGCGGTGCATCCAGCCCCAGGCGGGTCTTGCAGTATTCCGGATCTTCCCAGGCTTTCAGCGTGCACAACACTTGGGCAGCAAAGGCTTCGTGAATCTCGTAGTAATCGAAGTCCTGCAGGGTCAGGCCATTCCTCGCCAGCAGGCGAGGCACGGCGTACACCGGCGCCATCAGCAGGCCTTCGGCGCCGTTGACGAAATCCACCGCCGCCGCTTCGCCATCGCGCAGGTAGGCGAGAATCGGCAAGCCGCGCTCCTTGGCCCAGGCTTCACTGCCCAGCAGCACCAACGAGGCGCCATCGGTCAGCGGCGTCGAGTTACCGGCGGTGAGGGTGCCCTTTTCACTGCGCTCGAAGGCGGGCTTGAGGCTGGCGAGTTTTTCCAGGGTCAGGTCGGGGCGCAGGTTGTTGTCGCGGGTCAGGCCAAGAAAGGGCGTGAGCAAATCGTTTTGCCAGCCTTCGGCGTAAGACGCGGCCATTTTCTGGTGGCTTTCCAGCGCCAACTGATCCTGCTCGGCGCGGGGGATCTGCCAGGTCTGCGCCATCAACTCGCAATGCTGGCCCATGGACAACCCGGTGCGCGGCTCGCCGTTGCGCGGCAGCTCCGGCTTGAGGTGATGGGGACGAAGTTGTAACAAGACTTTAAGTTTATCCGCCATGGATTTGCTGCGATTGGCTTGCAGCAGGATTTTGCGCAGGCCCTCATTCACCCCGATAGGCGCGTCGGACGTAGTGTCGACGCCGCCGGCAATCCCGCTTTCGATCTGCCCCAGCGCAATCTTGTTCGCCACCAGCAACGCGGCTTCCAGCCCCGTGCCACAGGCCTGCTGAATATCGTAGGCCGGGGTTTGCGGCGACAGGCGCGAGCCCAGCACGCACTCGCGGGTCAGGTTGAAGTCGCGGGAATGCTTGAGCACCGCCCCGGCGGCCACCTCGCCAATACGCAGGCCGTGCAGGTTGTAGCGTTCGATTAGGCCTTCGAGGGCAGCGGTCAACATCGCCTGGTTGCTCGCCGTGGCGTAAGGGCCGTTGGAGCGGGCGAAGGGGATGCGGTTACCGCCAATGATCGCTACACGGCGCAATTGAGTCATGGAAAGCTCCCTTGAGGTTATGGGGTGAATCTCTGAGCCTAGCCTAGGCTCAATCGAACGACTTTCACCTATTGATGGTCCACCGTTTGAACCCCAGCACTCGGAGAGCGTTCCATGTCTGACCGTTATATCGACTTCGCCAACTCCAGCCTCGGCCATCGCCTGGTCGCCGCCATTGGCCTGCCGTCACCGGTACGCCTGGAACGCTGGCAGGCCGGACGCCTGCGCCCGGTGGAGGGTGCGCTGCTGATCGGCGGCGGCCCGCTGGCAACAAAAATCCTGCCATTCGCCAACAAGCTGACCGACGCTATCTATAGCTACGGCGCCGAACCGTCGACGGCAACCACCTGGATTCCCGGCCACGGGCCCAAGCTCAAGGCCGTGGTATTTGACGCCAGCCAGTTGCAGCACACCGATCAACTCAAGCAGTTGCGGGAATTCTTTCAGCCGTTGATGAAGAACCTCGACCACAGCGCGCACCTGGTGATCCTTGGCCGCGCCCCGGAAAGCCTCGGCGACCCGTTTGCCGCCAGTGCCCAACGGGCCCTTGAGGGCTTCAGCCGGTCGCTGGCCAAAGAGCTGCGCAGCGGCGGCGTCCTGCAATTGCTGTACGTGGGCGACGGGGCCGAGGATCAATTGGAGGGTGCGTTGCGGTTCTTCCTCTCGCCGAAAAGTGCCTATATCTCCGGCCAGGTCATTCGCCTGAACCCTTGCGCGACTCAGGTCGCGGACTGGACGCGCCCGCTCGCCGGGCACAAGGCCCTGGTGACCGGCGCCGCCCGCGGCATCGGTGCCTCGATCGCCGAAACCCTGGCCCGCGACGGTGCCGAGGTGATCCTGCTGGACGTGCCACAAGCCAAGGCCGACCTCGATGCCCTGGCCGCGCGCCTGGGCGCCCGCAGCATCGCCCTGGATATCTGCGCCGAAGACGCCGCCACCCAACTGATCGAACACCTGCCGGACGGCATCGACATCGTGGTGCACAACGCCGGCATCACCCGCGATAAAACCCTGGCCAACATGACGCCGGAATATTGGGACGCAGTCTTGGCGGTCAATCTCAACGCGCCGCAACTGCTGACCAAGGCGCTGCTGGACAGCGGCACCCTGCACGACAACGGTCGCGTGGTGCTGCTGGCATCCATCAGCGGCATCGCCGGCAACCGCGGGCAAACCAACTACGCCGCGAGCAAGGCCGGGCTGATTGGCCTGGCCCAGGCCTGGGCGCCGTTGCTCGGTGAGCGCGGGATCAGCATCAATGCCGTGGCCCCAGGCTTTATCGAAACCCAGATGACCGCACACATTCCCTTCGCCCTGCGTGAGGCCGGGCGCCGCATGAGTTCGCTGGGCCAGGGCGGCTTGCCCCAGGACGTCGCCGAGGCGGTGGCCTGGCTCGGCCAGCCGGGCTCGGGCGCGGTGAGCGGGCAAGCGTTGCGGGTGTGTGGGCAAAGTCTATTGGGAGCGTAAGCATGGAGTGGCACACATTAGGCAGCACCCCGTTCCTGCCGCCGCTGTATTGGCGCGCGGCACTCAAGCGCAAGATCACCGGCACCAGGCTGCCCGAGCAAGGGTTGCGCTGCCGGGTCAGTGTGAACCCCAGGGAAGTCGCGGCCTATCGCAAGGTCTGCGGGTTTGCCGACAGCCCGGTCTTGCCGGCCACCTATCCGCATATCCTGGCATTCGGCCTGCAGATGCAATTGCTCACCGACAAGGCGTTTCCTTTCCCGCTGCTGGGATTGATCCACCTGAGCAACCGGATCCGCATCCTGCGCCCATTGGGCGGTGTGAGTGACTTGACGGTCGGCGTTTACGCGCAGAATTTGCAGCCCCATGCCAAGGGAGCGACATTCGATATTGTGACCACGGTCGAAGATTCACTGGGGCTACTGTGGGAAGCGCAAAGCCGGATGCTCTGTCGCGGTGTGAAACTCGATGGCGCAGCAACGGAAAACCCGCTGCAACCCCCTGCCGCTGTCGCCGAACTGACCCGCTGGAAAGCCCCCGCCGATGTTGGCCGCCGCTACGCCCGGGTGTCCGGCGACTACAACCCGATTCACTTGAGCGCCCTCACTGCCAGGTTATTCGGCTTTCCCCAGGCC
Source organism: Pseudomonas sp. I8001 (assembly GCF_013385345.1). Classification (NCBI taxonomy): domain Bacteria; kingdom Pseudomonadati; phylum Pseudomonadota; class Gammaproteobacteria; order Pseudomonadales; family Pseudomonadaceae; genus Pseudomonas; species Pseudomonas sp. I8001. The sequence goes on from NZ_JACAQC010000005.1 coordinate 25,610, forward strand.
ATCGCCCATGGGCTGTGGAACAAGGCCCGCACACTGGCGGCACTGAGTGAGCATTTGCCAGCCGCCAATCTCGAGATAGATGTCGAGTTTAAAAAGCCGGTGCGTTTGCCCAGTGAGGTAACGTTGTTCACGAGCGCCCCCGGCTCCAGCGGTGAGCTGCAACTTAAAGGCGCCGGGGACATTGAACACATGGTCGGCCGCTGGCGGCCCATCGCCTGATAAATTGTATATATACATCCTAAGTTATAGCGAGCTATCGATAGCTCGCTACTCTTATCAACTCATTGATTTTAATAAACTTATAACTTAAACACCGCTGCCTTCTATACCCTTGGTATTAGTCGTTAAGCAAACTAACTCTTCGTGTATATAAATCGTTAATACCAAGTTGAGCGTTGCGAGAGCGCGCACCCGGGACTGTTATAGCCATAACGGACGAATGTATCGCTGCCCCTAGAAACAGCGAACTTCGAAAACAACAAAGGCTGTACCAGGTGCAAGGAACTCAATCATGAAAACTCAAGTCGTGTTGTGGAAAGCAAGTACCGCGCTGGCCCTGATTCTGGCAGTAAGCCTCGGAGGCTGCAGCAGCGGTGGTGGTGGTCATCACAGTAGCGTCGCAGCCTCCTCTCCGGATGCTGGCGGCGGTACTGGCGGTGGAACAGGTGGAGGCACCGGCGGCGGTACCGGTGGTGGCACTGGCGGCGGCACTGATGGAGGTACCGGTGGTGGCACCGGCGGCGGCACTGGTGGAGGTACCGGCGGTGGCACCGGCGGTGGCACCGGCGGTGGCACTGGTGGAGGTACTGGTGGAGGTACTGGTGGAGGTACCGGTGGAGGTACCGGTGGTGGCACTGGTGGAGGTACCGGCGGTGGCGGCACTGGCGGTGGTACTGGCGGCGGCACCGGCTCGACCACTCCCCTGGTCACCGGCCAGGTAGTAGGCGCTGTGGGCGGTGTCGTCGGTAATGTCGGCACCACGGTAGGTAACCTGGGCACGACCCTGACCACGGTTCCCATTGTCGGCACCACTGCCGGCGGGCTGGTCACCGCGACAGGCACCGCCGTCAACAGTATCGGCGGCGGCTTGAGCAACGGCCTGGGCACGCTGGGTACCAATAGCAACTCCGTGGGCACAACCGTTGCCGGTGTGGCCGATGGCGTTGCCGACCTGGGCACCGGCGTTTCCAACACCGGCAAATCCCTGGGCACCACCCTCGGCGGCATTCCCGTCGTCGGCGGCTTGACCGGTGGCGTGGGCGGTGCGGCAGGTGGCGTGGTTGATCAGGTCGGCCAGGCCGTCACCATGCTCGGCGATACCTTGAGCACTGCCAGCACCACCGGGCCATTGGGCAGCGTGACCAATACGGTGGGTAAAAGCGTATTGGTACCGGTGGTCTCCCTGGTGGAAAACACCACCGGCAACCTGGGCAATAAAACAGGCCTGGGCAACCCGGTCGGCGGCGTACTGGATAAAGTCGGCTCCACTGTCACCGGCCTTGGCGGCCAGGTGGCCAGCGCCGGCGGCGCAGGCAACCCTGTCGGGACACTCGTCGGTGGCGTGTTGACTGGCGTTGGCACCACCCTTGATAAGTCGAGCGGTTACGTCAACCCGGCCACCACGACCCCTCAATCGGGCCTGCCTGAACTCGTCGGCGGTCTTGTCGCCAACGTCGGCAACGGCCTGAATGCCGGCAACACCAACGGCACTGTCAGTGCAGCCGGTGTGACCGGCGGCCAAGTGGGTAACACCGTCGCGTCGCTCGGCACCCTGATCGGTGGCAATGGCGTGGCCAACACTGCAGCCACGGCTCCCGTTGCAGGCCTGGCGACCAATGTCGGCACCGCACTCAACCCAGTGACCTCGGGTGTTGCCAACCTGACGCAAAACATCGGCACCAGCACCGGGATCGGCGCACCGGTGAATGGTCTGGTTACCCAGGTCGGCGGCGCAGTCAGCAGCCTGGGCACCAACCTGACGGCGGCGAATGCCAATCCGGTGACTAACGCTGTGGGCGGTACCCTGAATGCCGTCGGCAATACCGTCGGCTCGGTGGGTGGCCTGGTAACCGGCGGCACCAGCAGTAACGGTGGCGGTCTGCTCGGTGGCTTGAACGTGGGTGCCGGTGCCACCGCTACGGGCACTGCCAATGCAAATGCAAACACAGGCGGCGGCCTGGGAGGTCTGCTCGGTGGGCTGACCGGCAAAAAATAGAATTGCACCTGGCCATTAGACGGCCTCCCCTACAGCGCCTACGCTTGGTTGAGACGAGAGATTCCAACGAGTCTCTCGTCTTTTTTATTGGCCAATGAATGGCTTTGCGAACCGTGTCCCAGAACCCGGCGGGCCTAGCGAAAACGCTGCAGCAGTTTTGACCATGGAGTGTCCTATGCGCGCCTTGACGCCTTTGTTTCTGCTCACCCTCATTGCTGCCAGCGTCCATGCCGAGACCCTGCCCAGCTACCTCAACAGCAACGACACCATTCGCAACCTGCCGGTACCCAACCTCCCCGCCGATGCCTATCGCCCGGTCACCCCACAGACCCAACTGCCCGAGCCGGCGGCAACACAGGGCCAGCCATTGTTGATGGACACCAAAGTGACCATCCGCAAGCTGCAAATCGACGGTGGGACGATCTACCCGCTCCAGGATGTGGCCAAGGTTTTCGAACCGCTGATTGGCCATGAAACCAACCTGGCACAACTGATCGAAGCCACCCGCGGCATCACCCGCCGCTACCAGCAGGACGGCTACCTGTTGTCCTACGCGTACCTGCCCGACCAGCGCTTCGAAAACGGCCTGGTGCGCGTGGTGCTGGTGGAGGGCTACATCAAGGATTACAACGTGCAGGGCGACATTGGCTCGGTCTCGGCCTACGTCGACAAACTGGCGGCCAAGCTGCTGGCCGAGCGCCCGCTGACCCGCAAGACCTTCGAACGCTACACCACCTTGATGGGCCGCATTCCAGGTGTAACGCTGCAGGCGCAAGTACCGCCGCCGGGCACCACCGATGGCGGCACGCGCATGCAGATCCAGGCCTCGCGCAAACCCTTCACCAGCAGTATGAGCATGACGGACGACAGCCGTGGCGGCCTGCAAGCCCTGATCACCGGCACCAGCAATTCCCAGACATCCCTGGGCGAACAACTGAGCGTCAGCGGCCTGTTCCCGCCCGGCGAGGACAAGGAGCACTACTACCGCCTGGGCTACAGCCAGTTCGTGAATGCCGAGGGCACTCAACTGGTGGTCAACGCCGAGCGCTACCGCGCCGACCCGCGCAGCAATGTGCAGCTGGACGGCGGTTTTGAACTCAAGCCACACCAGGAGGTTGACCGCTACTCCGTCGGCCTCAGCCATCCGCTGATTGCCTCCCCTACCGAGTCATTGACCCTGGGCACGCGACTCTATGCCGTGGACCAGACCACCCGTTATCAACTGGTGGGTTTCCCGCAACGTTTCGACCTGGAAACCAACCTGCGCGCCCTGGCGTTCGAAGGTGACTGGCGCAAATCCGACACGCGCCAACTGCGCATTCTCAGCACCGGCCTGTACCAGGGCATCGACGGCCTGGGCGCCAGCACCCGGAGTGACTTCGAGGGTATAAAACCCGACATCGACTTCTTCCGCCTGCGCGTCTCGGGCGTACAGAGCGACAAGTTCTTCGACAACTGGCAAGGCGTGGCATCGGGTGCCTTCTACTGGAGCAACGACACCCTGCCCGACAGCGAACGCGCGACGTTCGGCGGGCAGAATTTCGGGCGTGGCTACCCGGATGACCAGGGCTCGGGCGACAAGGGCTGGGGCGTGGCGTATGAGGTCAACTACAGCTTCAACCGCAGCGGTGAATGGGTAAAAATCCTGCAGCCGTACGTGGTGCTCGACAAGGCCAAGACTTGGTTCAACGAACTGCCGGCCATGGGCAACAACATGTCATCGGCAGCGGTGGGCCTGCGCTTCGGGGATAACAAGTACTACAACATCGCGCTGGAAGCGGCCAAGCCAATGTCGGACATCGCCCTGGACAGCTTCAATCGGCGGCCACGGTATACCCTGAGTTTCAGCTACCAACTCTGAACCCTGGAGGAGGGAGCGTGTTCGCTCCTACATCAATCTGATCTTGGGGATGGGGAAAAGGTTGTTGAGGGTGTCGATCAAGCGCACCAGGTAGATCGGCTTGCGGAACAGGTCCAGCACCTGCAGGCGCAGCATGTCACTGACATCATCCATCTCGGCGTGGCCGGACATGACGATCACCGGCAAGTGCTGGCGAGCGGTGTGTTCGCGCAGACGCTTGATCAAGGAAATACCACTTTCCTCGGGCATGCGCAGGTCGGTAATCACCAGTGCGATATCGGGGTGCAGGGTCAGCTCCTGCAAGGCAAAGGTGACCGAGGTCGCGGTAAAACAGACAAAGCCTTCATTCTCCAGCGACTCGGCCAGTTCAATAAGGGCGTCCTCTTCGTCATCCACCAAAAGGATTTGTTGCCGGGGAGCCGAAGAGGAGTTCATGTGGAAATGCCTGATACGCAATAGATCATTCAGCGGAACCTGCACGTTTTAGGCGAGTACCGGGGTCAGGTATGAATGCCGGCCTGTATCGAGTTGAAGACGCCGGTTATGGCCGTCCGGATAGGTGTAATAAAAGCAGCCAGCGCCACAGCGACCATCGCCGCAACCAGTGCGTATTCGATACCCGATGCGCCCTCTTTGGAATAGAAAAAAATCTGGACTTTGATGAAACCCATGCGAATAAGATCAAGGAACATAATGACTTCTCCTTTGCGCCCACGGCGCTGGTATCGCGGCATCACAAAAATGATTTCGGTGTGCCACTAGAGCATTGTCAACAAACCCCAGACCAACAACTGTAAGAACTGATTAATCACAAAGTATTAGTCGGCCGGCTGACGCCAAAAATCCCACTTTCGCAGAGGTTTCTGGAGATATTTTTCGCCCGGTAATGGCGTTTTGTCTTAGCTGAACTACCTTCAAATAGCGAAATAGTTAGAAGCTTGAAGCGATCCGGATACGCAAGCATTAGTGGGAACAGCAGTGGATGCAGCAGGAAAGGGAGAGCCTTCATGAACAGTCGGATTAGCTTGATCCTCGCCGGGCTGCTGTTGGTAGGTGCACTGATTGCAGGCTACTGGGGCCTGGTACTCAGCCGCCCTGCCACTGTCGCACCGCCCGTGCCCCAAACACCTGAAGTCGTGCAACCCGTCGCCGAAGACCAGACCCGCCAACCGGTGGTGGTGCTGGCCCATGACGTTGCACCTTTTGTTGCGCTCACCGCCGCCGACCTGACCCTGGAAAAACTGCGCACGGTTCCCGCCGGCAGCCTCACCAGCCTCGACCAGGCCGTGGGCAAGATCCCGTGGCGGCCGCTGTCGGCCGGGACCTGGCTGACCGAGGAGAGCTTCAACTCCGGCGGCACCCTGGCGCGAATGATCCGCCCTAACGAACGCGCGCTTGCCGTCGCCGTGGATGAAGTGATCGGCGCCAGCGGGCAACTCTCCCCGGGGGACTATGTGGACGTCCTGCTCTTCCTGCGCCAGGAAGCCAGCAACCCGCAGCAGTCCGCACAAATCGTGGTGCCCGCCTTGCGCCTGCTGGGCGTCGGCGATCAACTGGGGCTGACCAACGACGGCACGCCCGGCTCCGTGCCACCGACCACCCCGGACGAAAAACTCAAGGCGCAGCAGAGTCGCGCCAGCGCGCGCACGGTACTCCTCGCGGTACCGGAGGAGCTCCTGAGCCGGCTGATGCTCGCAGCCCAGTCCGGCGTATTGCGCCTGGCTGTGCGCAGTGCCGACGAACAACTGCTGAGCCAATACTGGGCCGGTGAAACGGAGTCCGCGACCCACCTGGAAAACACCCGGCGCGAGCTCTACCAGTTTAACCAGCTGGCCTTCAGCACAGCGCCCGTCAACGGCCTGAGTCCCGCCGGCAATGGTGCGCCAAGGCGTTCAGGCGTCGAAGTAATACGTGGCAATCAGGTTACCCAACAAACGCCCTGAAAGAGCTAAGGATGCCTTGAATGAGCAGTCGTTTCGTGTGGTCTTTTTCGCGAATTTTCTGGGCACTTCTCACCCTGAGCCTGCCTGTCGGCGTTGCACTGGCAGCACCCGGCAACTGCACGGGCCTGGGCCAGCTGCCGGCAGTGCTGGAGGTGGGTGAAGGCGCTCAACAGGCTATCCAGTCGCCGGTGCCGATTACGCGGCTGGCCATTGGCGATCCGAAAGTGGCCGATGTGCAGGTCAACGGCAACCAGGCGTTCCTGCTCACCGGCATCGCCTCGGGCACCACCAGCCTGATGGTCTGGACGGCCTGCTCCAGCAGCCCGCGCCAAAGCATGGTGTTCGTCAAGGGCAAGGCCACGTCGGCCCTGACCAGCCTGGCCCTGTCGCCGTCCGATGACCCGACCCTGCCCAGCCAGGTGCAAACCGACATCCGCTTTGTGGAAGTGAGCCGCACCAAACTCAAGGAGGCCAGTACCTCGATCTTTGGCCGGGGCGGCAACTTTCTGTTCGGCGCCCCGAACAATGTTGCCAATGCGGCGGCCACAGGATTCCGTGGGCTCCCGGTGAACAACGACACCTTCAACATCGGCTTTGGCGGCGGCCGTGTCTCGGCCATGATCAACGCCCTGGAAAGCAGCGGCTTTGCCTACACCCTGGCCCGGCCGAGCCTGGTGGCGCTCAGTGGCCAAAGTGCGACCTTCCTCGCCGGTGGTGAAGTACCGATCCCGGTGCCCAGCAGCGGCAGCAACACCATCTCCATCGAATACAAAGAGTTCGGTATTCGCCTGACCCTGACCCCGACCGTCATCGACCATGGGCGGATTTCCCTGAAGGTCGCGCCAGAGGTCAGTGAGCTGGACTACACCAACGCGGTCAACATCCAGGGCATCTCCGTGCCGGCGCTGACCATCCGGCGCACCGACACCAGCATCTCCCTGGCCGACGGCGAAAGCTTCGTGATCAGCGGCCTGATCAGCACCAACAACACCTCCAGCGTCAGCAAATTCCCGGGCCTGGGTGACATCCCGATCCTCGGTGCATTCTTTCGCGACTCCAGCATCAATCGCCAGGAAAAAGAGCTGCTGATGATCGTCACCCCGCACCTCGTGCAGCCCTTGGCGGCCAACGCCCAACTGCCTTCGTTGCCAGGGGAAAAGCTGCGCAATTACGACCCTAACTGGTACCGCCTGTATTTCCTCGAAAACGGCAATTTCGACCGCCGCAGTGGACTGTCCGAATGAGTGAGAGCCTGAGCCAGACCTTTTTGGCAATTACCCGCAACACCACGGATCTGGAATGGCTTCAGGGCGCACTCGCGCCCCTGGGGCAAGTGGTCAGCGCCGGTGCCGGCAGCCTCGACGAACTGTTGGCACTGGTAGACGTGACGTTCGCCAACCTGGTGTTCATCGGCCTGGACCGGGAACACGTCACCACCCAGTGCGCCCTGATCGAAGGTGCCCTGGAAGCCAAGCCGATGCTTGCCATCGTGGCCTTGGGCGATGGCATGGACAACCAGCTTGTACTGAACGCGATGCGCGCCGGCGCACGGGATTTCGTGGCCTACGGCTCGCGCTCCAGTGAGGTTGCCGGCCTGGTTCGGCGCCTGAGCAAACGCTTGCCGGCGGTCACCCCGAATACCCATCTAGGCGGGCTGACCGTGCTCTACGGCACCCAAGGCAATGCCGACGGCGCGCTGATCGCCAGCCACCTGGCGCTGGTGGTGCAAAAAAGCGGGCAACAAACGCTGTTGCTCGACCTGGGCCTGCCACTCGCTGACAGCCTCGCACTGCTGGGGCTGGAGAGTTCTTTTCATTTCGGCGACGCGCTGCGTCACTTGCGGCGCCTGGACTCAACCCTGATCAACAGTGCCTTCACCACGGCCGAAGCAGGTCTGCGCATCCTCGCCTACCACAACAACGACGAGCCCCTGGAGCGTACCAGCGCGGCCGAGCTGTACATGTTGCTCAGCGCCCTGCGCCAGCACTTCCAGCACATCGTGGTGAACCTGACCGGCCAACCCGACAGCGAAGCCTTGCGCACCTTTGTCAGCCATTGCGACAAACTGCTGTGGTGCACCGACCAAAGCGTGCCGGACTGCCGCCGCAACCTGGCCGTACTCAACCTGTGGCGGGAAAAAGGCATGAAACTCGACCATGCCCGCCTGCTGGTAGACCGCTACCTAAAGGGGGCCGCCCCGGACTCGGAGGCACTGGGCAATAGCTTCGGGCTGGAGGTAATCGCCGTCCTGCCCTGGAGCCCGGAAGTGCGCCTGAGTGCCAAGAACCAGGCCCAGACCCTGTTCTCCCTGGCCCCACGGGAAGCCCTGACACAGACGTTGCGCGGCTTGGGTGAGCGCCTGGCAAAACGCTCCGAGGGCCTGGAAAAACCCTCCACCAATTGGCTCAACCGCCTTCTGAGGACCAAATGAACGGCGAGAAGCTGTTTGGCGTCGCCCCGCGCGGCAACGTCGGCAACACCGATCACGACGGCCTGAAGCTGGTGCTGCATCGCTACATCATTGATGCCATCGAGGATTCGGGAAAAAATCTGCTGGAAGGCACACGCCAGTCCCTGGCGCAGTTTGTGATCGACAAGGTGGCCGAATACATCACACGTATGCACCTGGCGATTTCCCGCTATGAGATGGAGCGCCTGGCCGAAGAGATCGTCGATGAGCTGACCGGTTTCGGCCCGCTGGAAGTGCTGCTGCGCGACCCGACCGTCACCGAGATCCTGGTCAACGGCCCGCACCGGGTATTCGTCGAACGCGATGGCCTGCTGCAACAAAGTGACTTGCGCTTCATTGACGACCACCATGTCGAGCGGGTCATGCAGCGCATCCTCGCACCCCTGGGACGCCGGCTGGATGAGTCGTCGCCGATGGTCGATGCGCGCCTGCCCGATGGCAGCCGGGTCAATGCGATCATTCCGCCGATTGCCCTGGACGGGCCGTGCCTGTCGATTCGAAAGTTTCGCAAGGACATGCTTAAAAGCAGCGACCTGGTGGCCATGCAAACCATCGACCAGGCCATTTTCGACTTTTTCAAGGAAGCCGTCGGCAAGCGCTGCAACATCCTGATCAGCGGCGGTACCGGCACCGGTAAAACCACACTGCTGAACATTCTCAGCCAGTTGATCAACCCCCGCGAGCGCCTGGTCACCATCGAAGACGTGGCCGAGTTGCAACTGGGCCATCCCCACGTTGTGCGCCTGGAAACCCGCCCGCCCAATGCCGAGGGGCATGGGGAAGTGAAGGCCAGTGACTTGATCCGCAACGCCCTGCGGATGCGCCCCGACCGGATCATCCTCGGCGAGATCCGGGGCGTGGAGGTCATCGATGTGTTGACCGCCATGAACACCGGCCACGACGGTTCGATGAGTACCGTGCACGCCAACAACGCCCAGGACGCCTTGCTGCGCCTGGAAACCCTGGTGGGCCTGACCGGCCGGGTCGTCGCGGAAAAAACCCTGCGGCAAATGATCTGCGCGGCGCTGGATGTGGTGATCCAGCTGACGCGCCTGCCCGATGGCCGCCGCTGTGTCAGCGAAGTGGTGGAAGTGGTGGGCATCCGCGAAGACGTGTACGTCACCAACACCCTGTTTCGCCACGACAAGCGCACCGGCTTTGGCTTCCTGCGCGAAGCGGTCAACCCGGCCGGTGACAAGTTGCGTCACGAAGGTCACCTGCCGGTGTAGGAGGCAACCCGATGATCGGTCCGATTCTGCTCGCCCTGCTCGCCGTGGCCCTTCTGGTGCTGGGAATAGGCCTGATGCGCAACGGTTTGCGCAAGGCCCAGACCGACCGGGTATTGGAACGCCTGGCCGAAGGGCAACCCCAGGCCATGAAAGACAACGCGGTGACCACCAGCCTGGAACGCACGTTTATCCGTGCAGGCCTCGGCCGGCCAACCGAGCGCCTCGGCCTGTGGCTGACCCTGTGGGCCTTTGGCGCCCTGCTGGGGGGGCTCGTGGGCCAGTGGATAGGCTTGTTTGTGATGGTGGCGGCACCGCCCTTGGCACTGCGCCTGTACATCGCCGTACGCTACCAGCGGCGGCTGCGCCGGATGATCGAACAACTCCCGCAATTGCTCGATCACGCCGTACGCAGCCTGAAATCCGGACGCACCCTGGCGGACGCCATCCTGAGCGGAATCGATGCCAGTGACGACCCGTTGAAAAAGTCCATGGGTCGTATCAAGCGCAATGTGCAATTGGGTGTCAGCCTGCCGGAGGCCGCTCATGACTATGCCGAGTTTTATGAACAGGATGAATTGCGCCTGTTTGCCCTGGGCCTCAAGGTCAACCACCGCTACGGCGGCAACGCCAGTGAGCTGCTGGAAAACCTGATCAAGATGATCCGCGAGCGCGACCAGGGCGCACGGCAATTACGCGCCATGACCGGTGAAACCCGGGTGACCGCGCTGGTGCTGGCGGTACTGCCGGTGAGTGTCGCGGGCTACTTCCTGCTCGTTAATCCGACGTACCTGATGGCCATGTGGGATGACCACAGCGGCCAACGCCTGATGCTCGGTGCGTTCGCCTTGCAAGTCATCGGATGCGTGGCGCTGTGGCGCATGTTGCGGAGTATCTGAGATGGCGATACTGATCAGTGCCGTATTGTTTCTTGCCGCGTTATCACTGCTGCTGGCGAATATCCTGAGCAGTCGTCGTCAACAACGCGTGGTCGCCCAGCGGCTGCAGGGCGAGCCAAGCCGCAATGACAAAATGAGTGAGTGGTTGCACCAGTTGGGCAGCACCCGGATCGGCCAGCGCACCATCAGCCTCGATAACGAAACCCAAATCCTGCTCAACCGCATGGGCTGGAGAAAAACCAGCCAACGCTCGATGTTCGCCGCTTGCCAGATCGGTTCACCGATAGTTTTGCTGGGGCTGACCGCGATGACACTGGAGCTGTTCTTTCCCGGCACCGAGCATGAGTTTGTGATCTCCCTGCTGGGACTGATCATCGGCTACCTGCTGCCCAAGCGAATACTGGTGGCACTCGCCAAAAGGCGCCAGGGGAAAATCTCCCGGGAAGTAGCGACCTTCATCCCCCTGGTGCGCATTCTGTTTGAGTCAGGCATGGCCGTGGAGCAGGCGCTGCGGGTCATGGCCTACGACGCGCAAAAGTTGCTGCCGGTACTGACCGCCGAACTGCGCCTGGTGCTGGCACGCGTCGATTCCGGGCTGGAACTGGGGGAGGAATTGAACAAGGCCAGCCAGATGCTGGACGTCGATGAACTCAGCGACACGTGCCTGATCCTCCAGCAGCTTCTGCATCAGGGCGGCGGGGCGATGAAGTCGCTGCAATCGCTCAAGCAGTTGCTGGATGACCGGCGCCTGACCCGCCTGCAGGAATACATTTCCAAGATGTCCGCCAAAATGTCCGTGGTGATGATGCTGTTCCTGTTTCCCGCATTACTGATCGTATTGGCCGGCCCTGGCTTTATCGCCATCGCCAAAGCCTTCGTGCCTTGAGAGGACATGCAATGAAGACATTGATGGTCGCCTGCAGCCTGTTGCTGTTAAGTGGTTGCGCCAGTAACGGGCAACTGCCGTGGGCGGGTTTCAGCGCGCAGGGCAGTTGTGCCAAGCCCAACTCCAATCAGGAGTTATCGCTGAACCTGGCCGACGACATGGCCAACGAGGGCAAGCTGCACGCCAGCCTGGCCAACCTGCAAAACCTGCCGGACAACCTGCCCCAGGTGCGCCAGCGCCAGGCCAAGGTGTACCGCCTGCTGGGCCGCAGCGAAGCCGAACCGTTGTACCGCAGCCTGCTCGGTACCTGCATGGCTGCCGAAGGCGAGCACGGGCTCGGCCAGCTGGCAGCGGCCAGGGGAGACAACGGCCAGGCCATGGCGCACTTGCAACGCGCGGCCAGGATGTCGCCCACCGATGAGAAAATCCGCAACGACCTGGGCGTGGTGTACCTCAATCAACGGCGCCTGGAAGACGCGCGCTTCGAATTCCTCACGGCGATGGAACTCAAGCAGAGCGACCAACTGGCCGCGCTCAACCTCGTGACGCTGATGATTTACCAGGACAACTGGGAACAAGCCGCACAAGTGGCCAGCCGCATGGGCCTGAGCCCGGAACAAGTGACGCAAGCCCAGGCCCGGGCGCAGCAACTCAAGGCGCCCGTCTCACCGACGACAGCGCCAAAAGATCAGGTCGCAACCGTAGGCGACGTGCTGCAAGCGCCGGTCAAATAGGTCTCTAAAGGGAGTACACACGATGAAATTCACACTGCTCGCCACGCTGCTGTTCGCCAGCCTGCCGCTGACGGTGCTGGCTATTGAGCCGGGGCCTTCTTCGCCACAGCAAAAACAGACCGAAGGCTGGCTGCAACTGCAGGTCAGTGGCGAACGCGCATCTCCCATCCGGCAGAAGGCCACGCCCGCTGAACGCGACCAGGCCATGCAACGCCTGCTGGACAGTTACAAATACCCTATTCCTGAGTACTACGACCAGAAACTGGGCGGCAACACCCCAGGCAGCAACAACTAATGCGCAGTGACGCGCTGGCGCGCCGCAGAATTGTTCGGCGATAACGCCAGCGCCAACTGGGTTCGGTTGTGCATATGGGTCAGGCGCAGCACTTGGGACACGTAGAGTTTCACGGTGTTTTCAGTGATGCCCAGCTCACAGGCAATCTGGTAGTTGGTCTGGCCCTTGCCTACCAGCCTTGCGACATCCAGTTGGCGGGGCGACAACTGATTGAAGATCGCCGGTATTTCAACCCGGTCAGTGTCGCTGACTTCACCCTCGGCTTCAGTCGACAGGCCGGATTGCGGACTGCTGCGCACCTTGTCGAGGTCATGATAAAGGTCATCGATGGACGCCGAGAGAAACTGCAGCTTCTGGTTCAGGTGCCCCAGGTCGAGATCTTTCTGCCGGTCCTGCAGCGCGACCACCTGGCGTTGCAACCCTTCGAGCAGCTCGCCCAAATTGATCGGCTTCTGGTAGTAATCGGCAATCCCGGCGCGCAAGGCCTTGATCACGTCCTGCTTGTCTGCACGCCCGGTCAGCATGATGGCCTCAAAGACCCGTTGCTTGCCGGCCAGGTGTTGCAGGGCCTGGACCAGTTCGATGCCATCCATCTCGGGCATATGCAGATCGCACAGCACCAGGCCGATCTCGGCATCGTCGCGAAAACGCTCGATGGCTTCCTGGCTGGATGCGCAAGGGACGCAACGGTAACCGTTGCTTTCAAGAAATTCGCAAAGCTCTTCCACGATCAAAGGCTGATCGTCCACCACGAGCACTTTCACTTGAGAGGTAAGCTTGTTCACGCGCTACTCCATGCCTGGCAAGCAAAAGGACCGATGTATCCATTCCGACCATTTTTCCCATACAACTTACCCATAAACGTAGACGTACTTTCCTACTATGTACATAGCGTTACCCTACGTGGCGACTAATGGGATCCAAAACCAGGACAGGCAAAAACCGATCAGTAAAAACGGCACGAACGGCTGCCTGGCCGAATGTGCCGGATCAAGGTACTGCAAGGTGTTCCTAAGCCCTTGATTCATCAGCGGCCACACCCTGGGCGCCAGCAACAGCCAGGCTGCGCTCGCGAGGCCGGCGCCGATAAAAGTGCCCAGTACGTAGAGGTAGTCGGTTGCCAGCCCCAATGCCGCGATCAGCTTCACGTCACCGGCGCCCAGGCGGCCCAGCGCGTACCCCGGCAGGGTGAACAACAACGCCAGGACAAAGGCCACACCGCCCTCGACAGCCGGTGCACCGAGCCAGGTCGTACCGCTCCAGAACAGGTAACCCAACGCCAGCAAGGCTGCGCCGAGGGTCAAACGGTTGGAGACCTGACGTAGACGGATATCTTGCACAGCGCACAGCGCGAGCCAAACGACCAGGACGAGGCTTTGAATCACGTAAAAAAAATCCCTTTTTGCTGAATGATTCTATGCTGATATCAGGTAGTTGTAGTCAGGGTAGACGAGTCATGAAAAAAGGCCTCGCTAAAAAGCAAAAAGGTGCCGCCGCGCTGGAGTTCGCGATGGTCTTCATGATTTTTTTTGCCATTTTTTATGGCCTGGTCAGCTACAGCTTGCCGTTATTGCTGATGCAGTCCTTTACCCAGGCCGCCGCCGAAGGCGTAAGACGTAGCGTCGCGCTGGACCCCGCCACGCCTGGCTACGTCACGGCACTGCCGCTGCAGGCCGTCAGTGCGGCGCAGGCACAACTGGCGTGGATCCCCTCCCAGTTCAAATTCCTTCCCGGGTACGTGACGGCCGTCTACAACTCGTCAGGCGTGTTGACGGTGTACATCAACTACCCGACGTCCAGCCTCCAAAGTGTGCTGCCGTTCCTGGTACTGCCAGGCATCGGTACCGTCCCCGCCCTGCCTCCCATGCTGTCCGCCCAGTCGAGCATGCAGTTTTGACCTCAGGCGATAAACTCTTCGGCCGCCTGCTCGGACGCGGCAACCAGCTGCCTGCTGACGCACCGGCAGCGATCCCGGCAACCGCCGCGTTGTTGTTCTACCTGGACGCCCAGGGCCGCGTAATGGATGTCCATGGCCCGCTTCGCCATCGACTCGAACACCCCGCTGCGCAACAGCAACAGGCACCCTCGCTGCTCGACTACCTCACTGCGGCGAGCCGCCTGGTGATCGAGGGCACGCCCAGCGACTGGCAGGGGCAAAGCCTGGACCTGGAGCTCAAGGGGCTCGCCGGGCAAACCCTGCATACCCGTGGCTGGGTCCAACCCGAAGGCAAGTGCTGGCTCCTGCAATTGCTGGACATTGGCGACCTGATTGCCCATCGCCAACTCACCCAGGTGCGCGAACACAATCAACGGGTGAGCGACCAGATCAGCGAGCAACTGCGGGTCTGCAGCCTGGTGCGCCTGCCCGAAGTACTGCAAGACACTCTGCAGGCTATTTCCCAGCACTGGCACATCCCCTGCGTCGCCATCGCCTTGCTGGATGAGCAGGGCCAGGCGTGGTGCATCGAGGGCTGTTACACCGCCCACGATGCGCCGGTACTCTGGAGCAACGGCCAAGCCCTGGGCTCCAGCCTCGACAGCCTGGGCGGCACGGCGCCAGTGAGCCTGGAGGTAAACCGTGGCCACAGCGAACACCCACGCCTGCAAGGCCTGTTTGGCAATACCGATGGTTTTCTGGTGCCCTACCGCGACGGCCTGGGCGTGGGCGCATGGCTGCTGTGCGGGGTGTATCACCGCCAGGAACACACCAGCGACCGTGACTGGTTGCAACTGACCGCCGCCCTCGCGGCACCGCTGCTCGGCCGCCTGCGCGAACTGCGCCATCAACAGCAGCTGGAACGCCTTGACGCGCTGCAAGGATTGCTCGGCACCGGCTGGTGGGAGCTGTCCCCACACACTGAAGACCTCGAGCTCGCCCCACCGCTGCTGCACACCCTGAGCCAAGGCGAGGCCATCACACAGCTGTCGCTGCCGATGTGGCTCAAGCTGATTCACCCTGCCGACCGGGAAGAACTCGCCAGCCGCCTGCAAGACCTGAAGACCCTGGGCAAACCGCTGTCCACCAGCGTGCGCCTGCAACGTGCCGACGCGGCGCTTAACCCCATCTGGTATCGCGTGCAGGGGCAAGCGTTGGGCTCGGGTGAGCAGCGCCGCCTGGTGGGTTTCATGCTCGACATCAGCGACATAAAAAACCAGGAGCAACAGGCCGCCGCCGCCCACGCACGCCTGGATAACCTGATCGCCAGCTCCCCGGCTGTGATCTATGTGCAGCGCTACGTCGAGGGCACGCTGCAACCGGTGTTCTTCAGCGACAGTTTGCTGCCGCTGCTTGGCCGCACCCTGGCCGATTTCACCCCGGCGACGCTGAACCAGTGGATCCACCCCGAAGACCGCGACCTCTACTTCGACCGTACCCGCCAACTGCTGCGCGAAGGCAGCGTGCGCAGTCGCTACCGGGTGCTCGACACACAGGGCAATTACCACTGGCTGCTGGATGAAGCCCGGCTGCTGCGCGACGACCTCGGGTTGCCCGTGGAAGCCGTGGGCCTGTGGCTGGATGTGACCGAGACGACCCTGGCGGCGCAACGGGTCAAGGAAAGCGAGGAGCGCTATCGAATCCTCGTGGAAGACTCCCCGGCCATGATCTGCCGCTACCTTCCGGACCTGACCCTGACCTTCGGCAACACGCCTCTGGCCAACTACATGGAATGCCTGCCTGGACAGCTGCCGGGCATGAACCTCAGCCAGTGGTTGTCCGAAGAACAACGCGAGGCATTTGTGCAGCGCATCCGGCAGTTGACCCCGGAGTTCCCCGTGAGCACCGCCGAAATCAGCCTGCAACTGCCGGGGCGCACACATGCCTGGTGGGTGTGGTCGGACCGGGGCGTGTTCGACGAACAGGGCCAGTTGCAGGAAGTGCAGGCCGTGGGCCGCGACAACACCGAAGTGCGCCGCTCCCAGCAGCAGCTGACCCAAAGCGCCAAAATGGCCACCCTCGGCGAAATGGCCACCGGCCTGGCCCACGAGATCAACCAGCCGTTGAATGTGATGCGCATGGCCATCGTCAACGTGCTCAAGCGCTTGAGCAACGGCGATGCACAAATCGACTACCTGACGGAAAAACTCCAGCGTATCGACTCCCAGGTCCAGCGAGCCGCCCGCGTGGTAGACCACATGCGGGTGTTCGGCCGCCGTTCGGAAGTCGAACAGCAGCCCTTCAACCCGGCGCAGGCGGTGGAAGGCACCCTGTCGCTGCTCAGTGAAGGCATGCGCGGCAAAGGCGTGGACCTGCGCGTGGCACAGCTAGACGTGACGGTGCAGGTCAAAGGCTATGTCGACCAGCTGGAGCAGGTGCTGATCAACCTGATGGTCAACGCCCGCGATGCCCTGCTGAGCAAACGCGAACACGACCGCGACCTGCAACCGTGGATCTCGGTGCAGATCGAGCAGGACAGCCGCCACGTACGCATCTGGGTCGAGGACAACGGCGGCGGGATTGACCCACGGCTGCTGGAGCGGATTTTCGAACCGTTCTTCACCACCAAGCCGATTGGCGTGGGCACCGGCCTCGGGTTGTCAGTGAGCTACGGCATTGTCGAGAACATGGGCGGCCGGTTGAGCGTCGCCAACAGCGAGCATGGGGCGAAGTTCTGTGTGGAGTTGCCGGTGGTTGAAGCCTAATTCACCAGAGCCGCTTGCCCATGCGGCCGACAACTGAGGTTGGCGCCCACTTCCACCGCGTTCAGGTTAACCCCAAGGTTCGACAACAGGCTGTTCACCACCGGGTCCAGAATAGGGCTGAGCACTCCGCCAATCACGGTGCCCAAGGTGCTGTTGAGCCCGTTTAGCACTGTGCCCGCCGTCGTCAATAACCCTCCCAGCAGATTGAACCCCGTTGGCTTGTAGACCTGGAACTGGATACCGCTCAACGCGTTACTGATCGCGCTGAGAAGGCTGGCTGTCGATGAGGCGTAGTACTGCGGCGGCAGGTTGATTTCCGGCGGCTGAAGGTATGTGTGGGGGGGCAAGGCACTTGTCGCAGCGCCCACCGGACTGTTGACGCTCAAGCCCAGGCCGCCCCCGTAAAACGCTTTGCGGGTGGACGGATCACAAGTGGTAGGCCCCAGGCCCAGCAAGGGTTTGAAACAGGTAATGGATCCGATATCCACCACCGGCACTGGAGGAATCGGATTAAGGGTGGTGTTGCTGTTGAACGCGTTGATCAGTTGCGGGCTCTGGCCAATTTGCACGGTAACGATCGAGGCATTGGTCTGGGTGGTCAGGGTCTTGGTAGCGTCGCTGACGCAGGTAAACCCGGTGACATAGCTTTCAGCCGTGCCCAGTTGAAGGACCACATCTATCCTGGCGGCCGGCGGGTTTGAGGATGACGACAGCACCTGCAAATTCGTCATCTGGCAATAACCACCCAGTACACACAGCACCGAACTGATGGTTCCTCCCAGGTTCAAGCTCAACAAGTTGTTCAAAACGTCCGAAAGCGGCCCGACCAAGCCGTTCAGGGCGGCCTGCACCGCGGGAGAATCCAGCGGTGGCAACCCTAACGTCAGGCCGACGCTGATCTGAGCCGTTTTTACGTAAATGCGGGTTGCTGAAGTTTTATCCACGGCAAACCGCGGATCGCCAATAGCGGACAACTGCGGTGGCTGAATCACCTTGACCTGAACACCTGCATTCACCAGGCCCGGAATATTCACCGGGATGGTCGCCACCACCCCGTTCTTGGTATTGGCCAATTGCACAAAGGCTTCGGCCAGCTGGAACACATTCAGGCTGGTATTCAGCCCCGCCGACACCGCCCCCGTTTGCAGCTGCAGCAGGCTGCCCAGGGTGACATCAAGGTTGCCGATTATCGCGTTGATACTGGTAAGACCGCTGACCGCCACGCTGGCTGTATTGCCTCCGGCACTGAGCACCGTAATGGCTGCGTCGACCAGTTGACTGATCTTGACCGTCTTGGTCAGCAGTTGATCGTAGGCTCCGGCCGTGACGCCTACGTTCAACGCCAGCTGGTTGAGGTAGCTGAGCAAGTTGATGTTGGTGTCTACCAGGCCCTGCCAGCCTGCCACGCTCAGGTTCAGTGAGCCGCCCAAGAGTTGGCCGAACAACAGGTTCAGTGCTGCTGATTTGCTCGAATCCACAGTGACCAGGGTCGATTTGATCGTCAGTTGCGCCTGAGGCGGCAGGATCTTCGGCGCCGCCACCGCGACGGCAGACAACTGGGTGTTGAAGTTGTAGCCGCTACCGCTGAACAACGCCCAGACCCCCCCGGCAACGCTGGTCATGATCGGGCGCGAGGCAGTCACCTGGATGGCATCGGTCTTGGTCGCGTCTGCGGAGAACACCCGCTGGTTGGTGGCGCCGGTGGTCAGCACGCCGCATTTCACTATCAGGGCGTTTGCTGGCGGGATGACATAACCGTTGCGCACTGCGCTGGCACCGGCATAGGTGGGCGCGGTATTGGTGGCGGGCAGGCAATCCCCCTTACGCTGCACTGCCTCCAGTGCCGCCATATCGGCAATCCCCTGCAACTGGCGTTTTTCCAGGTACAAACGGCTGCTATCAACCACCAGCAACATGAATACCAGCACCATGCCCAGGGTCAAGACCGCCACCAAGCCAACCGCACCGCGCTGCCTTGCAGGCCCGGCGTGGTGACCGGAACGAAGTCGAAGAGACATCGAGCACTCCTTTGCCGGCACACTGCCGAGCGCTTACTCTCCTGTGTTGCTTGGGAGTGTAGTCAAGAGCGGCGGGGGCTGCAGGCCAGTCGCCATAGATCGACGACTGGCGGAGGGCTGATCAGGCGATCAATGCGGCGGGTAGTTGGAAAGCACCTTGGTCACCGTGGCACGAATAGCGGCACTGCGGTCTTGGGGTTCAGGCGAGCTGGCGAGGATCTGCTCATCGCTGCCACGCCACACCAGCTTGCCATCCTTGCCGTCGAGCAAGTCAATCTGGATGGTCGCGACCTTGTAGGTGATGTTGCGGGTTTCGTTATACATCGGCGCGCCCCAGTAACCATTCCACGGGCCGCCCCAGGCGCCGCCGTAATTGGTGGTGACTTGTTGCTGGCGGTCTTCGACGATCAGGTAGGTCTGTACATTCAGGTCAGCCTTGGTGCCCGGCGCGGCAGGACGCAGGCCACGCTGGTCGAGCTGCTCGCCCACGGCCTGGCGGATGCGCTGTTCGGTGAGGTCACTCTTGATCCGCGGGTCATCCGGGCGGTATTGCAGCGCGGGTTCTTTCCAGCTCCAGCTGCGGTAGGCGCCAAAGTCCCGGCTGGCGTCGAAATCATGGTTGACCTGGCTGGTCTGGCAACCGCCCAGCAACACAACAACAGCAAGTGCAGCAATACGACGAAGCATGGTTTTTCTCCAAAAGACAATCCGGGCCTGAGATGAGAATAGCTGCTAACTGGGTGGGTAGGCAGTCATTGCCTTTTGCATCGCCTCACGCAGCGAGTCGGCGCGCTCGCTGAGGCTGCCCTGGCTCGTGGTTTCGGCGCTGGTGCTCCATACCGGCTGGCGGGTGCGCGCGTCGAACAGGCTGATGCGCGCCACGGCCACCGTCACTTCATAAGTGCGTACCACCGGCACCGTGTTGTACATGCCGTAGCCGTTGCCGTAGCGGTTATAGCCGCCGTAACCGTAGCCATAGTCGTCCTGGACCTGGCGCAGGCGTTTTTCCAGGCGCACGTCGGCGCTTACCAGCAGGTCGGGGGCGCGGTTGTCATGCAAGGGGCGCAGGCCGCGCTGGTCGAGGGCGCCGCTGACCGCCTCGGCAATCTGCGCCGAATCCGCCCAGGCCGAGCCTGTCGGCAGCTGGTTGTTGAGCCAGGCCCAACTGCGGTACGCGCCGTAGTCGCGCACCGGCGCCGGGTAGGCGCTGGCATCAAAGGTGTTGGCCGCCTGGGCAGGCGCCGGCGGCATCGGGGCAGACGCCGCCACATACGGGTTGGGGCTTTGGCAACCCGCCAGGCCCAGGCCCAGCAGGATCAGTCCAAGACAGCGCTTCATTTCGACCTCCGCAGACTGGGCCGCTTAAACCGGACGGCAGATCCAGTGCAAATAACGCCCAAGTCCGGCAAAGCTTGGGTGACGACGGTGTGCGAGCTCCATCTCCAACAAATCCTGCAACTCGGCGCGGGCCTGGAATTCCACCGGCATATAGTCGTGGAACACCCGCACGCCACTTTGGGTTTCGACCTGCCACAGGCCCTCTAGTTGCGTCGCCAACTCCCGTGGGTCCAGGGGTTGTTGCGGCGTGAGGCTCTGCTTTTCGCCGGCCATATCGTTCTTGCGCATTTTGCGGAAGTGGCCTTTGAGCAGGTTGCGGTAAATCAAGGCATCGCGGTTATAGAAAGCCAGCGACAGCCAGCCACCGGGCGCGGTCAACTGGTGCAGCACCGGCAGGATCGCATGGGGTTCGGCCAGCCACTCCAGCACGGCGTGGCACAGCACCAGGTCATAGGGTTCGGTGAGCTGGCCCAGCAGGTCTTGCCAGGGGGCTTGAATGAACGTGGCTGTCTGCCCGGCTTCGGCGAAACGCTGGCGGGCGCCTTCGAGCATCGGCTCGGCGGGTTCGGCCAGGGTTACATCGTGGCCGCGCTCGGCCAGCCACAGCGACATATGGCCCAGCCCCGCGCCGATATCCAGTACCCGCAACGGGCGGTCCGGCAGCGCTTCAATCAGGTCGGCCTGCAGCACCGCCAGGCGAATCGCGCCCTTGGCACCGCCGTAGATCTTCTCGGCGAAACGGGTGGCCAACTGGTCGAAATGACGGTCGCTCATTTGGCAAACCGCCGTTCGCTGTCGGCCAGCTTGGCCTGTACCACCTGATCCATGTCCAACCCCAACTCACTGCACAACAGCAGCAGGTACAGCACGATGTCACCGACTTCCTGGCCGGCATGGGCGAGTTTGTCGGCGGGCAACTGGCGCGACTGGTCTTCGCTCAACCACTGGAATATCTCCACCAGCTCGGCCATTTCAACGCTGGCGGCCATGGCCAGGTTCTTGGGGCTGTGGAACTGCTTCCAGTCGTTGGTATCGCGGATGCGGTGCAGGCGTTCGGTGAGGTGATCGAGGTTCATGGGGGGCTCCTGAAGGTGTATAGCTTCGGGCGCAAGCCGCGCGAAGGCAAGTGAATCCCTGCGGCCCGTAAACCTCTATGCTAGAAGGGAACTAGCTTGGGCCAATAACGAACAAAGGCTCAGGTTCGGCAGCTACGCCCACCGTCTTATCAGGACACACACATGCAAACAGACTTTTTCGGATGGCTGGGTCTCAAGATCGGCCAGATCATCCACTTTATCGTCGAGTTGTTCAGCGGGCTGTTCAATACCCTGTCCCACGCGGGCGGCGACTTTGTCGACGGGCTGTCCAGATCCTTGGGGATGGACACCTCGATCATCAGCATCCTCATGCTGATTATCGGCTTGATGCTGTTGTACTCGGCGGTGCGCGCGTTTATGCGGGCTTCGATCATCATGGGGATTATCTGGTTGATGCTCGGGCTCTGGGTGCTCAGTTGGGTGGTGCATTAATAAAGGGCCAGCAGGGTAAATCCCTTTAATTTGAGGGACGTTTCCGAGACAATCTTTCGGCCTTGTGCCTGTTGGGATGGGTGGCTAGTCTTCGGCCCTTCACTGCATATCAGTGATCGGGTTTAGTCGCCCGAGTTCAGACAGGCGCATGTCTCCCATGAGGTTTTATGGTGGCTGTGCGCAGGGCACCTTCGGGTGCGCCGGAGTTTTCCTGTCTGACCGGTCGACTAACCTGCGTATAGCCGCCACCCTTCGTTTAGTCGCGACAGGGCCGGCTCCTTCTGCAGACAGGAGCTACACGATGAATAAGGTTGTCCCCGATCCACCCAGCGACCTCCTCAACGACCGCGCCGCCTTCAATCGCGCCCTCGAACATTACCTGCCATCCCAAGGCTTCCACACCATCAACGAAGACCTGAGCTTCGAAGATTCCCTGCTCTACACCGCCAGCTTGCTGAGCAGCGCCTCGGCGACTGCGCTTGATTGCGGCGAGCTGCTGGAGAGTCCACAGCGGGCGAAGATCCTGGCGGTTTGGCACTTGCTGGAAATTGCCAAGACCACCGTCGACCGCTCCATCGAATGCCTGCACCCGCGCAAAACCTGACACTACGCGGTCAAAAATGTGGGAGCGGGCTTGCTCGCGAAAGCGGTGGATCAGCCAATACATCCGGCGACTGACACACCGCTTTCGCGAGCAAGCCCGCTCCCACATTGGCCCTGCGGCGCAGCTAATGGACAGTTACACTACCGCTCCCCAAAGGAGCCCGCATGACTTCCCTGCTAACCGACTGGCGCGACCGCCCTACCCACCGCCGCGTGTGGGCCCTCGCCGCGCCGATGATTTTGTCGAACATCTCCGTACCACTGGTGGCGCTGGTGGACAGCATGGTCATCGGCCACCTGCCCCACGCCCACCAACTCGGCGCCGTGGCCGTTGGCGCCAGCCTGTACACCTTCCTCGCCTGGGCCATGGGTTTCCTGCGCATGGGCTCCACCGGCTTTGCCGCCCAGGCCGCCGGGCGCGGTGACGGGGCCGCGCTGCGGCAGATTCTGTTGCAGGGGCTGTTGCTGGCGCTGGGCCTGGCCATAGTGCTCGGCAGCATCGGCATTCCGTTAAGCGGCCTGGTGCTGGACTGGATGCAGCCCTCGCCCGAACTTAACCAGCTGACCCGCGAATTCTTCCACACCCGGCTCTTCGGCCTGCCCGCAGCGCTGGCCAGCTACGCGCTGGTCGGCTGGTTCCTCGGCACCCAAAACGCCCGCGCGCCGCTGGCGATTCTGCTGACCACCAACCTCGTGAACATCGCGCTCAACCTGTGGTTCGTGCTGGGTCTGGATTGGGGCGTGGTCGGCTCGGCCCGCGCCTCGGTGATCGCCGAATGGACCGGCGCCCTGCTCGGCCTGGCCCTCACCCAAAAAGCCCTGCGCGCCTACCCCGGCCATATCGCCTGGGCCGCGCTCAAGCTGTGGCAAAGCTGGCGCCCGCTGCTGGCGGTGAACCGCGATATCTTCATCCGCAGCCTGGCCTTGCAATCGGTGTTTTTCATGATCACCGTGCAAGGCGCTCGCTTGGGGGATGCCACGGTGGCGGCGAATGCGCTGCTGCTCAATGGTCTGTTGCTGACGGCCCACGCCCTGGACGGACTGGCCCACGCCGTGGAAGCCTTGTGCGGCCACGCCATTGGCGCCCACGACCGCCAGGCCTTGCGCCGCTCGCTGGTGGTGGCCTGTGGTTGGTCGTTGCTGGCGAGTATCGGCTTCGCGATCCTGTTCGCCGTGTTCGGCCACCTGTTTATCGCCATGCAAACCGATATCCCGAGCGTGCGCGAAACCGCCGACATCTACCTGCCCTACCTCGCCGTACTGCCGTTGATCGCCGTGTGGAGCTACCTGCTGGACGGCCTGTTCATCGGCGCCACCCGCGCCCGGGAAATGCGCAACGGTATGCTGCTGACGGTGGTGATTGTGCTGCCCTTCGCCTGGGCCTTGCAGGGCCTTGGCAACCACGGATTGTGGATAACCTTCCTGCTGTTCATGGCCCTGCGCAGCCTGACGCTGTGGGCAATTGCCTGGCGCCTGAACAAACAGGACCGCTGGCTCACTGGCCCGGCGTGAACGTGATAAACGCCGTGACCCGGTCCAACACGGGCGCCAGCCAGCGCAGCGGCCGGGACATCGACGCCACCAATGTGGCGTGGCTGGTCCTGGTGAAGTAGAACTCCTCCACCGGCACACCCGCCGCTCGCAGCTTTTTCGCCAACCCGCCGGTGTTGCGCTTGGGGTTGACCAGATTGTCGTCCACCGAAGCAATCAACAGGCTGGGGGGTGCGCTTTGGCTCACGTGGTTGATGGGTTGGGAATCGGGCGGCGAGTCCGGGTAGAAGAACACCGGGCGCACATCGCGGTTTTCAATCGGCAGGAAATCATACGGCCCGGCGAGGCCGATCCATCCCTTGAAGACTGACGGCGACAGGCCAACCCCGGCCAGCCACTGCGGGTCCAGTGCCAGCATTGCCGCGTTATAGGCACCGGAACTGTGGCCCATCACATACAGCTTGCGGGGATCGCCGCCGTATTCGGCACTGTGCTGATACGCCCACGCGACTGCTTGGGCGCCGTCCTGCAAAAACAGTGGGTAGCGTACTTGCGGGTAAAGCCGGTAGTCGGCGATCACCACCACGATGCCGCGCGCAGCCAGGGCTTCGCCGACGAAACCGTAGTCATCCCTTGAGCCGCTGTTCCAGCTGCCGCCATAGAAAAACACCACGACGGGTGCGTCGGGCAAGGCGGTGACGGGGCGGTAGATATCGAGTTTCTGGCGGGGGTCATCGCCGTAGGCGAGGGAGGAGGTTTTGGTGAAGGTGCTGGTGGGGGTGAGTGCGTTGAGCACTTTGATCGGGGAGCAGGCTGCGAGCAGCGTCGCGATGGCCAGGGTGAACACTTGCAGGAGTTTTTTCGACATTATTCAGGCCCTATAAAAACTGCAGGACTTGCGGCGATCCAAATGTGGGAGCGGGCTTGCTCGCGAAGGCGGTGTATCAGTCTGCACATGTATTGACTGACACACCGCCTTCGCGAGCAAGCCCGCTCCCACACTGGATCTCTGTCACATTGAGATCTTTGTCAGCCTGGAAGCGGTGTGCTTACGAGGACAGGTACGACGAACGCGTCAAACCAAGACGCAACGCATCCAGGAACTGAGTCCGCTCCGCCGCCGTGATCTTCGCGCTGGCGCACTTGTCACGGTAGTGAGTCATCAACTCCTCCGGCGACAAGTGCACGTAGCGCAGCATGTCTTCGATGGTGTCGTGGGTCTCGATCCCGGCGCTGTACACCGACCCGTCGTCACGCTGGTAGATGTTCACCGAGTCGGTGTCACCGAACAGGTTGTGCATGTCGCCGAGAATTTCCTGGTAGGCACCCACCAGGAAGATCCCCAGCAGGTAGTCCTCGCCTTCTTTCACAGCGTGCACCGGCAAGCTGGTCTCGATGCTTTGCTCATCCACGTATTGCTTGATCTTGCCGTCGGAGTCGCAGGTCAAATCCTGCAGCACCGCACGGCGCAACGGCTCTTCGTCGAGGCGATGCAGCGGCAATATCGGCAGCACCTGGCCGATGGCCCAGGTGTCCGGCAGGCTCTGGAAGACCGAGAAGTTGCAGATGTACTTGTCGGCCAGCTTGTCGTTGAGCTCGTCCAGCACCTGACGGTGGGAACGCTGGCGGGCTTTCAGCGAGTCGTGCAGGCGGCGGCAGACGGCGAAGTAGCACTGTTCAGCCAAGGCCTTCTCGGCCAGGGTGATCTTGCCGTCGGCGTACTGGGTTGCCACGTCGCTCATGTAGTGAGTGGCGCGCCAGTAGGTTTCGGTGACCATTTCAATGTCGGTCGGGCCCAGCAGGTCCACCAGCCATTGCACGGTTTCCGGCAGGCTTTCCTTGTTTTCGATCAACGGCACGTCGTCGTTGTGTTTCTCGACGTCGGTGACTTGCACCACCAGCATGGCGTGGTGGGCGGTCAGGGAACGGCCGCTCTCGGAGAAGATGTTCGGGTGCGGCAGGCTCTGCGCGTCGCAGAATTCCTTGAGCATGCCCACAACCACGCCGGCGTAGTCGTCCATGTCGTAGTTGATCGAGCTGGCGTTACGCGAGTGGGTACCGTCGTAGTCCACGCCCAGGCCGCCGCCCACGTCGATGTGGTCTACCGGCAGGCCGAGGTTGCGCAGTTCGCCGTAGTAACGAATGGCTTCCTTGAACCCGTGCTGGTAGTCGGCCAGGTTGGCGATCTGCGAACCCATGTGGAAGTGCAGCAGGCGGATGCCCTGGTCCAGGCCCGCCGCGCGGAAGCGTTCGACCACCGACAACAATTGCGCCGCCGACAGACCGAATTTGGATTTCTCGCCGCCGGTGTCCGCCCACTTGCTCGACGCCAGGGACGACAGGCGCACCCGCAGGCCCACCTGAGGCTTGACCTTGAGGTTGGCGGCTTCTTCGATCACCAGGCCGACTTCGGATTCTTTCTCGATCACGATGAACACGTTGTGGCCGAGCTTCTGGCCCATCAGCGCAAGGCGGATGAACTCACGGTCCTTGTAACCGTTGCAGACGATGGTGCCGCCTTTCGGGGCCAGGGCCAGCACGGCCAGCAGCTCGGGCTTGGAGCCGGCTTCCAGGCCAATGGACACGTCCTGGGTGGCGATGATGTTCTCGATCACCGCTTCCTGCTGGTTCACCTTGATCGGGTACAGCGCGGTGTATTTGCTCTGGTATTCCAGGCGCTCGATATTGGAGTCGAACGCGCCGGTCAGCTGGCGCACGCGGTCTTGCAGGATGTCGGGGAAGCGCACCAGCAACGGCAGGGACAGGCCGCTTTTGCGCAGCTCGTCGACTTGCTCGTACAGGTCCACAGGCGTGCTGTTCGGGCCGTTCGGACGGACTTCAACGCGACCGGCATCATTGATCGCGAAATACCCGGCCCCCCAATGGCGAATCCCGTAAACACTGCGGCTGTCCGCAACTGTCCATTGGCTGCCATCGTCTTTGCGTGTGCGTCGTACGGACATCGAAGTCCCCTATAAATGAAGTCGAAGTGCACCGGCCTGATCAGAGGCTGGCGCAGTCTAAAGAATGAAAATGACGATTTGCCTGTGAGAGGGGTAGACCCCACTTGCAGGACAGAGTTTAGACACCGGTCAGGAACAGGCTCTGTGAAAACCATGGAGACGACAGTTCGCGTTCAGCCAGCGGGCTATCGGGGTGGTTTTCACAGAGGCTGCTAGCCGCCGGATTTCTTCGCCTTGTAACCCAGCTTGATCAGCTCGGCCAACAGCAACTCGACGTGGTCGCCCTGGATCTCGATCACGCCGTCTTTCAGGGCGCCACCGGTGCCACAGCGCTTTTTCAGCGTGGTGGCCAGTTCCTTCAAGGCTTCTTCGGCCAGGGGCACGCCAGTGATGGTGGTCACTGTCTTGCCGCCACGGCCCTTGCTCTCGCGACGAACGCGGGCAATACCATCGCCTTCGGGAATCAGGGTTGTTTTGCAGGTACAAGCGTCCACGGGCTGGCGACAGTCCGGGCAGTGTCGACCTGCGTCGGTGGAAAATACCAGGCCACCAAGGGCGGCGAAGGATGCGGCTTTTTTGGCCACCGGCAATCCTCTTGGGAGGACAAAGACTGATCGATGGGGTCATCGACCGCGAAGCCCCACTCAGGCAGGGGCAGCGCTACTGAGCCGCCGATGTTCAAACCACTGTAGGAGCGAGCTTGCTCGCGAAGGTCGTCAACGATAACGCGGGCCTTCAGACAGCACGCGTCGTGCTTACGTTTTTCGCGAGCAAGCTCGCTCCTACAGGGTGGAACAACAGCGGTTCAGCCTGAAAAGTCGCGCAGTGTAACGGCAAAAAGGCCCCTTGCTAAGAGCCAAATCGCGCCAATTTATGCAACTTTAGCGACGCAGGGCCAAATAACGACGCAACCCTTCCTGGGCATCCGGGCAATAGGGCTTTTGCTCGGCCTCCTGAAGCACCGTCGCCAGGGGCAGAAAGCGCGCTTCCATGACTTCTTCCGGCTGGATTCGCAGCGGCCCGTCCCACACGGCCGAGAACGAGGTGCACCAGAGCCGGCTGTCGCCGTCTTCGAAGTAGAAGTGATCGTGGGCGGTCAGTTCGACGCCGCTGACGCCCAGCTCTTCTTCCAGCTCACGGGCCGCCGACTCGGCATAGGACTCGTGGGCCGCCACCATTCCGCCCGCCGCCGTGTCCCAGAAACCCGGGTACATGGCTTTGCTCAGGGTGCGCCGGTGCACACACAGCTCACCGGCCGAGTTGAACAGGAAAATAAAGGTGCAGCGCCCGATCAGCCCGCGCCGGCGCAGATCGGAACGTACGAGGCTGCCGAGCAGGTTGTCCTGCTCGTCGACCCAGGCAATCAGTTCGGCGTCGGAGGCGGCGCGGTGCGCTGCCTCCCTGGTGGAAGCGTCCATCATCAACCCTGGTTCAGGAGCTGACGCAGGTCGATCACTGCAGCGTTGGCCCGGGAAATATAGTTGGCCATGACCAGCGAATGGTTGGCCAGGATGCCAAAGCCACTGCCGTTGAGAATCATCGGGCTCCATACCGGCTCTTGCGAAGCTTCCAGCTCACGAATGATCTGGCGCACGCTGACGGTGGCGTTCTTCTTGGCCAGCACATCGGCGAAGTCGACTTCAATGGCGCGCAGCAGGTGCGACAGGGCCCAGGCCTGGCCGCGGGCTTCGTAAAACACGTTGTCGATCTGCATCCATGGGGTTTCCACCACTTCTTCGTCGACCTGCGGCACTTCACCCGGCGCCAGCGCTTCGGTTTTCAGCGCGGTGTTGAGCTTGACCCGCCCCACACTGGCCGACAGCCGTTGCGACAGCGAACCCAGGCGGGTCGCCACATCACCCAGCCAGTTGTTGAGGTTGTCGGCACGTGCATAGAACAGCGCGCCTTTTTGATTCGGGTCGGACAAGCGCGCTTCGTAGCGGCTCAGGGAATTGATGCCTTCCTGGTATTCCGACTCGCTGGACGGCAGCACCCAGCTCTTGTTGTCGAAGTTGAAGCGTGGTTCGGCCTTGGCCAGGTCTGCGTCTTCCGCCGACTGCGACTGGGAGCGGGCGAAGTCCTTGCGCAGGGCACGGGTCAGGTCACGCACCTGCACCAGTACGCCGTACTCCCAGCTTGGCATGTTGTCCATCCACAGGCCCGGCGGGAAACGGTCGTTGGAAATGTAGCCACCCGGCTTGTTCAGCAGGGTGCCCACCACCGTCTTGAGGGTTTCGACGGTGGTAAAGCCCACCACCATCTGCTTGCCATCCTTCTCGGCGGCAATTTGCGCATTCTGCTGGACCGGGAACAACGCAGGCTCTTCGCTCCAGTACCAACCCAGGGCACCGGTGACCAACAGGTACAACGCAACCAGCGAGAGCAACGCACGGCTCATCAGCAGGTTACGGAAATAGCTGCGGGGGGCCGACTTGGTTTCAGGGGCCGGGCCCTTTGCACTGCCTGCGCGGTTTTTCCAGTCCAGCATGGCGATATCCTTTCAATCACTTGAGTTCAATAGCTACGACCACAACCCTGCCCCATCGTGCCGAGCAGTGCGGCGCTTTTAGCCAGGGTGGCGCGAGTACGCGGTTCGACTATAAAGGATGCACGCTGTTTACGCCCGCGCGACTGCATGGTCGATAAATGAATCTCTGCGACCTTGCAGTTAATTGACGTATGACACTCGTGCAACGGAAAAGAGGTGCTAGCATAGAGCCATCAGTTCGACCTCAGCATGCAGCCTAACTAGTAGTCAGGATATGACCGAGCCAGAAGACCCCAGCCGTGAGCGTCTCAAGCACCATTTTGCCCAGCGGGTAATTCATCAGGCACGTCAAATTCTTGAGATCTGGCAGCGCCTGCAACGCAGCGAATGGTCGACCACTGACCTGTCAGAGCTCAGTGAGGCCAACCTGCGCCTGCTGCGCTTTGCCGAGCGCTTCGAGCAGCCGGAACACGGCCAGTTGGCGCACCAGATCGGCGCATCACTCAAGGCGGTGGACGACAACCGCGGCCGCCTGAGCAGCCACCTGATCACCGAACTCAACCGTTTGATGCAGCGCCTGTCGCGCACCGGGCTGCGCCAGGGCGACCAGCTGGAACAAACCCTGCTGCCGCCGATGCGCAAGCCGATCTACGTTATGTTGGCCGATCACGACCGCGCCGACCGCCTGGCCAAGCAGCTGGAATTTTTCGGCTTGAGCGCCCAGTCCCTCGACAGCGTGGCGGCGTTTCGCTCATCCATGGCCGAGCGCTTGCCGGCGGCCATTGTGATGGATGTGGATTTCTGCGGCGCCGGCCTCGGCCTGAAGCTCGCCGCCGAAGCCCAGGAAGGCCTGGAGCAAAAGCTGCCACTGCTGTTTTTCAGCCTGCACGAAACCGACACCCCCACCCGCCTGGCCGCCGTGCGCGCCGGCGGCCAGGAGTTCCTCACCGGCACCCTGGAGGCGTCGAGCCTGCTGGAAAAAATCGAAGTGCTGACCTGCGTCGCCCAGTACGAACCTTATAAAGTGCTGATCATCGACGACTCGCGGGCCCAGGCCATGCACACCGAGCGCCTGCTCAACAGTGCCGGTATCGTTACCCGCACCCTGATCGAACCGATCCAGGCCATGGCCGAGCTGGCGGACTTCCAGCCCGACCTGATCATCCTCGACATGTATATGCCGGCCTGCACCGGTACCGAGCTGGCCAAGGTGATCCGTCACAATGACCGCTACGTCAGCGTGCCGATCATCTACCTCTCGGCCGAAGACGACCTGGACAAGCAACTGGACGCCATGAGCGAAGGCGGCGACGACTTCCTCACCAAGCCGATCAAGCCCCGGCACCTGATCACCACCGTACGCAACCGCGCCGCGCGGGCACGCAACCTCAAGGCGCGGATGGTGCGCGACAGCCTCACCGGGCTGTACAACCACACCCACATCCTGCAACTGCTCGAAGACTGCAGCTTCCGCGCGCGCCGCGAGGGCAAGCCGTTGAGTTTTGCGATGCTCGACATCGACCACTTCAAGCGGGTCAACGACAGCCACGGCCACCCCATGGGCGACCGGGTGATCAAGAGCCTCGCGCTGTTTCTCAAGCAGCGCCTGCGCAAGACCGACTATATAGGCCGTTACGGCGGCGAAGAATTTGCCATCGTGATGCCCGACACCGACCTCGACAGGGCTTGCCAAGTACTTGACGAGATTCGCGGGCGCTTCGCCGAGATTCACTATCCCGCCCAGCCCCAGGATTTGTGGTGCACGTTCAGTGCCGGCGTGGTGGAGCTCTGCGACGGCTCCGACAGCCTGATGATGGCGGCCCAGGCCGACGAGGCCCTGTACCGCGCCAAGGATGCCGGGCGTAACCGGGTGATGTCGGCGCGTGCATCAAAGCAAAGTGCCACCTTTTCACCGGAATCCACCGAATCCGTCATAACTCTGTAATGGAAACGCAATAACTTCAGGCACTTACTTCTGCTGTCGGTTGAAACCACGCATGCGCCTGAAGCTGCTGACGAATCTGAACACCCTCCTTCTGGTCGCCGTTTGCCTGGCCCTGGGCGCTACGCTCTGGTGGTCGCAACGTGCCCTGGAACGGCCTTACCTGCTGATGGAGCGCTACCTTGGCCTGTCGCAGACGTTCCAGAACCAGGCCGCGCGCAATATCGACGATTACCTCGCCAGCGGCGACGCCCTGCGCCTGAGCAGCGCCAGCCAGAGCCTGGAAAACCTGTTGCAGCAGCTGGATGAGTTACCCGCAGAGCTGGCGCAAAACCTGCGTCCCAGCCTTGCCGACCTGGACACCTTCGGCAAGACCGACCTGCTGGCCGCCGGTAAGCTGGCCGGCGACCCGCAAGCCCTGTTGCTGCAAGCCGAACGCGAACTCGGTGCCAACCTGGAGCAACTGAACCAGTACGCCAGCGGCGTCAGTACGCCCGAGGCGGCGCGCTATCTGCCGCCGTTGCTCGCTGCGTCCCAGCACCTGGCGAAACTCTCCCTCGCCCGGGACAAGCTGGTGAGCAGCGGGCGCAGCGAACTGGCCGACGATGTGGAGCGCGAAGTCAGTAATATCCGCAGCCAGGCTGACGTGCTGGGGCAGC
Organism: Pseudomonas sp. I8001; assembly: GCF_013385345.1. NCBI lineage: Bacteria > Pseudomonadati > Pseudomonadota > Gammaproteobacteria > Pseudomonadales > Pseudomonadaceae > Pseudomonas > Pseudomonas sp. I8001. Next base: position 57,811 of record NZ_JACAQC010000005.1, read on the forward strand.
TGCCATTACTGGGGGTGACCGCCAGCAGCGAGTCCAGTACCGACGATTTCTCGGCCATGATGGGCCTGGAAAACACTGAAAAAACCGTGGCCCAGGACACCGGCGTCGACCTCAAGCGCGAACTCAACAGCCTGCTGACCCGCTACCCCGCCGAGCTGAAACGCACCCGCGAACAAATCCAGCAACGCACCGAACTGGCCACCGCCACCCACTTGAAAATCAACGCCGTGCAGCAAGCCATCGCCGGGCTGGAGCCTGTGGTGCGCGCCCAGCACGCGCAGATCCAGGGCGAAGTGCGGCTGATGCAAGGCGTGATGATCGGCCTGATTCTGCTGATCGCCCTCTTGATCGACACCTTGCAGCGGCGCCTGGCGCGGGTGCTGACCAACCTGGCGCCGGCCTTGTCCACCTGGGCCGAAGGTGACTTCAGCCAACACATTGCCCTGGGCAAGACCAACCGCGAACTGCACGATATCGAAGAGTCCCTGAACCGCCTGCGCGCCTACCTGGTGGACCTGGTGGGCACCATCAGAGGCAACGCCGAGCAAGTGGCCGGCAGCAGCAGCGCCCTCGCCGAATTGAGCAGCGGCATGCACGACGGTGCCGAGCGCCAGGCCGGTGACACCGCGCAGATTCGCGATTCCCTGGGCGAACTGGAAGCGACTATCCAGCAGGTTGCCGGCGACGCCAGCCAGGCTGCCGAGGCCAGCCGCAGCGCGGGCCAGGCCGTCGAGCAGGGCCAACGGGTGATCGGCCTGAGCCTGACCGGGTTGCACGCATTGGTCGGCGAAGTGCAGATAAATGCGCAGATGATCGAGAAACTCGCCGAAGAGTCCGCGACCATCGGCGGCGTTCTCACGGTGATTCGCTCGATTGCCGACCAGACCAACCTGCTGGCGCTGAACGCCGCCATCGAAGCCGCCCGGGCCGGTGAAGCCGGGCGCGGGTTCGCCGTGGTGGCCGATGAGGTGCGCTCCCTGGCCCAGCGCACCGCCGGCGCCACCGCCGAAATCCAGCACCTGATCGCCGGCCTGCAAACCGCCGCCCGGCAATCGGTGGAAGGCATGCGTGCCCAGGTCGAACACGCCGAGGCCACTGCCGAACAAGCCCAGGCGGCTGACGGCGCGCTGGATGAAATCGTCGGGGCGATCCAGACCATTTCCGACACCGCCGTGCGGATCGCCGATGTGACGGCCCAGCAAAGTGGCGCCGTGAGTGAAATCCGCGATAACAGCGAGCGGATTCACCAGCTGGGCGAGGACAACTTGCTGCGAATTGGCCAGGGACGCCGCCAGGGCGAGCACTTATTGGTACTTGGCGGGCAACTCAACACCGCCGTGCAGGCATTCCGCGTCTGACCGGCTCTCCCGTCTTGTGAAGATCAAAATGTGGGAGCGGGCTTGCTCGCGAAGGCGGCGCACCCGTCAACGCATGTGGCGGCTGAACCACCGCCATCGCAGGCAAGCCAGCTCCCACACTGACCGGATTCAGCCTTGCGGTCACATATTTTGCGCAATCCTCGCTAATCGTGCTGCCTACTGCATAGAACTGGACAGTCACAAAGCCTTTGCGGCATAGTCGCCGGGTTCTACCGTGCCCACATCAATAACAAGGAACAGCCGATGGCGACCTTACTGGTTCTTCACGGACCCAACCTGAACCTGCTCGGCACCCGCGAACCGGGCGTCTACGGGGCAGTGACCCTCGAACAGATCAACCTCGATCTGGAACGACGGGCACGTGATGCCGGCCACCATCTGCTCTACCTGCAAAGCAATGCCGAGTACGAACTGATTGATCGCATCCATGCCGCGCGCAGCGAAGGCGTGGACTTTATCCTGATCAATCCCGCCGCTTTTACGCACACAAGCGTTGCATTACGTGACGCGCTGCTGGCGGTGAGCATCCCATTCATCGAAGTGCATTTATCGAACGTGCACAAACGCGAACCTTTCCGCCATCACTCTTACTTCTCCGACGTTGCGGTAGGAGTGATCTGCGGCCTTGGCGCCAGCGGTTACCGACTGGCCCTGGAGGCCGCCCTGGAACAGCTTGAAGACACGGCCAAGCGCCCCTGACCGACCCTTTGGGAGTTGATGATTCATGGATATCCGTAAAGTTAAGAAACTGATCGAACTGCTGGAAGAATCCGGTATCGACGAGCTGGAGATCAAGGAAGGCGAGGAATCCGTACGGATCAGCCGTCACAGCAAGACCCCGGCCCAACAGTTCTACGCACCACAGATGCAAGCGCCGGCTCCGGCCGCTGCACCCGTGGCTGCTGCTCCGGTCGCGGCGGCTGCCGAAGCCCCTGCGGCTCCAAAACTGAACGGTTTCGTGGTCAAGTCGCCAATGGTCGGTACCTTCTACCGCACCCCGGCACCGACCTCGCCAGCCTTCGTTGAAGTCGGCGCAACCGTGAAAGTGGGCGACACCATCTGCATCGTTGAAGCGATGAAGATGATGAACCACATCACGGCGGAAAAAGCCGGCGTCATCGAATCCATCCTGGTAGAAAACGGTCAGCCGGTTGAGTACGACCAGCCGCTGTTCACCATCGTTTGAACCGCGGAGCGCCTTCGATGTTGAAACCTGCGAAGAAACTGCAAAAAGTCCTGATCGCCAACCGCGGCGAGATCGCGCTGCGTATCCTGCGCGCCTGTAAGGAAGAGGGCATCAAGACCGTCGCTGTTTACTCGACGGCCGATACCGAATTGATGCACGTGAAACTGGCGGACGAAAGCATCTGCATCGGCCCGCCACTGGCCACGAACTCGTACCTGAAAGTCTCGAACATCATCGCCGCCGCTGAAGTGACCGGCGCTGATGGCATCCACCCCGGCTACGGCTTCCTCGCGGAAAACGCCGATTTCGCCGAACAGGTGGAGAAATCCGGGTTTGCCTTCATCGGCCCGAAAGCCGAAACCATTCGCCTGATGGGCGACAAGGTATCGGCCAAGGACGCCATGATCGCGGCCGGCGTACCTACCGTTCCAGGTTCCGACGGCCCGCTGCCTGAAGACGAGGCAACCGCCCTGCGCATTGGTCGCGAAGTCGGTTACCCGGTGATCATCAAGGCCGCCGGTGGCGGTGGTGGTCGCGGCATGCGCGTGGTGCACAAGGAAGAAGAACTGATCGAAGCCGCCAAGCAGACTCGCTCGGAAGCTGCCGCCTGGTTCGGCAACCCGATGGTCTACCTGGAAAAGTACCTGACCAACCCACGTCACGTGGAAGTGCAGGTACTGTCCGACGGCCAGGGCCACGCCATCCACCTGGGCGACCGCGATTGCTCGCTGCAACGTCGTCACCAGAAGGTGCTGGAAGAAGCGCCGGCACCGGGCCTGGACGAAACAGCTCGCCAGGAAGTACTGGCTCGCTGCGTCAAGGCGTGCATCGACATCAACTACCGTGGCGCGGGCACTTTCGAGTTCCTGTACGAGAACGGCCGTTTCTACTTCATCGAGATGAACACTCGTGTGCAGGTAGAGCATCCGGTTTCGGAGATGGTCACCGGTATCGACATCGTCAAGGAGATGCTGAGCATCGCCGCTGGCAACAAGCTGTCGTTTACCCAGGATGATGTGAAGATCCACGGCCACTCCCTGGAGTGCCGGATCAACGCCGAAGACCCGAAAACCTTTATCCCAAGCCCTGGCCTGGTCAAGCATTTCCACGCGCCCGGCGGCAACGGCGTACGTGTGGATTCGCACCTGTACAGCGGCTACAAGGTTCCGTCCAACTACGACTCGCTGATCGGCAAGCTGATCACCTGGGGCGCCACCCGCGACGAGGCCATGGCCCGTATGCGTAATGCCCTGGACGAAATCGTGGTAGACGGCATCAAGACCAACATCCCGCTGCATCGGGACCTGGTTCGCGATGAAGGCTTCTGCGAAGGTGGTGTGAACATTCACTACCTGGAACACAAGCTGGCTAATCAGTAAGCGAAGTGCTCCACCCAACAAAGCCGCCTTCGGGCGGTTTTGTTGTTTCTGCCCACCCGATTTTTCTGGATGGATACATTCCCCTTGTGGGAGCGGGCTTGCTCGCGAATGCGGTGTGCCAGTCAACACATCCATTACTGACACACCGCATTCGCGAGCAAGCCCGCTCCCACATTTTGTTCTGTGTACACCAGCAGTACAGTCGTCTTCTGCTGTTCGCTCGCGTAAACTTGCGCGTCTTTCGCAGCCCTACCCCGCTGCACACTCATTTTTTCAAAGGTGCCCGCCATGCCTTGGCTGCAAGTCCGTCTCGCCATCAGCCCAGAACAAGCCGAAACCTACGAAGACGCGTTCCTCGAAGTGGGCGCCGTGTCGGTGACCTTCATGGACGCCGAAGACCAGCCGATCTTCGAACCCGAGCTCAACACCACCCCGCTGTGGTCCCACACCCATCTGCTGGCCCTGTTCGAAGACGGCACCGATGCCACCAGCGTCCTGGCCCATATGGAACTGCTCACCGGCGGCCCGCTGCCGGAACACCACAGCGAAATCATCGAAGACCAGGACTGGGAACGCAGCTGGATGGACAACTTCCAGCCAATGCGTTTTGGCCAGCGCCTGTGGATCGTGCCGAGCTGGCACGCCGCCCCCGAGCCTGACGCCGTGAACCTGCTGCTGGACCCGGGCCTGGCGTTCGGCACCGGCACCCACCCCACCACCGCGCTGTGCCTGGAATGGCTCGATGGCCAGGACCTGAAAGACTGCAACGTGCTGGACTTCGGCTGTGGCTCGGGGATCCTGGCGATCGCTGCCCTGCTGCTGGGCGCCAAGGAAGCGGTCGGTACCGATATCGACGTGCAAGCCCTGGAAGCCTCCCGCGATAACGCCGGGCGCAATAACATCGCTGAAGAGAAATTCCCGCTGTACCTGCCGGAGCAATTGCCCCAGGTGCAAGCCGACGTGCTGGTGGCCAATATCCTTGCCGGGCCGCTGGTTTCCCTGGCGCCGCAGCTGTCGAGCCTGGTCAAGCCGGGCGGCCGCCTGGCGCTGTCGGGCATCCTCGCCGAACAGGGCGAAGACGTTGCCGCCGCCTACGCCCAGGATTTTGAGCTGGATCCGATCGCCAACCGCGATGGCTGGGTACGCATCAGTGGTCGTCGGCGCTAGAATGAGCGCCTGCATGAATCGGATGGCCGCATGACCGACAGTTTCGTCACCCAGTGCCCACACTGCCAAGCACGCTTTCGCGTCAACCACGCTCAATTGAGCGTGGCCCGTGGCGTGGTGCGCTGTGGGTCGTGCCTGCAGGTGTTCAATGCCGCTCGCCAACTGCTGGAGCAGCGCGCCAACGCGCCCGCGCCCCAGGCACCACCTGCGGCAGAGCCGCCGGCAGCCGTAGAACCGCCACCCCAAGCGCCGCGAGCCATCAGCCAGAAGCAATGGACCGCCGAAGAGCTGGACCTGGATAACCTGGACCTCGACGTAGAACTGGCCAAGCTGGAGCGTCGCGAGATCCAGCACACCCAACCCGTGGGTGCCGACCGTCGCCAGCCCGGCGCCGATCGTCGGCAAAAGGAAGATGCCCTCAGCGCCAGCCGTGACACGGCCAAGGCCGAGGAAGAGCGATGGGCCTCCAGCCTGTTCAGCGAACCCCGGGATGAACGGGCCCAAGCCCCGCAAACGGCCGACGACGAACCGCAACCGGCCAAGGCAAGCCCAGGCAAACCCAAGCGCACCGAACCGTCGATGTCGTTTGAAGCGGTCGAGCCGGACGACGAACCACCGCTGCACACAAGCACCACCGATGACGAACTCGACCCACCGGTAACCGCCGTAGCGGACGAGCCGGAACCCGAACAACCGGAACGCCCGCAGCCCAAACGCAAGCGCCCTCGCCCCGAGGCCGGCGCCCACGACGACCTGCTTTCGGACCTGGAAGACGACCCGCTGCACCTGTATTCCCGGAAGCGCTCCTCCGGCTGGGGCCGCCGTTTGTTCTGGGGCTTGCTGGTGCTGCTGGCCGCCGCCGGCCTGGCGGGACAATACGTCGCCTACCAATTCGACGACCTGGCACGCCAGGACGCCTACCGCCCATGGTTCCAGGAACTGTGCCCGAAACTGGGCTGCACCGTGCCATCCCGGGTCGATATCGCCCACATCAAGAGCAGCAACCTGGTGGTGCGCAGCCACCCGGAGTTTGCCGGTGCCCTGGTGGTGGACGCGATCATCTATAACCGCGCGACATTCTCCCAACCGTTCCCGCTGCTGGAGCTACGCTTTGCCGACATGAACGGGAATATGATCGCCAGTCGTCGCTTCAAACCCGCCGAATACCTCAGCGGCGAGTTGGCAGGCGTGACCGAGATGCCCTCCCAGACGCCGATCCACATTGCCCTGGACATCCTCGACCCGGGCAACAAAGCGGTGAATTACAGCCTGAGCTTCCACTCCCCCGAGTGAAACGGCTGCCTGGCCGGTGCTTGACGGCAGATTATTGACTGCATCGCCTTTGACCAAACCTGCGGCGATAAGAAAATAACTGCTCAGATTTTATCCAATTCAGCCTTTATCCAGTCATCGAGAGCGGGTATCATGCCAACCCTTTTTCGAACTCTAATGATCCGGCCCCACAACAGGGAAGTCCTATGTCGGCGGTACGCATCGGCCCATACACATTGCACAACGGCTTGATCCTCGCCCCGATGGCGGGCGTCACCGACCAGCCCTTTCGTCAGCTTTGCAAGCGTTTGGGCGCAGGGCTTGTAGTCTCGGAAATGGTCACCAGCGACATGAGCCTGTGGAACACCCGCAAATCGCGGATGCGCATGATCCACGAAGGTGATCCCGAGCCCCGCTCGGTACAGATCGCCGGCGGTGATGCGCAGATGCTGGCGGATGCGGCCCGGGCCAACGTGGAGTTGGGGGCGCAGATTATTGATATCAACATGGGTTGCCCGGCCAAGAAGGTCTGCAACAAGGCCGCAGGTTCTGCCCTGTTGAAGGATGAGCAGTTGGTGAGCGAGATCCTGCATGCCGTTGTCGCTGCAGTGGATGTGCCGGTCACCCTGAAGATCCGCACCGGTTGGGACCGGGACAACAAGAATGGCCTGACGGTGGCGAAGATCGCCGAGCAGGCGGGCATTACAGCGCTGGCGGTGCATGGCCGCACCCGCGCCGACCTTTACACCGGTGAAGCCGAGTACGACACCATTGCCGCGATCAAGCAGGCGGTGTCGATTCCCGTCTTTGCCAACGGCGACATCGACTCAGCCGAGAAAGCCCGGCGCGTGCTGCACGCGACCGGCGCCGATGGCCTGTTGATTGGCCGGGCTGCCCAGGGGCGGCCGTGGATTTTTCGTGAGATCGAGCATTTTCTGCGTACCGGCGAAACCTTGCCGGCACCGGAGCTGATCGAGGTGGAACGTATTCTGCTAGAGCATCTGGCCGCCCTGCACGCCTTCTACGGAGACGTGATGGGAGTACGCATTGCTCGCAAGCATGTGGGCTGGTATCTCGCAACCTTGCCGGGCGCCAGGGAGTTTCGCGCCCACTTCAATCGTTTGGATGATACGGAAGCACAGTGCGCCAACGTTCGTGAGTTCTTCTCCGAGCGTTACAAGAGCCTGGTGACAGGGGACGGAGAAGGGGTGGCCGCATGACGATGATGACCGAGACTTTAGTGAGTGGAACAACACCCGTGAGCGACAACGTCAATTTGAAACAGCACCTCAACACGCCGAGCGAAGAAGGCCAGACCCTTCGCGGGAGTGTCGAGAAGGCGCTGCACAATTATTTCGCCCACCTTGAGGGCGCTGCCGTCACGGACGTGTACAACCTGGTGCTCTCCGAAGTCGAAGCGCCGTTGCTCGAAAGCGTGATGAACTACGTCAAGGGCAACCAGACCAAGGCCAGTGAGCTGCTCGGTCTGAACCGTGGCACGCTGCGCAAGAAACTCAAGCAGTACGATTTGCTGTAAGCATTCAATCAAACCAGAAAGGCGCCCGCGTAAAAACGGACGCCTTTTTTGCTGACTCCTTTGCTTTTGATGGAAATTGAAATGACCGACCAGACTACCCGCCTGCCGATCCGCCGTGCCTTGATCAGTGTCTCCGACAAGACCGGGATCCTCGAATTTGCCCGGGAGCTGGAAGCCCTGGGCGTGGAGATTCTCTCCACCGGCGGGACCTTCAAACTGCTGCAGGACAACGGCGTGGCCGCAGTGGAAGTGGCGGACTACACCGGTTTCGCAGAAATGATGGACGGTCGGGTCAAGACCCTGCACCCGAAAATCCACGGCGGGATCCTCGGTCGTCGCGGTATCGACGACGCCATCATGAGCGAGCACGGCATCAAGCCGATCGACCTGGTGGCCGTTAACCTGTACCCGTTCGAAGCCACCATCAACAAGCCAGGCTGCGACCTGCCGACCGCCATCGAAAACATCGATATCGGCGGCCCGACCATGGTTCGCTCGGCAGCCAAGAACCACAAAGACGTGGCCATCGTGGTGAACGCCAGCGACTACGCCAACGTACTGGAAAGCCTGAAAGCCGGCGGCCTGACCTACGCCCAGCGCTTCGACCTGATGCTCAAGGCCTTCGAACACACCGCTGCCTACGACGGCATGATCGCCAACTACATGGGCACCGTGAACCAGGCCGCTGAAACCCTCAGCACAGAAGGTCGCAGCCAGTTCCCGCGCACCTTCAACAGCCAGTTCATCAAGGCCCAGGAAATGCGCTACGGCGAGAACCCGCACCAGAGCGCGGCGTTCTACGTCGAGGCCAAGCCTGCTGAAGTCGGCATCGCCACCGCGACCCAACTGCAAGGCAAAGAGCTGTCGTACAACAACGTGGCCGACACCGACGCCGCGCTGGAATGTGTGAAGAGCTTCGTCAAGCCAGCCTGCGTGATCGTCAAGCACGCCAACCCGTGCGGCGTGGCCGTGAGCCCGGACGCTGAAGGCGGTATCCGCCAGGCCTACGAACTGGCCTACGCCACCGACACCGAGTCGGCCTTCGGCGGCATCATCGCCTTCAACCGTGAGCTGGACGCCGAGACCGCCAAGGCGATCGTCGAGCGTCAGTTCGTTGAAGTGATCATCGCGCCATCCGTCAGTGAAGAGGCTCGCGCCATCGTTGCCGCCAAGGCCAATGTGCGCCTGCTGGCGTGCGGCGAGTGGTCGGCCGAGCGTGCCGCTGCCTGGGACTACAAGCGCGTCAACGGCGGCTTGCTGGTACAGAGCCGCGACATCGGCATGATCGGCAGCGCCGATCTGAAAGTGGTGACCAAGCGCGCCCCGACCGAACAGGAAATCAACGACCTGATCTTCGCCTGGAAAGTCGCCAAGTACGTTAAATCCAACGCCATCGTCTACGCCAAGAATCGCCAGACCATCGGTGTCGGCGCGGGCCAGATGAGCCGCGTGAATTCGGCACGCATCGCTGCGATCAAGGCGGAACATGCCGGCTTGCAGGTGCAGGGTTCGGTGATGGCGTCCGACGCATTCTTCCCGTTCCGTGATGGCCTGGACAACGCCGCGAAAGCCGGTGTTACCGCCGTGATCCAACCGGGCGGCTCGATGCGTGACGCAGAAGTGATTGCAGCGGCTGATGAAGCCGGCATTGCCATGGTCTTCACCGGCATGCGCCACTTCCGTCACTGATTGCTCGTTCCCACGCTCTGCGTGGGAATGCAGCCCGGGACGCTCCGCGTCCCAAAGCGTGACGCAGAGCGTCACAAGAGGCATTCCCACGCAGAGCGTGGGAACGGTCAGAATTCAGCGTCATCCGAGGTTTTTGAAATGAATGTTTTGATCATTGGCAGCGGTGGCCGTGAACACGCCCTGGCCTGGAAAGTTGCCCAGGACCCACGTGTCCAGAAAGTTTTCGTCGCCCCCGGCAACGCCGGTACCGCCATTGAAGCCAAGTGCGAAAACGTCGCCATCGACGTGTTGGCCCTTGAGCAACTGGCGGACTTTGCCGAGAAAAACGTTTCCCTGACCATCGTCGGCCCGGAAGTGCCCTTGGTAGCTGGCGTTGTGGACCTGTTCCGCAGCCGCGGCCTGGACTGCTTCGGCCCAACCGCCGGCGCTGCCCAGCTGGAAGGCTCGAAAGCCTTCACCAAGGATTTCCTGGCGCGCCACAAGATCCCGACCGCCGACTACCAGAACTTCACCGAGATCGAGCCGGCCCTGGCCTACCTGCGTGAAGTCGGTGCACCGATCGTGATCAAGGCCGACGGCCTGGCCGCCGGTAAAGGCGTGATCGTCGCAATGACCCTGGCTGAAGCCGAAGACGCCGTGCGCGACATGCTCGCCGGCAACGCTTTCGGTGAAGCCGGTTCGCGCGTGGTGATCGAAGAGTTCCTCGACGGCGAAGAAGCCAGCTTCATCGTGATGGTCGACGGCAAGAACGTACTGCCGATGGCCACCAGCCAGGACCACAAACGTGTGGGTGACGGCGACAGCGGCCCGAACACCGGAGGCATGGGTGCCTACTCTCCGGCGCCAGTGGTCACCGCCGAAGTCCACAAACGCGTGATGGACCTGGTCATCTGGCCAACCGTGCGCGGCATGGCCGACGAAGGCAATGTGTACACCGGTTTCCTGTACGCCGGTTTGATGATCGACAAGGCCGGCAATCCGAAAGTCATCGAGTTCAACTGCCGCTTCGGCGACCCGGAAACCCAACCGGTGATGCTGCGCCTGCAATCGAGCCTGGTGCTGTTGGTTGAAGCTGCGCTGGCCCAGGCCCTGGACAAGGTCGAAGCCCAGTGGGACCCGCGCCCGAGCGTCGGCATCGTGCTGGCCGCCGGCGGCTACCCGGCCGACTACGCCAAGGGCGATGTGATTGAAGGTCTGGACGCGGCTGCTACGCTGGAAGGCAAGGTGTTCCACGCGGGCACCGCGCTCAAGGATGGCAAGGTCGTCACCGCCGGTGGTCGCGTACTGTGCGCAACCGCCATGGGCAGCAGCGTAGATGCCGCCCAGCAACAGGCTTACAAGCTGGCGGCGAAGATCGACTGGAAAGGCTGCTTCTATCGCACCGACATTGGCTACCGCGCCATTGCCCGTGAGCGTGGCGAAAGTCAGTAAACAGCTATCCGTTCGGTTAGGCAGGGGCCTCCGGCCCTTGCCCTACGCTTGTGGCCCCGCGCATAGTTATACCCATGCATCAACCTACGAAGGGATTTCGCCGTGCGCTGGCTCAGGATCGCCATAGGTTTCACTGTCAGTCTGCTGACCTTGCTCTGCTTGCTCCCGGCCCAGGCCGCCGCACAAGGCAGTGGCTGGGCAGTATTGCTTGATGAACAGGCCGATCTGCAACTGAGCGACATCCGCTCGCCCCGCTACATCAATCAATTCAGCCCCATCGAACTGGACCGGATTACCGCCGCGCAACCGGACGGTGCGTTGTGGGTACGCTTCAGGCTGCAACCCGGCAAACACGAGCAAGTGCTGCGGGTATTCGCCCCTGACCTGTCACACCTGAACCTGTATGTACTCGACGGCGACACCCTGGTGGAGCAGGAAGCTACCGGCACCCGCCAGCCCCAGGCCGAGCGCCCGCTGCCCAGCAGCGACTTCATGCTGCCGATGCCGCAAAGCCAGAAGCCGCTGGACGTGTACCTGCGCATGGTCTCGGAACACGAGCTGCGCCCCTACATCACCCTTGAGCCGGCCGTGCTGGCTGCGGCCAACCAGAACCAGACGCTGATCTACGGGCTGCTGTTCGGTTGCCTGGTGATGCTGATCCTGCACAACCTCACCCGCTACGCCTACCATCGCTCCCGCAGCAGCCTGTGGCTCGCCGCCTGCGAATTGCTGTTGCTGCTCAGCCTTGCGCTGCTGCTCAACGTGCTGGGCCCGTGGCTGCCGAACTGGCACGCGGTACAAACCCCCGGCGCCTACCTCGCCCTGCTGCTGACCGCGCCGTGCGGGCTGATGTTTGCCTACCGCTTCTTTGCGCCACTGGGCCCGCATCCGCTGAACAAGCTGTTGATGGCCGACATCCTGCTGATCGTCCTGACCGGCCTGTTGCTGCTGTTCGTCAACACCTTGCCCCTGAACATCATCACCTACGCCCTGGTGGCGCTGGCCGGCCTGAGCATGTTGTTCGTCTCGGCCTATCACTGGCAAAAGGGCTACCGCCCGGCGCGCCTGTTCATGCTGGCGATGGTGATCTTCAACATCGGCACGCTGATTATTCTCCCGGCCTTGCTGGGCCTGACGCTGGTGCCGCCACAAGGCTTGATCATCACCCTGCTCGGCTTTATCTGCCTCAGTGGCCTGTTGATGAGCCTGGCCCTGGGCGAACGCCAGCGCGCCATCACCGAAGACAACTTCAGCCTCAGCCGCGACCTGGCGGCCAGCAACGCCGAAATCGCCGCCAAGGCCGAATTCCTGGCGAAGATCAGCCACGAAATTCGCACGCCCATGAACGGCGTGCTGGGCATGACCGAACTGCTGCTGGGCACCCCGCTTTCAGTCAAGCAACGCGACTACGTGCAAACCATCCACAGCGCCGGCAACGAACTGCTCACCCTGATCAACGAGATTCTCGACATCTCCAAGCTGGAATCCGGGCAGATCGAATTGGACGATGTGCAGTTCGACCTCAACGCGCTGATCGAAGACTGCCTGAGTATTTTCCGCGCCAAGGCCGAGCAGCAGAACGTCGAGCTGATCAGCTTTATCCAGCCCCAGGTACCCCGGGTGATCAGCGGCGACCCGACGCGGCTGCGCCAGGCACTGTTGAGCCTGCTGGAAAATGCCCTGCAAAAAACCGATGAAGGCGAAGTACTGATCGTCGTCGCACTGGACGAGCGCAGCAGCAAACCGCGCCTGCGCATTGCCGTGCAAGACAGCGGCCTGCCGATGGAACCCGCCGAGCGCGACGCCCTGCTGCACAGCGAGTTGCACAGCAAGAACTTCCTCTCTGCCACCCGCCTGAGCGGCCATCTGGGCCTGGTCATTGCCCGCCAGCTGATCCTGTTGATGAACGGCGAATTCGGCATCAAGAGTGGCAGCCAGCAAGGCAGCACCCTGTGGCTGACCTTGCCGCTGGATCCGGAACGCCTGGAGCACCCGACCTCCGACCTCGACGGCCCGCTCAAGGGCGCGCGCGTGCTGGTGGTGGACGACAACGACACTTGCCGCAAAGTGCTGGTGCAGCAATGCACGGCCTGGGGCCTGAACGTGAGTGCCGTGCCTTCGGGCAAGGAAGCCCTGGCGCTGCTGCGCACCAAGGCGCACCTGCGGGACTATTTCGACGTGGTGCTGCTGGACCAGAACATGCCCGGCATGACCGGCATGCAACTGGCGGCGAAGATCAAGGAAGACCCGAGCCTGAACCACGACATCCTGCTGATCATGCTCACCGGCATCAGCAATGCGCCGAGCAAGATCATCGCGCGCAACTGCGGGATCAAGCGCATCCTCGCCAAACCCGTGGCCGGCTATACCCTCAAGACCACCCTTGCCGATGAATTGACCCAGCGCAGCAAGGGCTCCGTGCAACCACGCCAGCCGGCGATCAGCGCGCCGGCCCCGGTGACCGTGCCAAGTGATTTCCGGATCCTGGTGGCGGAGGACAACAGCATCTCCACCAAGGTGATTCGCGGCATGCTCGGCAAGCTCAACCTGCTGCCGGACACCGCCAGCAACGGCGAAGAAGCCCTGCAGGCAATGAAGGCCCAGCGCTACGACCTGGTGTTGATGGACTGTGAAATGCCGATCCTCGACGGCTTCTCCGCGACCCAGCAACTGCGCGCGTGGGAAGTCAGCAACCAGCGGATTCGTACGCCAATCGTGGCACTCACCGCGCACATTCTTTCGGAACATAAAGAGCGTGCACGCCAGGCCGGGATGGACGGGCACATGGCCAAGCCGGTGGAGTTGTCGCAATTGCGCGAGCTGGTGGAGTACTGGGTGGCACAGCGCCAACAGCGCCCTGAGCACGCTCCCACCTGACCCATGCATGACGCAGATCAAAATGTGGGAGCGGCGGTGCGACGATTCGACTTGCTCGCGAAAGCGGTGTGTCAGTCAAACATGTATTGGCTGACACACCGCTTTCGCGAGCAAGCCCGCTCCCACACTGGATTGTTGTCGCTTCACAGATAGCGCTCAGCCACAGGCCTGATAAACTCCCGCTCGCCCTCCTTCGCTGCGAGCTCCCACCATGCTCCACGTGCTATTCAGCGTTTACCTGAAGATGCTGGTGCTCTACAGCCCCTTCTTCGTGCTCTCCTGCTTTATCAGCCTGACTCGCGGTTACTCCAGCAAGGAGCGGCGGCGCCTGGCCTGGAAAGTGGCCCTCGCCACCCTGGTATCGAGCGTGTTGCTCTACCTGTTCGGCCGGGTGATTTTCAGTGTGTTCGGCATCACCGTCGACGCCTTCCGCATCGGCGCAGGCAGTGTGCTGTTCATCTCGGCCCTGGGCATGGCCCAGGGCAAGTCAGCGGTGCAGACCGACAACGTGCAGCAGGACGTGACCATCGTGCCGCTGACCATTCCCCTGACCGTCGGCCCCGGCACCATCGGTGCGCTGCTGGTGATGGGCGTCAGCCAGCCGCACTGGGACGACAAGATCACCGCGATCCTCAGTATCGCCCTGGCCAGCCTGACGGTGGGCGTGGTGCTGTACCTGTCCAACCGTATCGAACGCATCCTCGGCGACCAGGGCTTGCAGATTGTCAGCCGGTTGATGGGGCTGTTCGTGTGCGCCCTGGCCGCACAAATCATCTTCACCGGTGTACGCGGTTACCTGGTGCCGTAGATCAAATCCTGTAGTTGGCGATAGCCAGGCGGACCTTGTCCCCTGCGCTGTCCCGCAGCAGTTGAATCGTGTCTTCGTTGACCACCGAGCTGTTCAGCACCAGGCACGTGCGGCCACTGAAGGCCTCGACGGATGCACTGTCCCACTCCAGAAACGGTATGCCCAGTTGCTTGCTGACGCCGTGGGAGCTGTACGTCACCAGCACCATCGAAACTTCCCCGGCGATTTCCGAGCAGGACGCCAAGCCGAAATCGCCACCGTCACGCGTGGTGGTATTTCGCTTGAATAACTCAAATGAGGCCGGGAGCTGCTTCAAGGCTTCAACCGCCTCCGCCACCCGTTTGGGCAATACACTGATCAGCGGCCCCGACAGAAACGTCGAGGCCACGGTGGCCGCCATCAGGTTCAGCGCCGCCAGCTGTACCGACAGCCCCTTGCGAGAGGTGTACACCCGCTCGAAACTGCTCCTGACCGGCATCCAGCCGAGGCTGCTCATGACCTTGATGAATTCGTTGTACCAGGCCTCTGTGCCCCGGGCGACCCGCAGCACATCGCTGACGTAGCTGCTCGCCAGCAAATAGCTTTTGCGGGTGTACTCCTTGTTGAGGCTGGTCATGCCTTGCACAAACGACATGACGCTGTTGTTCACCACCGCCGCGTCCAGCTCATCATCCGCCTCGGGCTTCACCGGCGCGCTCAACCCCGACGCCAGGCCGGGCGCGCCCGGAAGCCGGTAAGCGGCAATCAGCTTCCTCCTTTTTGCGCTGTTGATCCGTTTGTTGTTTCGCTCCATAGCCATTTCTCCATAACCCCCAACATGGGGCTCAACGCCAACACTAGTCGACTTGCCGGGGATTTTGAGCTGCTGGAAATTGACCACGGGACGCGCCGCGACCCGCAGGAAAAATCACTGCAGGCGGCGCAGCTGAGTAAACGCTGGGGATGAGGCGGCGGCACACAAAAGCGCCGTGCTTTTCTTCAAGCCGTAGAGAAAGGTATGACTTGAGCCGATGCAAAAAAACCTCGGCAAGCAGACCTTTCCGGCATCAATGACTGACGTTTCAAGGCGGCCCCATGGCGGGGCCGCCGTTGTTTTCAGGAGGCGGGTTTCTCGCCGTACCAACGTGGCGTGTAGACCCACTCGCCACCACCTGCCCGCGCAAAGACGCAGGTGGTGGACGAACCGATCAGCACCATGGTGCGCATGTCCACCTGCTCCGGCGTCAGTTGCCCCAGGGTGGTGACTCGCAGGGTCTGGCCCGGGCGACCGATGTCACGGCCCAATACCACCGGTGTTTCAGGCGTGCGGTGCTGCGCGACGATTTCCAGGGCGCGTCCCAACTGCCAGGGCCGCGCACGGGAGATCGGGTTATAGAACGCCAGCGCCAGGTCGGCCTGGGACGCCAGGTCCAGGCGCTTCTCGATGATCGACCAGGGTTTGAGGTTGTCCGACAGTGACATCACACAGAAGTCATGCCCCAGCGGGGCACCTGCCTGGGCCGCCGTGGCGAGGGATGCCGATACGCCCGGCAAAATCTCCAGGTCGACCTGATGCCAGGCCGGGTCGCTGGACTCGTGCAAGGCTTCGATCACCGCAGCGGCCATGGCAAATACACCGGGGTCACCCGAAGACACCACCACCACCGAACGCCCCTGCGCCGCCAGCTCAAAGGCATGACGCGCGCGCTGCATCTCTTCGCGATTGTCGGTGCAATGCTGGATCTGGTCCGCGCGGAACGGCCCGGCCATGCGCACATAGGTTTCGTAACCCAGCACGTCGGTGCAGCGGGCCAGCTCGGCTTTTACTGCCGGTACCATCAGTTCGGCAGCGCCGGGGCCCAGACCGATCACCGCGAGGCGGCCACGGGGACGACCGATCAGGGACAGGTCCAGAGGGGCCTCGGCCACCGTGATCGCGATGTCCGCCTGAGGCGCCAGATCGGCGAAGCGCAATGGCACGCCCAGCTCCAACGCCGCTTCGTGCAATGACGAATCGGCCATCTCCGTTTCAGCCGCCAGCAAGCAAGCCAGGGACTGCACGGCGAGCCCGGCATCCTGCAACGCCGCACGAATTCGCCCGGCCAGTTGCGGCCCCGGCTGGCAGGTAACCAACACCGTCTTCGGATAAATCAGCAACTCATTGGTCGCAGGTGTGCGCTCGGCACTGCCGACGTGAATCGCCAGGCGGGCCTGTTGATCCTGGGGCAAGTTGGCCTGATCCAGCCACGGCGCCGCGCCTTCAATGCGTACTGATTCGCCAGCCAGCAAGTCCGAGACAAAGCGTTTGCCCAGCTCCAGATCCCCCAGCTGATAACCATGGGGCGGGTTAAGCAGGCAGGTACCAAAACGCAGCTCGCCACTGGTGGTGATCGCGGCGGCAACGTCCAGGGCAGCGGCGATTTCCCGCGCCATCACGTTTACGCCACCGAGGCCACCGAGCAACGGCACCACCGCGCTGCCGTCTTCGGCGACGGCCAGCACAGCAGGCTCGACGCCCTTCTCCAGCAACAGCGGCGCCAGGGTGCGGATCACAATCCCGGCGGCGCACAGCGCGATGATCGGCGTGCCCTGTTGATACAACTGGCGCACTGTGGCGCCGAATTCGTTATAGGCCTGATCTGCGCCCTCGACCCGCCCGGCCAGGCCGTGGATCAGTGCGTCGGGATACACCTGCTGGATAGCGCGGGCCGTGGCGAGGCTGCCCTGCCCCAGGATGACAATCGCGGGAGCCGTCATCAGCCTTGCCACCTTTCACCGGGAACGATGATCAACGAGAAATACGGCGAGGACGTCGGATCGACCTGATCCAGGGCGACGATTTTCTGATTGGCCATGGTCGCGCGCTCGACGTACAACGCCCGGCTCGCCAATCCCAATTCTTCCAGTACCTGACGCACCTTGGTGAAGTTGCGCCCCAGCTTCATGATCACCGCCGCGTCGGCATCCGCCAGGCGACGCTTGAGTTCGTCATGGGGCAGCACGCCGGAAAGCACCGACAGGCTCTGGTTGCGATACACCAACGGTGCGCCCAGTACAGAGGCGCCACCGAGCATCGAGCACACACCCGGGATCACCTGGGCTTCGTAGCGCTCGGCCAGGCGGTCGTGCAAATACATGTAGGAGCCGTAGAAGAACGGGTCGCCTTCACAGATCACCGCCACATCGCGCCCCGCGTCCAGGTGTGCCGCAACGTCGACACTGGCGGTGTCGTAGAAATCGCTGATCACTTGCTCGTAGGACAGCGGCGCCGGCAACACTTCAGTGGTCACCGGGTACACCAGCGGCATCAGGGTTTGCTGGGGCACCAAATGGTCTTCGATGATGCCGAAGGCGTTGCCCTTCTTGCCCTTGGCCACGAAGTACGCCACCACCGGCGATTCGCGCAGCAGGCGCAGGGCTTTGAGGGTAATCAGTTCCGGATCGCCGGGGCCTACGCCCAGGCCGATCAAACGTCCGCGTGCCGGCATCATTCGACCTCCGTGGCCAAGGCGTTGACCGCGGCGGCGGCCATCGCACTGCCGCCGAGGCGGCCCTGCATGATCACGAACGGTACGCCGCGGCTGTCTGCCGCCAGCATCGCCTTGGATTCGGCGGCGCCGACAAAGCCCACCGGGAACCCGAGGATCAGTGCAGGTTTTGGCGCGCCGGCGTCGAGCATTTCCAGCAGGTAAAACAGCGCTGTCGGCGCATTGCCGATCACCACCACACTGCCTTCCAGGTGCGGGCGCCACAGCTCCAGGGCGGCGGCGGAACGGGTGTTGCCCAGCTCGCGGGCCAACGCCGGCACGCTATCGTCGCGCAGGGTGCAGATCACCTGATTGTTGGCCGGCAGGCGCGTACGGGTCACGCCTTCGGAGACCATCCGCGCATCACACAGGATCGGCGCGCCAGCGGCCAGGGCTTCGCGCCCGGCCTTGCCGGCACCTTCGGAAAATTGCAGACCGTCGATGGCGTCGACCATGCCGCAGGCATGAATCACCCGCACCGCGAGTTTTTCCAGGTCGGCAGGGATGCGATCAAGCCGGGCTTCTGCGCGAATGATCGCGAAGGAGTTGCGATAGATCTCCTGACCGTCGCGGATGTAATCAATCATCGGTGTTGCTCCGTGGGTGAGCGCGCAACAAGGCGCCCGCCGCTTCAATAGAAAGAGTGCGCGCGTGCAGGCGGCCGAAACCGGGCAGGCCTGCGTCGCGAAAATAGAGGTCGTAGTGGCCGGGACTTACCGCCAGCAGGGTGACCGGCGCGGTGTGTGCGGCCGCGCAGGAACGCGGGCAGCCGGACAGGTGCACGCTGTGGCCGGGCGCAAGCGCGGCCAGTTGCACGGCGTCGGCCTTGGTGTCGGACAGGCCTTTGGCGCAACCGCTGGAGCCGGTGCAGGCGATCATCCGTGCGAGGGGTTGGTCCACCGAACACAAAAAGCCAAGCTGTTCGAGGCGTTCGGTGACAGCCGCCGCATCCTGGATATTGGGCAGCAGCAGGCCTTGCCATGGCGTGACACGCAAGGTGGCGTCGCCATGGTCGACGGCCAACTGCGCTGCGCCCCTGAGCATCGCCGAATCCAGGCGGCCCAAGGGTGCGACGGCGGCGACGTAGACCTGGTTTTTTTGGCGCTGTGGATAACTTCCCAGGTGCAGCGGCGCGGAGTTGGAGTGCCTTGAAAAGCCATCAACCGGCTGCAATGGCATATTCAGCTGCCGCAAAAAGTTATCCACAGCGGTTTCAGCCAGCAGATGGCGCATACGGGTCTGATCAGGCCGGGCCAGTTCAAGGAACCGCTCCAGCACCGCCACCACCAGTGCATGCCCTTGTGCCAAAGGTACCGCCGCCAAGGGCGCATCCCGCGCCGGGCAGCCTGCCAGGCCGAATGCCAACAGCGTGTTGCCATTGGCATCGAAGGCTGACAGCCACAGGTCGTGATGATGCTCGAGCATGGCCAGGGCTTCACCGCCGTCCAGTTGCACGGCGAACTTGGCCGACAGCTCATGGAAACGCGGGTGGGTTTCCAGGGTGGTGAGGATCTGGTCGGCCAACGGTCGGGTATCGAACAGCATCTCGCGGTCAATGCCGGCACTGGGGCTGAGCATCAGGTTGCGCACATCATCACCGGCGGCACGCTTGGGGCCCAGGTCGGCGGCCAGCAAGGCGGCGATCAATGCATCCTGTTCGGCGCCGATCCCGCGAATCTGCAGGTTGGCGCGGTTGGTCGCCTCGATCACCCCGCCGGCATGGGCCTGGGCGGCGTCGGCCACGGCAAACGCCTGCTCGGCACGGATCGAACCGCCCGCCAGTTTGATCCGGCAAATCCCGCCATCCAACGCCTGGACAATACGCAGCAACCCCGGACAGGCCGAGGGGCGCAAGGTATTGGACGGTGGTATTGGTTTCACGGGGCTACCGGTTCACGGGTAAAGGCGCGGTATTATGCCTGCTTTGTCCGGCGGCATGAAAAGCCTGCCCGTCGGATGTCGTTCAAGGAATTCATATGTCGCCCTGGCTGACGGTAGTAGGCATCGGTGAAGACGGCTTCAAGGGCCTGGGCAGAAACGCCCGGCACGCCCTGTTGCGCGCCTCGCGCATTATTGGCGGGCAACGCCAGCTGGACTTGTTGCCGGTGTGCATCCGTGGCGAACGCCAGGTGTGGCCCAGCCCGTTTTCCCTGGAGCCGGTGCTGGCCAGGCGTGGTGAAGCGGTGTGCGTGCTGGCCAGCGGCGACCCGATGTTCTATGGCGTGGGTGCGAGCCTGGCGCGGCAGGTGCCGGCCGATGAGCTGCTGATTCTGCCGGCGCCCTCTTCCGTGTCCCTGGCGGCGGCGCGCCTGGGCTGGCCGTTGCAAGAGGTAGTGACGCTGTCGGTGGTTGCCCGGCCGATGGCGGCGCTGAATGCGCATCTGGCCAACGGCGTGCGTTTGCTGGTGCTGAGCAATGACGGCCAGAGCCCGGCGGCGATTGCCACACAATTGGCCGAGCGCGGGTTTGGCGCAAGTCGCCTGAGTGTGTTTGAACACCTCGGCGGGCCGGATGAGCGGCGCATCGACGGCATCGCCCGGGATTGGCCTGGCGAACCGATTGCCGCGTTGAATCTGCTGGCCATCGACTGCGTGGCCGACGCCAACACAGCGCGCCTGTCACGCCTGGCAGGGCTGCCGGACTCGGCCTTCAGGCACGACGGCCAACTGACCAAGCGCGACGTGCGCGCCATGACCCTCGCCCGCCTCGCGCCGATGCCCGGCGAACTGCTGTGGGACGTGGGCGCGGGCAGCGGCTCCATCGGGATCGAATGGATGCGCGCCCACCCCAGCTGCCGCGCCCTGGCCATCGAGGCCGATGAAGGCCGGCAACTGTTGATCGAACATAACCGTGATGCCCTTGGCGTCCCCGGCCTGCAACTGATTCGCGGCACCGCGCCCCACGCCCTGAACGGGCTGGAAGCGCCGGACGCCATCTTCATCGGCGGCGGCGTCACCCGCGACGGCGTGCTCGACACCTGCTGGCAACACCTGCGCCCCGGCGGCCGGCTGGTGGCCAACGCCGTGACCCTGCAAAGTGAAATGACCCTGATGGCCTGGCGCGAACAACACGGCGGCGAACTGACCCGCATTCATGTGGCCCAGGCCCAACCGCTGGGGGGCTTTGATACCTGGCGCCAGGCGCTGCCGATCACCCTGCTGGAAGTGATCAAGCCGCTATGAAACGCATCCTGCTGTTGGGCGGCGTGACGGAAGCCCTGGCCATCGCCCGCACACTGGGGCCCGAGCATATCTACAGCCTGGCGGGTGTTGGCCGCGTTCCCACCGACCTTACGTGCCAGGTGCGCGTCGGTGGCTATGGCGGCGCGGAAGGTTTGGCGCAGTTCATTCGCGATGAAGGTATCGAGCTGGTGCTGGACGCGACCCATCCGTATGCCGCACAGATCAGCGCCAACGCCGCCCGTGCCGCAGCTTTATGCGGAATTCCCTGCTGGGCTCTGCGCCGCCCGGCGTGGCAGCCACAGGCGGGTGATGATTGGCGCGAAGTCAGGGACTGGGCTGAGCTGATCGAAGCCCTGAAACCCTTCAAGCGACCACTGTTCACGCTGGGCCGTGAACCGTTACAACACCTCGACGAAATCCCCGCCGAGCAGTTCTGGACACTGCGCGCACTGGATGTGTACCCCGGCAATGAGCGCTGCGAAGTGATTGGCGCCCGTGGGCCGTTTTTGATCGAGGATGAACGGGCATTGTTTGAGCGACGGCAAATTGATGTGCTGATCAGCAAGAACAGCGGCAGCACGGCTACCGAGCCGAAGCTGGAAGTGGCACGGGAGCGGGGGGTGCCGGTGTTGGTGTTGAGGCGGCCGGTGTTGGTGGCGGTGGATCAGGAGCTTTTGTCGCCCGCAGAAACAATCGAGTTATTGGCAGATTTCATTCGATAGATCAGGATCATCGCCCACCTCTATCAACTCTATTTGTGACTAAAGGGACGGCGATGAATCCACAACATGAACTGCTACACTCCAGAAACAGTTCAAGCCAGACTCAATTCTATTCAGGAGCTGACATGATAGACGTCAAAGAAGCCGTGCAAGTTGCCAAGGCAGCAGCCAATGACTTTCTCGGCCAGGAAACAGTGCTTCAGGACTTGATGCTTGAGGAAGTCGAGTTAAACCCAGGCGACAAAACGTGGGCAATAACATTTGGCTTCAATGTTCCAGCCCCTGATAAATATCAACGATTAGGCGCATCTTTAGCGGGACAAATGTACGCAAGAAAATATAAAATATTCTTCATTGACTCGGAGACTGGCGAGTTCCGCTCCATGAAGATCCGCGAAGTATGATCGAAACATATATCCGGCAATATCGAAGAAAAGGAATCATAGTCGACACCAACCTTCTGCTCTTGGTACTGATCGGAGGCACACCCAGTATTGCAGGCTTCAAAAGAACAAGCGGGTACACTGCCAAAGATTACAAACTTCTGCTTAACGTGATTGATCAATTCGAAAAGCTTATTTCAACTCCTCATATACTTGCGGAAGTCAGCAACCTTACAAACGGGCTTTATGGGAGCAAGCTACACGACTTCTACGCAACATTAAAAAAATCATTATCGACAGTCATTGAGATTCACTGCCCTGCTCTTGATATAAGTTGCGATTATGAGCTGTCGCCCTACGGACTTACCGACGTCGGTATTATCTGTGCAGCCAAAGATAATTATCTAGTTTTGACAGATGACCTAAGAGTCGCTGGATTTGCTCATCAGCACAGCGTAGATGTCGTGAACTTCAATCACATACGGGAAGCAAGCTGGGACGTTTAAAGGCGTCTCACGGGATCATTCCCACACATCAGCGCAGGAACGATCGATCATCGAAGTGTTAAATGCGTTTTCCGCCACCTTCGTGCACCCGATCAGCCAGTAACTCCGCCAGATCGATCAACTGAGCGACGCCCAACAACTCCTCTCGCTTCGATCCTTCCAGGCTAAACGCCAAGTCGCAACTCAGCGCGTTGGCCGAGGCGAGTGTTTCAATGAGGTTGACCAACAGGTCTTCGGTGCTGATTCCGTCGGCTACGGTGAACAGCCGAAAAGGGGGATTGGGGGTAGGTTTAATCATTGTGAAGCTCCGGAGAAGTACAAAGGAGCTACCACTGATCGCCGCGATGCGATGGGGGTGGTAGCTGAACGCGGGTTCGCGGACCGGCTCTCCAGAACACCGGCATACCCGAAGGTATCCCGCGCACAGCCACCATAGCGCCGCACAGTAGACGATAAAAAAGCGCCAACTGAAAGGAC
The DNA here is from genome assembly GCF_013385345.1 of Pseudomonas sp. I8001. Taxonomy (NCBI): domain Bacteria; kingdom Pseudomonadati; phylum Pseudomonadota; class Gammaproteobacteria; order Pseudomonadales; family Pseudomonadaceae; genus Pseudomonas; species Pseudomonas sp. I8001. The sequence continues at coordinate 81,312 of NZ_JACAQC010000005.1, forward strand.
ACGATGACGCTTTTGCGTCTGAAGAAATCCGGGCCGCGACGCCCGACCACTGAGTTTGCAGTGGTGTTCGGAGACTAGAGATTGAGTTTCCTAGAGACAACCGCCAATCACTGTCGGAAATTTCTGTGGAGGGCCTCCACATTCGAATCGAACACAATCCAAACTGTGGGAGCTGGCTTGCCTGCGATAGCATCACCTCGTTCCAGCAGGAAGACCGAGTCGCCTGTATCGCAAGGTGCAATGACCTCGTAGGAAAGCGCCTCAATCATCGACATCCTTTTGACAACCTCGCTTTAAAAACTGATTCGCCTTACACCCCCCTCCGAACCAGCCGGCTGGTTCAGCCAAAAGCCCTCGCCCTAAGCTCCCCTCCCGCAGTTTTGCACCAGAGTCTGCGATGGGGATGCACTGCTTTTGCGGAGCATCGTGACTTGTCATTCTGTATCCCAAGGAATACGATCCAAGATGATTCACTTCAAGAAATCCAAGCATTTCCTGGAGTGGCTTGATTCGTTAAACAATAAACCGGCCCGTGCACGCGTACTGGCAAGGTTGAATAACGCACAATCAGGCAACTTCGGAGACTGTGAGACAGTAGGAAATGGCGTTTCGGAAATGCGCATCCACTACGGCCCTGGATACCGGGTTTATTTCACTCGTAGAGAGGAGGTGGTTTACCTGTTGTTGATAGGCGGCGATAAATCAACGCAGAAACGCGATATCCAGCGCGCTAAGCAAATTGCAGCAGACTTTGAAAAAAAAGGAGTAAGCCATGACTGAATTTACAGACTTCGACATAGCGGAACACCTCAAGACTCCTGAAGATATGGCTGAGTATCTTGAAGCGTGCTTCGAGGAGGATGCCGGTGACGGACTGCTTATTCGTTCAGCCCTCAACAACATCGCCCGCGCCCAAGGCATGACTCAAGTAGCCCGCGACGCAGGCCTCGGACGCGAAAGTTTATATAAAGCCCTCTCCAGCACTGGCAATCCCGAGTTCGCGACTATCATGAAGGTCATGAAAGCGCTCGGCCTGAAGCTGCACGCCACAGCTGGTTGATAGCACTGCGACACCAAACCACACCGCCCCTTTTTACTTATCCTCCCCGATCAGGCTAAATACCCACCTGATCGCTTAACCCTACGGATTGTCCGCCATGGCCCGTCAACGCTTTGCAATTGCCTGGATCGCCTGCTTTGCAGTGCTGTTCAATGCGTTTGCCATGCCGATGGCCGGAGCGATGCAGCGCTCGAACAATTCCCTCGACCAACTGCTCTGGGGCAGTTTCTGCTCCTCCAATGCCAACAAGCTGACGGCCATTGCCCTGGGCAAGCTGGAGATTCCGGCGCCGCAGCAAGACGATCACTCCACCATGCAGCATTGCTGGTGCTGCTCGGGCTCGGCGCCATTAGTGGCGTTGCCGGGGCATTCACCAACACTGTATTTCGCAAGATTCGACGCGGTGCAAGACCTGCCGCCGCCGTCATTGCAATCCCCCACCCCGCGCCAGCAATGGCCGAGCCTTAACCCCCGCGCCTCTCCAACGGTCTGATTTCTTCGCAAGTGAACTGCGTTTAGAACCGTTCTGGAGAACTGCCATGCTCAAATCTTCCCTGCTTCTGGCTGCGTTGTTGCTGCCGGTGTGTGCTGCTGCCAATGCCGAAGACTTCAAGGTCGGCGAACTGGTGGTGAGCGAACCCTGGTCCCAGGAACTGCCGCCCAATGCGCCGACCGTCGCGGCGTATTTCGTGATTCATAACCAGGGCGAGCATGCGGATCGCTTGCTCAGCGTCGACACGCCCGTGGCCGCCAAGGCCGAACTGCATGAGCATGTGATGCAGGGCGATCTGATGAAGATGCAGCAGGTGACCAGCGTCGCGGTGCCGGCCAAAGGTGACCTGACGTTCGCGCCCATGGCCTACCACGTGATGCTGCTGGACCTGAAGGACCGCAGCGTTTTGCGCGACGGCCAGCATTTTCCGCTGACCCTGAACTTTGAAAAGGCCGGGCCAGTGAAGGTGGAAGTGTCAGTGCAGAAGCAGCCGCCCATGGCCGGCCACGAACACATGCACGCCCAATAGATAAACCTTGATGGGCGCCCCACGCGCCAGGTTGTCCCCGCACCGCCGTAAGCCTGTAGGCCTTATGCGCGGCAGCTGGATCAGCCTGTTCGCCATGCTGATGATCTTTATCGGTCCGCTGATTTCCCAAGCGATGCCGATGGATCATCACGCCGGCATGTCGATGGAAATGTCCATGGACGCGCCAAGCTGCCATGGCGCCGCCAAGCCTGCGACCGATCACCACAAAGCACCCGACGAACACCACGTGCTCTGGGAAAAGTGCGGCTATTGCAGCCTGCTCTTCAGTTGCCCGGCGCTGCCTGGCAGCGTGTCGTTTGTCACCCTCGGCAGCCCGCCGCCCGCCAACGCCCTGACCCCCGCCCCACGCCTGGGCCATGCCCGGCAAACCGTGTTCCCCGGTGCCCGCAGCCGTGCCCCGCCCATCATCACGTAAGCACTTCACACCGTTACTTCACCCCGGCCGACTTTAGACAGACAGCCGCAGGCTGCTGGCCGTGTTGTTTACGAATGAATGATGGAATTTTTCATGTCCAGGTTTTCTGCTGACACCCGTTTGGGATGTACTCCCGTTTTCGCCGTTCTGTGTGGCGCGCTGCTGGTTCCACAGGCCCACGCCGACGAACATGCCGACCACAATGAACTGAGCCCGACGGTGATCACCGCCATTGCCCCCAGCTCACCACTGACCGTCGTCACCAACCCGAAAGACCCGCGCCAACCGGTGCCCGCCAGCGATGGCGGCGACTACCTCAAGACCATCCCCGGCTTCGCCCTGGTGCGCAACGGCGGCACCAACGGCGACCCGGTGCTGCGGGGCATGTTCGGCTCACGCCTGAACATCCTCACCAACGGCAGCATGATGCTCGGCGCCTGCCCCGGCCGGATGGACGCGCCCACCTCCTATATCTCTCCGGAAACCTACGACAAGCTCACCGTGATCAAAGGCCCGCAAACCGTGCTCTGGGGCCCGGGCGCTTCAGCCGGCACGGTCCTGTTCGAGCGCGAGCCAGAGCAGTTCGGCGAGCTGGGCACGCGGGTCAACGCCAGCATCCTGGCGGGCTCCAACGGGCGTTTCGACAAAGTCGTCGACGCAGCAGCCGGCGGGCCGCTGGGTTATGTGCGGGTGATCGGCAACCAGGCCCACGCCGATGACTACAAGGACGGCAACAACGACACCGTCGCCTCGCGCTACGACAAGTGGAACGGCGACGTGGCCGTGGGCTGGACCCCGGACGCCGACACCCTGCTGGAACTCACCGCCGGCCGTGGAGATGGCGAAGCCCGCTACGCCGGGCGTGGCATGGACGGTTCGCAGTTTTTGCGCGAGAGCCTCGGACTGCGCTTGGAGAAATCGAACATCGGCGAGGTGCTGGATAAGGTCGAAGCACAGGTCTACTACAACTACGCCGACCACGTGATGGACAACTACACCCTGCGCGTCCCGTCGGGCACCGGGATGATGGCCGGGCCCATGGCGGCCAACGTCGACCGCCGCACCCTCGGCGCCCGTATCAAGGCCACCTGGCGCTGGGCCGATGTGCAGTTGATCAGCGGCATTGATGCACAAACCAACGAACACCGCGAACGCAGCGCCATGGGCGTCGACACCTACAAGGACCTGCCCCGCAGCAAGGACGCCAACTTCCACAACTACGGGGTGTTCGGCGAACTGACCTGGTACGCCGCCGACCGCGACCGCCTGATCACCGGCGCCCGCGTCGACCGCGCCTCGGCCAAGGATTTCCGGCAAACCATCAGCTCCGGGATGATGAGCAGCCCCAACCCCACCACCGGTAAAACCCGCGCCGATACGCTGCCGTCGGGCTTTGTGCGCTACGAGCACGATCTGGCGGACAGCCCTGCCACCCTGTACGCAGGGCTTGGGCATTCGGAGCGTTTCCCTGATTACTGGGAGCTGTTTTCTCCCGACACCGGGTCGGTCGGTTCCGTGAATGCCTTCGACGGTGTGAAGCCTGAAAAAACCACCCAGCTGGATTTCGGCCTGCAATACAAATCCGCCGATCTCGATGCCTGGGCCTCGGGCTACGTCGGCCAGGTGCGTGATTTCATCCTGTTCGACTACCAGCCGGGAATGATGGGCACCACCTCCCAGGCGCGCAATGTGGACGCGCGAATCATGGGCGGTGAATTGGGCGCAGCCTACAAGCTGACCGCCAATTGGAAGGCCGATGCCACCTTCGCCTACGCCTGGGGCAAGAACACCAGCGACGGCAAACCGCTGCCGCAGATCCCGCCGCTGGATGCGCGCTTCGGGCTCACCTACAGCCAGGACGACTGGAGCGCCGGCGCCTTGTGGCGGGTGGTCGCGGCGCAAAACCGCATCGACCAGAACAAGGGCAACGTGGTGGGCAAGGACTTCGACAAAAGCTCGGGGTTTGGCGTGTTCTCGCTGAACGCGGCGTATCGCATCAACAAGAATTTCAAGGTCAGCACCGGCGTCGACAACCTGTTCGGCAAGGCGTACGCCGAACACCTGAACCTGGCCGGCAACGCCGGGTTCGGCTACCCGGCCAATGACCCGCAAGCCATCAAGGAACCGGGGCGCACGCTCTGGACCAAGGTGGACATGAGCTTCTAAGCGCATCGCAGGCAAGCCGGCTCCCACAGTTGCAATGCATTCCACTGTGGGAGCGGGCTTGCCCGCGATGGCGTCCTCGATAACACAAAAAATCCAAGCCTTTGCGGAGCACCCTGATGAACCCACCGAAGATTTCCTTCTACAACCTGGCCTGGCGCTGGCATTTCTACGCCGGGCTGTTTGTCGCGCCGTTCATGGTGCTGCTGGCCCTGACCGGCATCATCTACCTGTTCAAACCCCAACTCGACCCGCTGATGTACGGCAACCTGCTGACCGTGCAAAGCGCCGAACACGCGCTGAGTGCCGACGAGCAACTGCAACGTGCCCAGGCTGCCTATCCACAAGGCAAGATCAGCAAGTACCTGCCACCTGCCGACGCCACCAGCAGCGCGCAATTCGTGATGCACAACGACGGGCGCGAAGTGACTGTATTCGTCGACCCGTATCGCGGCACCGTGCTCGGCGAACAGGACGCCAAGTACAACCTGCAAGCCATCGCCCGTGCGCTGCATGGTGAGTTGATGATCGGCACCGTCGGCGATCGCCTGGTGGAACTGGCCGCCGGCTGGGGTGTGATGCTGGTGATTTCGGGCGTGTATCTGTGGTGGCCGCGAGGCAAGTCGGCGGCGGGCATTCTGTGGCCACGGCTGGGCAGTCGCGGCCGCTTGTTCTGGCGCGATTTGCACGCGGTCGCCGGTTTCTGGGGCGCGGCGTTCCTGCTGGTGATGCTGCTCAGCGGCATGACCTGGACCGGCTTCTGGGGCAAGCAATACGCCGAGCTGTGGAATAAATTCCCGGCGGCCATGTGGAACAACGTGCCGCAGTCCGACCAGCAGGCCCGCAGCCTCAACACCGCGAGCCAACAAACCGTGCCGTGGGCCATGGAAAACACGCCGATGCCGATGTCTGGCGAGCATGCCGAGCACATGAAGCACGCCGGCATGAGCCAGGGCCCGGCAGCCCCGAGTATCCGCCTGCAACAGGTGGTCGACCTCGCCAACTCACGCAAGGTCGAGCCCGGCTACAGCATCACCTTCCCCACCACTGCCGAAGGCGTGTTCACCCTCGCGGTGTTCGCCAACGACCCGCGCAATGACGCCACCCTGCATGTGGACCAATACTCCGGCAAGGTCCTGGCCGATGTGCGCTGGGAGCACTACAACAGCGTGGCGCGGGTTACCGAATCGGGCGTGATGCTGCACGAAGGCAAGATGTTTGGCGTGGTCAATCAGATCATCGTGCTGCTGATTTGCCTGATGATCCTGCTCAGCGCCGTCAGCGGTGTGGTGATCTGGTGGAAGCGTCGGCCACAGGGCAGCCTGGGGGTTCCACCGTTGCGCCATGACCTGCCGAAATGGAAAACCGCGATGGTAATCATGCTCGGGCTGGCGATTGTCTTTCCGCTGGTGGGCGCCTCGCTGATCGTGGTCTGGGCACTGGATCGCCTGGTGCTTTCACGGTGGTTTGGCCAACGTGAATCTGCCTCAGGTTCAGCGTGAAACAGACGAGATGCCCTACCTAGAGGCGTTATGTAGTCTTACGCGGGCTTTCGCCCACGCCGCACAAAGTGTTATGTTGTAACACTTAATGCGTTCCCCCACTCGCCGCGCCCTGCGGCGAGTACCGTCTCGAAGAAGCGATTTATCGTCCGATGAACAAGTACCTTGCGTCCGGCCTGTGCCTGCTCGCCCTTCAAAACACTGCCCAGGCCCTGACGCTTCCCGCCAGTGCCGTCTCAGCCCCCGCCGTCGACGACGAGCGCGTCGACCTGAACACCCCGACCACGGCAGGTTCACGCCTGAACCTCACGGCCCTGCAAACCCCGGGCAGCGTTGAAAGCCAGACCGGCGAGCAGATTCGCGCACGGGGCGATGCCACGGTGCAGGACGCGATTTCCCGGGCCACCGGCATCAGCCGCACCGGCACGCCGGGCGACGGCGGTACCTCGTTGTCGGCACGCGGGTTCACCGGCCAGAGCTCGGTGCTGCAGTTGTACGACGGCGCGCGCATGTTCGATGGCGCGGGCACTTCCACCTTCCCGGTGGACACCTGGTCCGTTGAGCGGGTGGACGTACTGCGCGGCCCGGCCTCGGTGATGTACGGCCAGGGCGCCACCGGCGCGGTGATCAACACCATCGCGAAGAAACCCTTCGAGGGCGAGATCGAAAACCATATCCGCCTGGGCTACGGTTCTTATGACCGCCAGCAGCAAGCCCTCGACAGCGGCGGCTCGCTGACCGACACCCTGAGCTATCGCCTGAACATCAACCGCCTGCGCAGCAACGGTTTCATCGACCGCGGCGAGTCCGGCAGCGACTTCGTCAGCGGTGCCCTGCGCTGGCAGGCGGCGGATAACCTGAGCTTCACCCTGGCCTCCGACTACGGCGACCAGACCCCGCAAAACGACTACGGCACACCGCTGATCAACGGCCAGTTGCACAAGGGCCTGCGGGACAAGAACTACAACGTCAGCAACGATATCCAGCACTACAACGACCAGTGGACGCGCCTGACCAGCGAGTGGCAGATCAACGACAACGTCACCGCCACCAACGAACTGTCCTACCTGAAAAACCAGCGGCGCTGGCAGAACGCCGAGAGCTACAACTACGTCGACGGCGGCCTGGTGCGCCAGAGCTACCTGGGCATCAAGCACAACCAGGAACAGGTGGGCGACCGCCAGACCTTCACTTTCAAGCACACGCTGTTCGGCCTCGACAGCCAGACGGTGACGGGGGTGGAGTACAACCGCATTCGCTTCCGCCTGGCCAGCAACTCGCCGTTCGATGACCTGACGAACGCCGGCCAACCGGTGGACATCAACCACCCGGTACCGCAGCCGTTTGAAAGCGCCAGCCCCTTCATTCCGCAGTCCGTCAGCACCACCAAACAGCTGGCTGCGTTCGCCGAAAACCGCCTGCAACTGACCGATAAACTGTCGCTGATCACCGGCGTGCGCCGCGATTACCTGCACATCGACAGTGACTCCCTGGTGGATGGCAGCGACTCCAACAAGACCTTTACCGGCAACAACTGGAAAGCCGGCCTGGTCTACGCGATCACCCCGGACACCTCGGTCTACGGCCAATACGCCACCAGCACTGACGGCGTTGGCAGCCTGATCACCCTGAGCCCGAGCCAGCAGCAGTTCGGCCTGTCCACCGCCAAGCAAACCGAGATCGGCCTCAAGCAGGCGTTCTGGGATTCCCGTGGTGAATGGACCCTGGCGGCCTACCACATCGTCAAAAAGAAACTGTTGGTGAGCGTTCCAGGCACCACCCTCAAGGAACAAGTCGGCCAGCAATCCTCCAACGGCCTGGAAGCCAGCCTCGACCTGCAACTGCCCAATGCCTGGCAACTGCAAGCCAACGCTGCGATCGTGCGGGCGCAGTACGACGACTTCTCCGAAGTGGTCAACGGCCAGTCCGTGTCCCGCGACGGCAACCGCCCCACCGACGTGCCGCGTCGCACCGCCAACCTGTGGCTGAGCAAGGCCATCACTGACGACGTGCGTGCCGGTGCGGGCGTGCGTTATGTAGACTCGCGTTTCGCCAACACCGCCAACACCAGCGAAGTGCCGAGCTACACCGTGGTCGACGCCAGCGTTTCATGGAAAGCCATGCGCAACACGACATTGGGCCTGCAATTGAATAACCTGTTCGACCGCACTTACGCCGTCAGCCAATACAACGACGGCCAGCAATGGATCCTGGGCGAGCCGCGCTCGTTCTTCGTGACGGCGGACTACACCTTCTAACTGAACGCAACACTGTCCAAATGTAGGAGCGGGCTTGCTCGCGAATGCGGTGTGTCAGGCACTGTATCTGTTACTGATCCACCGCTTTCGCGAGCAAGCCCGCTCCCACATTTGTCCTGTGTTGGACCTGAGAGTAAAGATGACCTCACTCAACCTCACCGCCCTCGCCTGGACCCCACCAGGCCACGAGCACTGTCATCACCAGTTCCAACTGCGTGACGCCAGCCTGCGGGTGAGTGCCGGTGAGTTCGTCGGGCTGATCGGGCCCAACGGCAGCGGCAAGACCAGCCTGCTGCGCTGCGCCTATCGGTTCAGCAAACCGGCTGACGGTGAGGTGCTGCTGGAACACCAGAACGTCTGGAAGCAATCCTCGAAGTGGTGCGCGCAACGCATTGCCGTGGTGCTCCAGGAGTTTCCCGACGCCTTCGGCCTGCGGGTGGATGAAGTGGTCGCCATGGGCCGCACACCGCACAAGGGCCTGTTCGACAGCGATACGCTTGAAGACCAGAACCTGATCCGCCAGGCCCTCGATAACGTCGGCCTGCTGGGCTTTGAAGACCACGCCTTCGCCACCCTCTCGGGCGGTGAAAAGCAGCGGGTTATCCTCGCCCGCGCCCTGGCCCAGCAACCGCAACTGCTGATCCTCGACGAACCGACCAACCACCTCGACCCGCGCTACCAGTTGCAATTGCTGCAACTGGTCAAGCGCCTGAACATCGGCACCCTCGCCAGCATTCATGACCTGAACCTGGCCGCGGCGTTCTGCGATCGGCTGTACGTGATCAACCACGGGCGCATCGTCGCCAGCGGCACACCTCACGAAGTGCTGACCGCCGAATTGCTGCGCGAAGTGTTCGGCGTTGAAGCATTGATCGACACTCACCCCTTGTCCGGCTACCCCCGAATTACCTGGATAACCCAACCATGATCCTGCGCTCCCTGCTGTCTCTCGCGTTGCTGCTCGGCACTTCCCAGGCGTTCGCCGAAGCGACCCATTACCCGCTGAAAATCCAGAGCTGCAACCGCGAAGTGACCTTCGCCGAGGCACCAAAACACGCGGTCAGCCACGACATCAACATGACCCAGATGATGCTCGCCCTGGGCCTCAAGTCGCACATGGCCGGCTACAGCGGCGTGACCGGCTGGAAGTCGGTCACCCCGGAAATGGCGCAGATTCTCGACGGCCTGCCGGAACTGGCGAGCAAATACCCGTCGGTGGAAACCCTGCTCAACGCCAACGTCGACTTCTTCTTCGCCGGCTGGGACTACGGCATGCGCGTCGGTGGCGACCTCACCCCGCAAACCCTGCAACCGTTGGGCATCAACGTCTACGAGCTGACCGAGTCCTGCGCCTTCGTGATGAAGCGCCCGGCGGCCACCCTGGAAGACACCTATAACGACCTGCGCAACCTGGGCAAGATCTTCGATGTGCAGGACCGCGCGAATGCCTTGATCGCACAGATGCAGGCACAGGTCGCCCAAGTGCAGGAAAACCTGCCGGCCGACAAGCCCCGCGTGTTCCTCTACGACAGCGGCGAAGACCGCGCCATGACCTCCGGCCGCCTGGGCATGCCCCAGGCGCTGATCGACGCCGCCGGCGGGCGCAACATTCTCGATGACGTGGACGCCAGCTGGACCCGGGTCAACTGGGAAACCGTGGTGGAGCGCAACCCGCAGGTCATCGTGATCGTCGACTACAGCGAAATCACCGCCGAGCAAAAAGAGCAGTTCCTGCTGAACAACCCGGCGCTGCAATCGGTGGACGCGATCAAGAACCAGCGCTTTATCGTGATCCCCTACGTGCAGGCCACGCCGGGCATCGACAACGTACTGGCGGTTGAAACCCTGGCCAAGGGGTTTCACGGCGAATGATTACCCGTCGCTATGCCCTGCTGCTGAGTGCCCTTGGCGCGTTGTTGCTGATCTCATGCGTGGTCTCGCTGGGGTTCGGCTCGGCGCGGGTACCGGTGGACGTGGTGTGGCGGATCCTGCTGCATAAAGCCTTCGGCGTTGGCGAGGTGGACTGGAGCGCGGGGCAGGAACATATCGTGTGGCTGATCCGCGTGCCGCGCATGCTGCTCGGTGCCCTGGTGGGCGCCGGGCTGGCGTTGATCGGTGCGGTGTTGCAGGCGGTAACGCGCAACCCGCTGGCGGATCCGCACCTGCTGGGCGTGACTTCCGGCGCCACCCTCGGTGCGGTGATCGTGGTGCTGCATGTGGGTGAAGTGATCGGCCTGCTGACCCTGCCCATCGCGGCGTTCATCGGTGCGTTGCTGAGCATGATCGTGGTGCTGGCGGTGGCCAGTCGCAACGGTCGGCTGGAGAGTGACCGCCTGCTGCTGTGCGGGGTGGCGGTATCGTTCGTGATGATGGCGGTGGCCAATTTGCTGCTGTTCATGGGCGACCATCGCGCGGCCTCGGCGGTGATGTTCTGGATGCTCGGCGGCCTCGGGTTGGCGCGCTGGGAACTGCTGGCCATTCCCTTCGCCACGGTGTTGCTGGGGCTGGTGTTGCTGCTGGGGATGGCTCGCCCGTTGAACGCGCTGATGGCCGGCGAACAGACCGCCGTGACCCTGGGCCTGAACGCGCGCAATGTGCGGCTCAAGGTGTTCCTGATCGCCTCGCTGATGACCGGCGTGCTGGTGTCCATCAGCGGCTCCATCGGCTTTGTCGGGCTGATGGTGCCGCACATTGCCCGGCGCCTTGTAGGTGCCGAACACCGGCGTTTGCTGCCGGTGTGCGTGCTGTTGGGCAGTGTGTTCCTGGTGTGGGTGGATGTGGCGGCCCGCACAATGATTGCCCCCGAAGACCTGCCCATCGGCGTGGCCACGGCGGCCATTGGCGGGTTGTTTTTTATCGGGCTGATGCGGCGGCGTTAAACCCCCTGGTCGGCCTGCTTGAATGCATGCAACAAGCGCCGCGCCACCTGGCTGCGGGGTTGCCAGAAGCGATCGGTTTCCAGGATGGTCAGCTTGCCCGAGGTCGCCAACCGGCGGATCACCTCGCTGGGCTTGACCTTCACCACACCCGTGTCTTCGTCGATCCAGTCATCGCGCAGCAACTGGCTTTCGTCCGCGTGATAGCTGGGCTCATACACAATCAACGCGCCGTGCACCGGGGTGAAGTAGTAACGCGCCCCCGCGATCTTGTCCTGGCGCAGCATCTCGATGAACCCGCGGATTTCCTTCTGGGCAATGAAGTTGTGGGCCAGGCCTTCTTCGTAGCGATCCGCCAGATGCTGGCGCTCGGTGTCGAGCTTGAACAACTGCTGGACGCCCATCACCTTGTAGCCCGCCGGGTAGCGGGTCGATGTGCTGGGGTAGCCGAGGTTCATGATGCCTTCGAACAATGCCTTGTAGGCCGGTGTGTCCGGCCGCAGTCCCACGGCCACCGAGGGGCCCGGGTCTGCCACCGGTTGCACGGCGATGAAGGTGTCGCTGTCGCCGTTGCCCAGCACCGCTCCCAGCCGCGCCTGGTGCTCCAGCGGCACAACCTGTTGCCATACCTGGCGCGCGGCATCGTCCGGGTGGGCGCACAACGGGCCCAGGGCCATGCGGGTATCGCGCACTGCCAGTGTCGTGGCCAGGCGCTTTATCCGGGGCAACAAGGCATCCCAGAACGGGCTGCTGTCGAGTACCCGCAGCTCGCCGGACTCCACCAGTTTCAACACATGGCTGTCGATGCTGCCACGACTGTTGAGGTGTTTCAGATACGCCGCCTGCCGGCGGCTGGAATCCCAGTCCGGGTCGATCCTCACCGCCTGGTACCGAAACAGTGAGCCGTCGGCACATGACACATGCAACGCCAGGAACCGCTCACTCTGTGCCACCCGCAAAAAGCTCAGCGCCGCCAGCACCACGGCCGGAGCCATCAGTTGCGCGTAGCCTTCGGCCTGGGGCAACTCGGGCGCAGCACGCTGCGGCAGCCTCAGATACAGGCCTTGCAGGCTGTACCCGCTCGGCAACTGCCCGCGCAGGAACGCCCGGTCGAGGGCAAAGCCCAGGTCGTCGCCCTTGACCGGCGCACAGGCGACAAAATGCCCATTGTCGGAGGACTTGAGAATCACGCCAAAACTCAAATCGGCGCGCCCCTGGGCGTATTGATGACCATAGCGTGCCGCGTCGTCGGCATGCTTGAACACCGGGCCCAGCTGCCGATCCGCCACGGCATGGACCGCCGCCTGCGGCGCAACGTAGGCCAGGCCGGGCATCCAGCCCGGCAGCACACGCTGGGCAGAGCCCCACAACGGGCCGCCCTCCAGTACCTGCAAAGTCCCCACCCGCGCCAGCTGATTGACCAGCTCGGTGGGGCTCTTGCGGCCGCTGCGCATCTGCTGCTCGACGGCATTGCTGTAAGGGTCGTGCAGCGCAAGGCTGTTGGGGGCCAGGGAGGTTTCCAGGTGGCTGAGCAACTGCGTCGCTTCGTTGCGCCGGGCCGAATCCAGCAAGCTGCGCTCGGCGTCCTGGGTACTGAAACCGATGAGTGAGCCGTCGGGCGTCAGCAGGTATTCGTGGGTCCACAGGTGACCCGACTTCAGGGCGGTCTCCAGTACTTTGGTCGAGAACAGGTTTTGATACACCGCGTTTTCTTCAGAGGGTAACCAGAACTCCAGCACCCGGGCGACACGTGACCGGTAGCGCGCGACCATTTTCCAACCAGGGGCCAGCAGCGCCTGGCTGACGTCCAGGCCCGGCAGGATGACGTTCGGGTCGAAGTCTTCACTCAACACCGGCACCGCCAGGGTCGCGACAAACTTGCCGTTGCGCTGCAACACCAGCCCGCCTTGCAGCGTGTCGCGCTGTGTGCCCAACTGTTGCTGGACGTAACGCACCGCATCGGCCTGGTTGCTGAACAGCGGGCTCAATGGGCGACGCATAAAGTTGGCGAAGGCGGTCCATGGGGCCTGGCTGACATCCAGCTTACCCGCCAACGCCCAGCATTCGCTCGGCACCAAAACGCTCAACCAGCTCAACTTCGCCACTTCGTTGACAAACCCGACCGCCGAGAGCTGCCCGCTGGCCATCAAGGTCTGCACGTCTTCATAGACCCCCGACGGCTGGCGGACCGGGTTGAACAGCGTCGATGCCACCGGCGTTTGTACCTGCAGCAGCGCCTGGTCCAGTGTCGAGATAAACACCGGCAAGCCCGTCAGTGCGCCTGTCTCCCGTTGGCGCTTGGCCTCGACGGTGGCACTGGCCAGATCCCCGGCCGAAATAAAATGCTGCGCCAGCCAGTGTTCGGCGGTGGTCAGCCCCTGTGGCATCCAGTTGCGCCGGTAAACCAAGGCGTGCAGTTGATAACCCGTGGGGTAAATGAACTCGCCTTCGTCATCCACGGCAAACACGGCGCTCAAGGCGAACAGCCCGGCCCTATTCCAGGCGGGTACAAGCTCGGAGCAGACAAAGGCGTCCTGATCGCGATGCTTGAGCATGAAACCGAAACCGGTTTGCGTCGGTGCTTGATGGTCCAGGCGCGTGTGCAGTGCCCGAGCCGCGTCAGCGGCACTGGCGCAGACCGGGCCATAGGCAATCTGCTCCGGACGTTCGCGCCGGGGTATCGGCAGGCGTGGCCGCCAGTGTTCGGCGATCAGCCCCGGCGTGCCCCACAACGGGTTGGCCTGCACCACCCGCACGCTGCCGGCCGCCGCCACCTGGCTGATCCACTCCCGCGCCGTCAGCGTGCCGCTGGCCAGGTTGAGGGCCGTTGGGCTGCGATGGGGCAAGGGGTCGAGCGCCTTGAACAGGTTCGCCTGGGCGGCAGAGTCGATCAGGTCATACGCCAGCAAACAATCTTCGGCGCCCGACAGGTAGGCCACGGACACCTGTTGGCGATTGCGGATCAGCGTGTGCACGTCCAGGGCGCTGAACATCTGCGCCTCCAGGCAGGCATCGTCCCGCGACCAGCCCGGGCGCTGCAGGCGCTCGGGTTCCAGCAACGAAACCCCGCGGCTGGAACCGTACACGGCCTTCAGCATGTGACCGGGCGGGAGCAGCGAGCGGCCCTTGACGTCCTGAGGGTAGACAACGCCCAGGGCAAAGCGCCCGGCGTCGCTGGCCGGCAATGGCTCGGTGGCCACGTAGAGACCGTCCGGGCGCTGCAGGATATAGCCGCAGTATTCGCCCTCACGCCAGCTGCCGATTTGCCCGTGGGCGTAGCGTGCCGCGTCTTCTACCTGGAGAAACCCGCGGCTCAGTTGCGGGCGGGGTGCCAGGGCGTAAGGTCGCCAGGTGTCGGCGACCAGCCCCGCCACATCCCACAACGTGCCCGGTTGCAACACCGACAGCGCCCCGGCGGCGGCAACCTTCTGGATCACGTCGTGGGGCGTCACGGTGGCGGCCCGCAGTTCATCCCCCAGCCCGTTGTCCGTCACCCGGCCATCGGGCAGCACCTGGTAGAGCTGGCTTTCTTCGGCCGAGCCGGAAGCGTCATAGGCCAGCTGAGCGCCGTCCGCCGTGCAGAGGTAGAAGGCCAGATTGCTCTCGGGGTGGATGCGCAGCGCGGCAATCCCCTGGGCAAAATCCGTGGTGTCGATAAAGCCCTCGTACAACCAGGGTTCGGCGCCGATGCCGGTGGCGTCCGGTGCGCTGCGGCAGTACCAGCCACGCAGGGCGAAGCCTGGCGGCAGGCTGGCATTGCCAAAAACATTCGCCAACACGAAAAGGGTTTCGCCGGCGGGTATCGGTGCGCAAGGCTCGCTGACCACATACTGCTCTGCACTCGAGTGCTTGAGGATGCAACCGACTCGCCGGCCATCCGCCGTTGCCTGCATACGGTCATGGGCATAACGGGCGGCGGTTGCCAGGTCAGTGAAAACCCAGCTCAGGGGCGTATCAATGGGGGCTGCGGCGGCGAAAGGCGTTTCGGGCTCCCAGGTGGCCGGGACCCGGCCCTGGACGTTGTACCAGGTCTCATCCGCCAGCAGCACCGTCAACTCACCGAGTTTTACCAGCTCTTTGATCAGCCCTTCACGCGTGCCGTCAAAACCTTGTACGCGGGCCACACCTTGGCCATCGCGTTCAACTTGTGCCAGGTACTCGCCGAATTCACGCTCGGCCCGAGAGCCGCTGACAGCGTATTTGATCAACGTACCGTTCGTTCCGCTGGTGTAAAGCACCTTGATCTGATCGGAAAAAACCAGCGTCATGTCGATCGCTTGAGTCGACGGTGTACTGATCAGGAACGCCAGCTGTCGCGAGGTTTTTTGAGGATAGTTGGCACGCACCTCGGCCAGGTCGTAGACAGGTCGATTGAACTCGCCAACCATTTGGTGCCCTTCAAGCTCGACCCGCGTCAGAACGTTGTCGGTGGGCAATGCCCCGCCCCACAACGACAGCCACCTGTCAGGGTCTGACAGCCTGGACGCCACAAACAGCCCATCGCTGCGCTTGAAGATGTAAGCCTGGAGAAAAGAGCCGTGGGGTGAACCCACCTTGTAATGCAGGTAGCGTGCGACATCATCGGCAGTGACGAAGGCAGGGCTCAGCGACGCATGGACTTTCGCGAAGGCCCTCCATTGCGGTCCTACCACCCCGGCCTTGTCCCATACCCGTCCGGGCTCAACCACCGTCAGCGTGCCGACGGCAGCCACTTGCCGGACAAACTCGGAAGGGCTCAAGGTAGCGTCCTTCAAGCGTCCGTCGAGATCCGCGCCGCGATTGGCGAACAGCTGGGACTGCGCCTGCGAGCCGGTGCAGTGGTACATCAGCAGCGCGCCGTCGTTGGCGCGCAAGTAAAAGTGCAAGCCCAGGTCGTCGGTCCCCGCCATCATCACCACGGCAGCCAACGCAGAAGCCGTGAAGAAGTTTTCCGCCAGCCACGACTCTTTCGCCACGGTCGGTTTCGCTTGCGGTGACAGGGAGCAGTAAATACCGAAGGTCAAAAACTCACTGTCCGCCTTGTGCACTTTTGGCAGTGACAACTTGCCACTGGTCAGCGCAAACGCCGCCTTGAGTTCATCCGACGGAAATTCGGCCACGTACTGGTTCGACGCGCTTTTGTACAGGTAGCCAAAGAGACTCTCCTGCCGTGCAAACCCCAGCGGCGGCAAGACTGATCGCACCGCGTCCTGCCACCGGCGGCTGACTTGGCTGGCGAGAGGCGCCAGTGCGTCCTGCCCGATTTGCGACAGGGTTTGATTGAGGGTCCACGGCGCCAACAGTTGGCCAGGCTTTCCACCCAGCTCGGCGTTGGCAACGATGACCCGCAGGTAGCCGGCCCTGGCCGTCTGATTGATAAAGGCGATGTAGTCGTCGAAATCGGCCGCAGGCTTGGCCGCCATCAACGTGTTCAAGAAGCTGGCCTCAGTCGCAGAGCCGCTGCTTTCATACTGGATGAGCGAGCCATAGAACCCGGACAAGTAATAACGGGTGCACAGCATGCGCACCTGGATGATGATGCGCAGGATATTGATGGGGAAAAAGCTGCGATCCAGGCGGCGCTGCGCGCCTGTCCAGTGCTGTATCTGCGCGGAGCGTCGGGTGCCATCCTCGCCGCGCGAACTGTACAGGGCGTGAACGCTGTGGCCCTCGTACGCCAGGAAATTCCTGTTGGCATCGACCTTGAGCAGGTCGCTTTGGAAATCGAATGCAGTGGCGGTGCCGGCCACCGGCACGCTTGGCAGGTACATCCCGTCATCACGCTTGAAAACCAGCCCGCCAAATACCGTCTCGCGCCGGTTGCCGATCTGTTGATGCGCCCAATGGGCGGCATCGTGATCGGTAACGAACGCCGGCCCCAGATGGGGAACCGGCCTGCGCGTGCTCGCCGCTTGATCGTCTTGAATGTGAGTACTGTCCATGTTCATCGTCACTTGAGTGAAGTTAAGAAAACTGGCGCTGCCCCTGGGTTGCCGGGGGCACCAGGCAGGCTTCACTTTCAAGGGTTTGGCCGGACGCAGGCATTAGATAGTTAAGGCTCGGGGCGCCAGGCACCATCAGGGTGCGCCTGCACGCACAGCCCGCGCTGATTGGCGCCGCATTGGTGCATCGCCCACCCCCACAGCCCGGTCACGGCTCGCGCGCACCACGATTGCGCGCCCCGGCACAGCCTTTGCAATCACTCCCTCATCACATCATTGAGTCATGGAGATTGCACAATGAAGCGTCGCAGCTTGATCAAGGCTTTCACACTGTCGGCATCCATCGCCGCGATGGGCATGACCTGGACGGTACAGGCCGCCGAGACCATCAAGGTCGGCATCCTGCACTCGCTGTCCGGGACCATGGCGATCTCCGAGACCTCGCTCAAAGACATGGCGCTGATGACCATCGACGAGATCAACGCCAAGGGCGGCGTGAACGGCAAGATGCTCGAACCGGTAGTGGTGGACCCGGCTTCCAACTGGCCGCTGTTCGCTGAAAAGGGCCGCCAGTTGCTGACCCAGGACAAGGTCGCCGTGGTGTTCGGTTGCTGGACCTCGGTGTCGCGCAAATCGGTATTGCCGGTGTTCGAAGAACTCAACGGCCTACTGTTCTACCCGGTGCAATACGAAGGCGAAGAGATGTCGCCGAACGTGTTCTATACCGGTGCGGCGCCGAACCAGCAGGCGATCCCGGCGGTGGAATACCTGATGAGCGAAGAAGGCGGCGGCGCCAAGCGCTTCTTCCTGCTGGGCACCGACTACGTGTACCCGCGCACCACCAACAAGATCCTGCGTTCGTTCCTGCACTCCAAAGGCGTAGCGGATAAAGACATCGAAGAGGTCTACACCCCGTTCGGCCACAGCGATTACCAGACCATCGTGGCCAACATCAAAAAATTCTCCGCCGGTGGCAAGACCGCAGTGATCTCCACCGTGAACGGCGACTCCAACGTGCCGTTCTACAAAGAGCTGGCCAACCAGGGCCTGAAGGCTACCGACGTACCGGTCGTCGCCTTCTCCGTGGGTGAAGAAGAGCTGCGCGGCATCGACACCAAGCCGCTGGTGGGCAACCTCGCCGCCTGGAACTACTTCCAGTCGGTGGAGAACCCGGTGAACAAGAAATTCGTCGCAGACTGGAAAGCCTACGCCAAGGCCCACAACCTGCCGGGCGCGGACAAAGCCGTGACCAACGACCCGATGGAAGCCACCTACGTGGGCATCCACATGTGGGCGCAGGCGGTGGAGAAAGCCAAGTCCACCGACGTCGACAAAGTGCGTGAAGCCATGGCCGGGCAGACCTTTGCCGCGCCGTCCGGCTTCACCCTGACCATGGACAAGACCAACCACCACCTGCACAAGCCGGTGATGATCGGCGAGATCCAGTCTGACGGGCAGTTCTCGGTGGTGTGGCAGACCCAGGAGCCGATTCGTGCCCAGCCGTGGAGCCCGTACATTCCGGGGAATGACAAGAAGCCGGATTACGCCGTCAAGAGCAACTAAGACCGCCGCACTGATCGTTCCCACGCTCCGCGTGGGAATGCATCCCGTGACGCTCTGCGTCACACAGCGGACGCAGAGCGTCCAAGGCGGCATTCCCACGCAGAGCGTGGGAACGATCTATAGGAAACTGCCATGCCCACTGCCCTATACCGCTTCATCCTCGCCGCCCTGCTGTTGCTGCCCCTCGCCGCACACGCCAGCGACGCCGAAGACTTCATCAACGCCAACCCGATGCAACAAGCCAAGCTGCTCCAGGACTGGGCCGCCCAGCCCGACCCGGCGCGCATCGAGCTGGTGGACGCCCTGCAACAAGGCCAGATCAGCGTCAACGGCGAAACCAAGACCGTACGCCTGAACAACCGCCTGCGCGGCCTGATCGACAACGTGCAAGCCAGCCAGGAATTGCTCGCTGCCGACCCCAAGGTGCGCCTTGCCGCCGCCCAGACTCTGCAAAAAAGTGCACAACCTGCGCAGCTGAAATTCCTCGACCAGCAACTCGCCGGCGAAACCAATGATGACGTACACACAGCCCTCAGTCTCGCCCTGGCCAACCTGCAACTGGTAGACCCCGACCCGGCCGTGCGCCTGGCCGCCGTGCGCTTGCTCGGCGGCACCGGCGACCCGCTGGCCCGCACTCGCCTGGAAGCCCTGCTCGCTCCCGGCGTCGAAGCCGACGCCACGGTGCACACCGCCGCCGAGACCAGCCTGGCCCAGGTCAAACGCAAACTGATGGTGGGCGAGATTCTCGGCCAGGCCTTCAGCGGCATGTCCCTGGGCTCGATCCTGCTGCTGGCGGCGCTCGGCCTGGCGATCACCTTCGGCCTGCTCGGGGTGATCAACATGGCCCACGGCGAGATGCTGATGCTCGGCGCCTACTCCACCTATGTGGTGCAGTTGCTGATGCAGCGCTACGTGCCCCAGGCCATCGAGTTCTACCCGCTGATCGCGCTGCCGGTGGCGTTTTTTGTCACCGCCGCCATCGGCATGGCCCTGGAGCGCACGGTGATTCGTCACCTCTACGGCCGCCCGCTGGAAACCCTGCTCGCCACCTGGGGCATCAGCCTGATGCTGATCCAACTGGTGCGCCTGGTGTTCGGTGCGCAGAACGTTGAAGTGGCCAACCCCGAGTGGCTGTCCGGGGGAATCCAGGTGCTGCCCAACCTGGTGCTGCCGTACAACCGCATCGTGATCATCGCCTTCGCGCTGTTCGTGGTGGTGCTGACCTGGCTGCTGCTGAACAAGACGCGCCTGGGCCTCAACGTGCGGGCCGTGACCCAGAACCGCAACATGGCCGCCTGCTGCGGCGTGCCCACCGGACGCGTGGACATGCTCGCCTTTGGCCTCGGCTCCGGCATAGCGGGCCTCGGTGGCGTGGCCCTGAGCCAGATCGGCAACGTCGGCCCGGACCTCGGCCAGAGCTACATCATCGACTCGTTCCTGGTGGTGGTACTCGGCGGTGTCGGCCAGTTGGCCGGTAGCGTCATGGCCGCCTTCGGCCTGGGGATAGCCAACAAGATTCTTGAGCCGCAGATCGGTGCCGTACTCGGCAAGATCCTGATCCTCGCGCTGATCATTCTGTTCATCCAGAAACGCCCGCAAGGACTCTTCGCACTGAAAGGACGGGTGATCGACTGATGAACCAGCCATTGATGCTTACGGCCGCGCAAAAGGCCGGCCCCAAGGTGACCGTCGCGGTCGGTGCAGTGGTGCTGATCCTGCTGCTGGCGCTGCCGTTGTTCTCGCTGTTGTCACCGGAAAATCCGCTGCACGTTTCCGCCTATACCCTGACGTTGGTGGGCAAGATTCTGTGCTACGCCATCGTCGCCCTGGCGCTGGACCTGGTGTGGGGTTATGCCGGGATGTTGTCCCTCGGGCACGGCCTGTTCTTTGCGCTGGGCGGTTATGCCATGGGCATGTACCTGATGCGCCAGGCGTCCGGCGATGAGCTGCCGGCGTTCATGACCTTTTTGTCGTGGACCGAGTTGCCGTGGTACTGGACCGGCACCAGCCACTTCCTCTGGGCGATGTGCCTGGTGGTGTTGGCACCGGGATTGCTGGCACTGGTGTTCGGGTTCTTCGCCTTCCGCTCACGGATCAAGGGCGTGTACTTCTCGATCATGACCCAGGCCCTGACCTTCGCCGGGATGCTGTTGTTCTTCCGCAACGAGACCGGGTTTGGCGGCAATAACGGCTTTACCAATTTCCGCAGCATCCTCGGGTTTGGCATCACCGAGCCGGGCACGCGAGCGGCGCTGTTTGTGGCCACCGTGGTGTTGTTGGTGGCGAGCCTGTTCATCGGCTGGCGCCTGGCCCAGAGCAAGTTCGGCCGGGTACTGACAGCGCTGCGGGATGCGGAAAATCGCCTGATGTTCTGCGGCTACGACCCGCGTGGCTTCAAGCTGTTCGTGTGGGTGTTGAGCGCGGTGCTGTGTGGTTTGGCGGGCGCGTTGTATGTGCCGCAAGTGGGCATCATCAACCCCAGCGAAATGTCGCCGACCAACTCCATCGAGGCCGCTGTGTGGGTGGCCCTCGGCGGGCGTGGAACCTTGATCGGCCCGCTGCTGGGCGCCGGTGTGGTCAACGGCATGAAGAGCTGGTTCACCGTGGCGTTTCCAGAGTATTGGCTGTTCTTCCTCGGTGCGCTGTTCATCATCGTCACCCTGTACTTGCCCAAGGGTGTGATTGGCCTGCTGAAGAAAAGGGGCGACCAATGAGAATTACAGCGACGGCGGAATTCATGCTCGAGCCCATTCTTGAACCGAACAAAGACCAGGGCAGCGCCCGCGATGCCATCGGCCTCGGCCAGGCTGCCGGCAAAGGCCTGAACACCCGCCACGGCACGATCCTGACCCTGGAAGACATCAGCGTCAGCTTCGACGGCTTCAAGGCGTTGAACGACTTGAACCTGTACATCGGCGTCGGCGAATTGCGCTGCATCATCGGCCCCAACGGCGCGGGCAAGACCACGCTGATGGACGTGATCACCGGCAAGACCCGGCCCAGCCACGGCAAGGCCTGGTTCGGCGAAACCCTCGACCTGACGAGCATGAGCGAAGTGCAGATCGCCCAGGCCGGCATCGGTCGCAAGTTCCAGAAGCCCACGGTATTCGAAGCCCTCAGCGTGTTTGAAAACCTGGAGCTGGCGCAGAAGACCGACAAATCGGTGTGGGCCAGCCTGCGGGCACGCTTGAGTGGTGAGCAGAAAGATCGCATCAGCGAAGTGCTCGACACCATCCGCCTCACCGCTTCAGTCAATCGCCCGGCCGGCTTGCTGTCCCACGGCCAGAAACAGTTCCTGGAAATCGGCATGTTGCTGATGCAGGACCCGCAACTGTTGCTGCTGGATGAACCGGTGGCGGGCATGACCGATGCCGAAACCGAGTTCACCGCCGAGCTGTTCAAGCGCCTGGCGGGCAAGCATTCGCTGATGGTGGTGGAACACGACATGGGCTTTGTCGGCTCGATTGCCGACCACGTGACGGTGTTGCACCAGGGCAGCGTGCTGGCCGAAGGGTCGCTGGAACAGGTGCAGGAAAATGAGCGGGTGATCGAGGTTTACCTCGGTCGCTGAACCTGATCGTTCCCACGCTCCGCGTGGGAATGCATCCGGTGACGCTCTGCGTCACACGGCGGACGCGGAGCGTCCATTGCGGCATTCCCACGCAGAGCGTGGGAACGATCATTAAGGGGAACTGAACATGCTGCAAGTCGACAAGCTGCACCAGTACTACGGCGGTAGCCACATCCTGCGCGGGCTTTCCTTTGAGGTAAAAGTCGGCGAAGTCACCTGCCTGCTGGGCCGCAACGGCGTGGGCAAGACTACCCTGCTCAAGTGCCTGATGGGTTTGCTGCCGGCCAAGGAAGGTGCGGTGAACTGGGAAGGCCGCGCCATTACCGGCTTCAAGCCGCACCAGCGGGTGCACGCTGGTATCGCTTACGTGCCCCAGGGCCGGGAGATTTTTGGCCGCCTGACAGTGGAAGAAAACCTGCTGATGGGCCTGTCACGCTTCCCCGGCTCCGAAGCCAAGGAAGTGCCCGCCTTCATCTACGAGCTGTTCCCGGTGCTGCTGCAAATGAAGCAACGCCGGGGTGGTGACTTGTCCGGCGGCCAGCAACAGCAGCTGGCTATCGGCCGGGCCCTGGCCAGCCGCCCGCGCCTGTTGATCCTCGATGAACCCACCGAAGGCATCCAGCCGTCGGTGATCAAGGAGATCGGCGCGGTGATCAAGAAGCTCGCGGTACGCGGCGACATGGCGATTCTGCTGGTGGAGCAGTTCTATGATTTTGCCGCGGAACTGGCCGACCAGTACCTGGTGATGTCCCGGGGCGAAATCGTCCAGCAGGGGCGTGGAGAAAATATGGAAAGCGAGGGTGTGCGCGGGCTCGTTACGATCTAATCTGTAGCGTCCTAACGATAAGCACTGACCATGACCCTACCTGCCCCCACCGCGCTGTTCACCCCCAGCTGGCACGCCGAGCTGGAACTCGGCTACGCGCGTTTCGGCGACACCACGCGCCCGGTGATGCGCCGCCACCTCGGCCCGCTGCGGGTGCAAAAGCATCTGTACGCCGAAGGCCCCGAGGTGTGCCAGCACATCATCGTGCACCCGCCGGGCGGGATTGCCGGCGGTGATCGTCTCGATATCAGCGCCCATGTCGCCGAAGGTGCGTGGGCGCAACTGACCAGCCCCGGCGCGGCCAAGTGGTACCGAGCCGGCGGGCCGGCGTATCAGAAACTGGAGCTGACGGTAGAGGCGGGCGCGACGCTGGAATGGCTGCCGCAGGAGACCATCGTGTTCAGCGCCGCCCAGGCCGAACTCACCACCCGCATCGACCTGCAAGGCGATGCCCGGCTGTTTTACTGGGACGTGGTCGCCCTCGGGCGCCCCGCCAGCGGCGAGCGTTTCGACCTCGGGCACTTCCAGTCGCACCTGGATATCCGCCGCGACGGCCAGTTGATTTGGCATGAGCGCCAGCGCATTGTGGGCGCCGACGGTTTGCTCGACTCACCCATCGGGCTGGACGGGCAACCGGTGTTTGCGACCTTGCTGGTGACCGGCGAAATCGACCCTGAACTGCTCGAACAATGTCGCTCCCTGCCCCACCCGGTACGCGGCGACCTGACCCAATTGCCCGGCCTGCTGGTGGCCCGCTGCCTGGCCAGTGAAGCGCTGCTGGCGCGAGCCTGGCTGATCGCACTGTGGCGCCTGCTGCGCCCGGCCGTGCTGGGCCGAGAAGCGGTATCACCGAGAATCTGGAGCACATGAAGATCAAAAGTCGACCCTGTTCCCTGTGGGAGCCGGGCTTGCCCGCGATGGCATCACCTCGGTACATCAGACATACCGAGTCGTCAGCATCGCAGGCAAGCCAGCTCCCACATAAAGCAGCTTTCACATCGGATCTTCAGTGTTTTTATGAATATTGTTTGAAGGACCTTGAACGATGGACCTGACCCCACGGGAAAAAGACAAACTGCTGATCTTCACCGCCGGCCTGGTGGCCGAGCGGCGGTTGGCGCGCGGTGTGAAGCTCAACTACCCGGAAACCATCGCCTACATCTCCGCCGCGTTGATGGAAGGCGCCCGCGATGGCCGCACCGTGGCCGAGCTGATGCACTTCGGCACCACCCTGCTCACCCGCGAACAGGTGATGGAAGGCATCCCGGAAATGATCCCGGACATCCAGGTGGAGGCCACCTTCCCCGACGGCACCAAGCTGGTCACCGTCCACCAACCCATCGCCTGAGGCCCGACCATGTCCTTTTTGATTCGTGATGCGGTGCACGCCGATCTGCCAGGGATTCGCGATATCTACAACGACGCGGTGCTCAACACCACGGCGATCTGGAACGAACAACCGGTAGACCTGGGCAACCGCCAGGCCTGGTTCAGCGCTCGTCAGTCACAGTTTTATCCGGTCCTGGTGGCCGTCGAAGACGAGCAGGTCATCGGCTATGCCTCGTTCGGTGACTGGCGGCCCTTCGAAGGCTTTCGCCACACCGTCGAACACTCGGTGTACGTGCGCAACGACCAGCGCGGCAAAGGCCTCGGCCCCCAGCTGATGCAGGCGCTGATCGAGCGGGCGAAAACCTGCGACAAACACGTGATGGTCGCCGCCATCGAAAGCGGCAACCAGGCCTCGATCCGCCTGCATGAGCGCCTGGGTTTCATCACCACCGGGCAGATGCCCCAGGTCGGCACCAAGTTCGGACGCTGGCTGGACCTGACCTTCATGCAACTGACGCTCAACCCAGGCGCTGTGCCGCCCAAGGAGTGACACCGATGAACGCCCAACTGCGTCGAGTCAATGCCGAAAGTTTTGCCCATTACCGCCCGGGTTTGATTGAGCTGTTGCTGGACGCCGTGAAGCACGGCGCATCGGTGGGTTTCATGGCCGACTTCGATGAAACCCAGGCCAGCGCTTATCTCAACGGCGTGCAGGCCAGCCTCACCGATGGCAGCCTGCTGCTGTGGGTGGTGGTGCGTGATGAACACGTCATCGCCAGCGTGCAATTGGCGCTGTGCATGAAAGCCAATGGCCTGAACCGCGCCGAAGTGCAGAAGCTGCTGGTGCACAGCGAGGCCCGGCGCCGTGGCCTTGGCCAGCAACTGATGAGCGCCCTGGAACTGAGCGCCCGCCAGTACAAACGCGGGCTGCTGTACCTGGACACCGAAGCCGGCTCCGGCGCCGAAGCCTTCTACCAGTCGCTGCGTTATACCAAGATCGGTGAATTGCCCGACTACTGCCAAAGCCCGGACGGGCGCTACACCCCGACCGCCATCTACTTCAAGACCCTGGGGCAACCTGCATGATTCCTGGCGAATTTCAGATCCAGCCTGGCGACATCGAACTCAACGTGGGCCGGCGCACCGCCACCCTGAGCGTAGCCAACAGCGGCGACCGGCCGATCCAGGTTGGTTCCCACTATCACTTTTTCGAAACCAACGACGCACTGACGTTCGACCGTGCCGCCAGCCGTGGCATGCGCCTGAACATCCCGGCCGGCACCGCCGTGCGCTTTGAGCCGGGGCAGAGTCGTGAAGTGGAACTGGTTGAGCTGAGTGGCAAACGCCGGGTGTTCGGGTTTGCCGGGCGCATCATGGGCGACCTGGATTAATGATCGTTCCCACGCTCTGCGTGGGCATGCATCCTGTGACGCTCCGCGTCACGACCTTCAAGAGCGGACGCAGAGCGTCCAGGGCGACATTCCCACGCAGAGCGTGGGAACGATCAGGAACTAAACACATGAAGATTTCCAGACAAGCCTACGCCGACATGTACGGCCCCACCGTTGGTGACAAGGTCCGCCTGGCCGACACCGAGCTGTTCGTCGAAGTCGAACAGGACTTCACCGTCTACGGCGAAGAAGTGAAGTTCGGCGGCGGCAAGGTGATCCGTGATGGCCAGGGCCAGAGCCAACTGCTTGCCCATGAGGTGGTCGACACCCTGATCACCAACGCGCTGATCATCGACCACTGGGGCATCGTCAAGGCTGACGTCGGCCTGAAAAACGGCCGCATCGCCGCCATCGGCAAGGCCGGCAACCCGGACATCCAGCCCGGCGTGACCATCTGTGTCGGCGCCAGCACCGAAGTGATTGCCGGTGAGGGCATGATCCTCACCGCCGGCGGCATCGATACCCACATCCACTTCATTTGCCCGCAGCAAATCGAAGAAGCACTGACCAGCGGCGTCACCACCATGATCGGCGGCGGCACCGGGCCGGCCACCGGCACCAACGCCACCACCTGCACCTCCGGCCCATGGCACCTGGCGCGCATGCTCCAGGCCTCCGACTCGTTCCCGATGAACATCGGCTTCACCGGCAAGGGCAACGCCAGCCTGCCGGAGCCGTTGATCGAACAAGTGAAGGCCGGTGCCATTGGCTTGAAGCTGCACGAGGACTGGGGCACCACGCCGGCGAGCATCGACAACTGCCTGAGCGTCGCCGACGAGTACGACGTGCAGGTGGCGATCCACAGCGACACCCTCAACGAATCCGGCTTTGTCGAAACCACCCTCGCCGCCTTCAAGGGCCGCACCATCCACACCTACCACACCGAAGGTGCCGGTGGCGGTCACGCGCCAGACATCATCAAGGCCTGTGGCTTCCCCAACGTGCTGCCCAGCTCCACCAACCCAACCCGGCCGTTCACCCGCAACACCATCGACGAACACCTGGACATGTTGATGGTGTGCCATCACCTGGACCCGAGCATTGCCGAAGACGTGGCCTTTGCCGAAAGCCGCATCCGCCGCGAGACGATTGCCGCCGAAGACATCCTTCACGACCTCGGCGCCTTCTCGATGATCAGCTCCGACAGCCAGGCCATGGGGCGGGTCGGCGAAGTGATCACGCGTACCTGGCAGACCGCCGACAAGATGAAAAAACAGCGCGGCCCGTTGCCTGGCGACGGCGAAGGCAATGACAACTTCCGCGCCAAACGCTACATCGCCAAGTACACCATCAACCCGGCGATTACCCACGGCATCAGCCACGAAGTGGGCTCGATTGAAGTGGGCAAGTGGGCCGACCTGGTGCTGTGGCGCCCGGCGTTTTTCGGGATCAAGCCAACCCTGATTCTCAAGGGCGGCGCGATTGCCTCAAGCCTGATGGGCGACGCCAATGCCTCGATCCCGACGCCGCAACCGGTGCACTACCGCCCGATGTTCGCCAGCTTCGGCAGCTCGCTGCACGCCACCAGCCTGACCTTTATCAGCCAGGCGGCGTTGGCGGCAGGCCTGCCGGAGCAGTTGGGGTTGAAGAAGCAGATCGCCGTGGTCAAGGGTTGCCGCGCGGTGCAGAAAACCGACTTGATCCACAACGATTACCTGCCGGATATCGAGGTTGACCCGCAGACCTACCAGGTCAAGGCCGATGGAGTATTGCTGTGGTGTGAGCCTGCGGATGTGTTGCCGATGGCGCAGCGTTACTTTCTGTTCTGAAGCGCGATTTCCAGAGCCTCGTCAGTGAGCCTCTGGAGAATCGCCTTGCGCTCCTCGTGCAGTTTCACCGCAAGCGCATCATAGACGTCCTGGTGCATGGGCGTGCCGGGAGGAAAATCCTCAACCGACTTGTCCAGCATCAGGGCCGAATTGCGCAGGGTATTGCGCAGGGCCATCTTCTGCGACTCAAGCAATCGACCATTGGCCGCCAGATCATTCAGGGCACTCGTCAAGTCTTCCAGCGCCGCCCTTTTGCGCGTCAGCCAGACAAAGGCCGCGGGCGTCGAACGCTCAAGGTACTCACCCCAGAAGTCCAGCTCGACGAGCGCATCCCTGAGCAGGTCGCCCTCCTCCAATGCCATGACCCGATCAAAAGCATCGTCCAGCATCTGCGGGGTGACGTCGGGTTCCGGGTACATCACATCCGCTGATTGCCAGGGCAGCTCAAGCCGTTGGGCCAACCCGGTGGAAAACGCCAGATGGACCCCCACTTCGTCGATAGCCCGTTCGGGGTTTCCAGCAGAGTCGGTTCCCCGGTCTCGATCATTGGGGAACTTGCGGCCTTGCTCACCCAATGCCGCCACCCGGGCGCGAGCAATTTCTCCCAGCTTGTTGAGCCGGGTCCTGCCTTTGGCCACCGTCAACATCAGTTGCTCGACCACGTCGGGGTGAGGGTTGGTCCAAGCCTCATACACCATCACTTCCATCCCCATGGCATTGAACAAT
The DNA here is from genome assembly GCF_013385345.1 of Pseudomonas sp. I8001. Classification (NCBI taxonomy): domain Bacteria; kingdom Pseudomonadati; phylum Pseudomonadota; class Gammaproteobacteria; order Pseudomonadales; family Pseudomonadaceae; genus Pseudomonas; species Pseudomonas sp. I8001. Next base: position 109,785 of record NZ_JACAQC010000005.1, read on the forward strand.
TGGGCACCCGCATCAACGCAGCTGGTAGGCGCCCTCGCCATGTCGAAAAGCTTCTCACGCAGCCGGGTGTCGTCGTACATGGCGCGCAACATTCGCCAGACCTTGGCCGTAAGGTCTTGCGCGAAGTCTTCCGACATTGCATCGGCAGACTCGCTCAACTTGCGGATTTCGTTAAAAAACGGTTCGGCGCCCCTGGACTCTTCCAAGGCATTCCATAGGGGCTGCAAGTCCCTCCACTGCATGTCGGTGAGGCCGGACTTCCATTGGATGCTGTCCTGCATCCCTCGGGGTGGAAACTGCCGCTCCGGGTCCATACCTACAGATGCAATGTACTGCTTGAGCTGGCGAAGGCCTTCGGGCGTCAGCAAGGAGCGAGTAACACGGGTGCGCGCAAGAATCGCAGCCTGCGCTGAACCTGGCTCGACTATCGGCACCTCGAGCGCATTACCTTCCAGGTCCAGGTTGAACTCGCGAGGCCGGGGCCTGGCGAAGATCCCAATGGGCCAACCACGTTGCCCGGTATCGCCCAATGAAACGTGATACAGCCGGCGCATCCGGCTGATGTCCGGCGCCATGCCCAGCGGGTTGGACTCCAGCTCGAGTGTCTGGAGCCGGGTGAGGTTCTTCAATCGGTTGACGGCCGCGACGTCCAGCACAATCTCGTTATCCGCCAGTATCAACGTCTCAAGCCTGGGCAGATGCTCAAGCAACAGGGGCAGGCGGGTGAGCTGGTTGTCTTCCAGGTTGAGGGTGCGCAAGCTGCGAAAGGGAGCCAGGAAAGGCTCGACGGCATTGGTCAGTTCCGCACTGGATATTTCCAGGTAAGTGACATGATCAAAGTTGGCGCTCAGCGCCGGAAGCGACGCCAACTGAGGTTGTATGTCAATCTCGCTCACTTCGATCTTCTGGCCCAGGGGATTGCCGGAACTGTCCACATCAACCTCACCGTTACGCCTCCAGGCGCGAATCAACACCTTGCGCAGTTCTTTACGGATGGCACGCTGCTCTCGGTATTCAGCGCTATTGGCCTCACCAAAGCCCTGGATCGGTGATGCTTCCCAGGTCTCCAAGGTGGAACGGAGCATTTCGTACTCCTGCTCCAGAGAGATGAGCCAGGTGTCGTCGGCCGGCGTGTAAGGTGCACGCAGTTGGGCAATCTGCACTTCGTCAAAAGTGGGGTAGAGGGCTTTGATACGCTGGCGAACGTTGTGCTCCCAGGAGCCCGCACCACGACCACTCCAGGCATAACCGATCCGCCCGCGAGAAGAGCGCTGCGGCGAAATGAAAAAGGGTGAGCCCAACGGTTGCATGCCCAGCACCTTGCGCAGGCCGGCACGGGACAGGGCGTGCTGTTGAATCAACCTTCCAAGTTGCGGCCCCTGCCCGACCTCTGGCAACCCCACGGACTGGCGATGGGCCTCCGGCAGTGCGTGCTGCAAGGAATCGTACAAGCTATCGACCCCATGTAACTCGTTGCCCTGGGTGTCAAACACCTGATACTGACCATCGCCCACTCGCACCAGCAGTTTGAGGTTGCTGGACCCAGGCAGGCCATAGTTGGCACGCAGGCGCCCGCTCACCGAGCCTTCGTGCACTTCAATGCGCAGGCTGTCCCGCCAACCGGGAAGGTGCTCAAGGGTATTGAGCACCAGGGCTTCAGTGTCAGCATTGGCCAACGCATCCAGGTACAGCCCTTCATACGCCCGGGCCAGGCGCAATTCCCCAAGTTTCTGGCGCGCTTGCTGCGCCAGCTCCAGGGGAATCTTGCGATTGTTGACCAGGCTCGCCCGCTGCGAGGGGCTGGCACCTTCCAGCAGTTCCTCGACCATGACCGCGGGCAGGCTTTTGAAGTCGCGCGCGAACAGTTGCAGTTCGGCGCTGCCAGGCGATGACCGCCCGAGGTAAAGGCTGTCGAACACCCGCCGCAGGGACTGTTTTGCATAGATTCCCAGCCGTTCCTGCAACGCCTGGCTACGCAGCGCGGCCCCGTAAGGCATGTGTTGGCCGAGCAGGTTTTTAAGCTGCTCCTCGGGCAAACTCTCGACGATCAACGCAGGCAGCTTGCCGCCGAACAGGTCGATGCGGCTGATGCTGATCAGTTCCGTCCCGGGCGCATGAGGTTGGCCATACAACGCAGCTGTCCTGCTGGTGCCCTGGCCGTCAAATACTTCGATGGTCCTGCCGGGCGGCCAGCCGGTCATTTCCACCATCAACGACGCGGCGTAGCTGCCCAGGTCCATCGACATCGACCCCGCAAGGATCTGCCCACTCAAGCTTTCGGCGCGCCCGTAAGCCCGCATGCGCACCGCCGTGTCGAGTGTGATTGCCGGCGTCGGCTCGCTTTCCACGTACAGCCGGCGCAGCACGCTTTCATCGGTGTCACTGATCTTGCGCACCTGCTCCAACTGCGTATCGCTCAGGCCTTCCATTACATGGCTCAGTCGCCGCATCAGCGGAGCACCTTGCCACGTCAGGGGCTCATCGGCCTCATGGGTCCAGGCGCCAGAACCGTTGTTGACGATCTGAGGCTCATACGCCTCGGGCCTGCCGGGGTGCTGGACCCGGTACACGCCCGGTTCGTCTTGCGCGGTCACGGCGTAGCGATTGCCGTCCACCGACACCACCTGGCGCCCATTGACGGTATGTAGTCCCGCCTGGTCGGGAACCGAGCCTGCCGGCAGTCGGATGTCCTGCGCATAGGGCGCAAGGTCCGGCTTCCACAAGCGGGCCTTGCCCGACGGCAGCCTGACCGCCTTGAGTCCTTCGATAAACGGCGACAGGCTGATATGCAACGCAGCGCCGCCCACCGCCAGTTGCGCGAGATTTTCCAGCACGTCAGCGATATGCGCCCAGCCGGCCTCGCGGTCACCCTGGCCGAGTTCAACCACGCCCTCCAGCACTTCGTACAGCAGTTGCCCGGCCGTGACCACCGCCATCAGTGCACCCAAGGGCGGAATGAACATCGACACCAGGTTCAAGGTGAACAGGCCGATGTTCATCAGATGCGCCATCCGCCGGTCGTGGCCAGCCGCGTCGGTGTGAGCGGTGGGTATCGCCATGCTCAACCCATCGTCGAGTGCGCGCTTGCGCATGTCGGCGTACAGCTCGTCCCAAGGGTCGACGTCGATCCACAGCCCCTTGATCGGGTGGGCGTTGAGGTTCAGGTTTGGCTGGTCCTGCGGCGTGCGGCTGATATGTCGCGGGGACTTTATGACGGCGTTGATCGCCTGGAGTTCGGTAAGGGATTTTCTAGCGTAGTACTGTCGCCACGCTGGATCAGGGCCCAGGGCCACGCGCCCTTGCGGTTCATCGACGCGTTTCTCGGTGAACCGCCCGTAGTAGTAAGCCAGGTATTTTTTCCCGATGAACCGTGAGAAAAACTGTTGGTGGGCCGTGACCTGAACCCCCCTGCTGTCCCAATAGTCCTCTGGCCTGTAAGCGGTCAGCTCACGGGTCGTTTCCTCTGCATAGTCGGCAAAGGTTTCGTAGCGCTTGACGGGGTGCTCGGGGTGGTCGGGGATGTAGACGATAAGCCAGGTGCCATACCCATGCTCCACGCTCGGGTCGATCATGAGGCAGCCGTGCATTTGCAGTTCCATGATACTGGGCCAGCGGTGCCAGACCTGCTTGCCTTCGTGCTTGATGCGTCGCTCGCCATTGGCGATGCGCAGCAGTAGCGCGTAGTCGTCGCTGCGAATATCACCTTTGAGCAACGCCACGTAGGCGGCGGCTCTGAAGGCGTCCTTTTGCCGGGTGATAAAGCGTTCACGCAGCAGGTTCCTGGACACGGTTTGCACGGGCAGCAGGTAGGTGGTGAGGTGTTCCTGGTACAGCCTGCCCAGGTCCAGGTCGCGGCATAACCGGGCGAAGGTCTCGATCGTCAGGGTCGTGGTATGGCGCTCGAAACGGCCATCGGCGCCGGGAGCGGTGATAAAGCCTGAAGCACTGTCGAAGAACCCGGCGCGGGTCTCGCGCGCTTCAAAATTGTTCAAGGCCGCTTGCAACAGGGACAAAGTCTTGGTCCGGTAGCCTGTCGCTAGTCCTTCGACCGGTACATAGAGGCGCAGATGCACCTGGTTGACGTCCAGCTCAAACCCGGCGGCCTTCAACGCGGCTTCAAGCAATGGCCGGGCGAAGGCGTTGACCTCTTGCACCTTGCCGGTCGCTTGCTCCAGTGCAGTGTGAGACTTGATGCTCGCCTCCAACAGGTTTTGCAGCGCAGCCTTCTGTGCCGGGGTGGTGGCCGCATACCAGGCGGGGATCTCTGGCTTGGCCTGCGTGATGGCTGCACGCAGGGCAGGAGATGCGCTGACCAGGCTTTCGGGGATGGCGGCTTTGATCTGTGCATAGTGACGCCCTTCGCCGCCCGGCAGGAGCGAGGTGGAGGCTTGAGGTGCTGGCATAAACGAGTACCGATAGGGAAATTAAGGCAATGACCTTAATCAGTCGCCCCCGGCACTCGGCGGTAGCTATTTGAACGGATTGCCCCCCATGGACGAACACTCAAAAAGCGCTGGCAGGCTTGATGCACACGGGGGGATTTCCATGGGGTAATTAAGTCGTCGATCCATAGGTAATCCGGGGCCGATGCGTTAACTATTGCGTGCTATCCAGCGGCTTTTCGACTTATTAATCCACAGCGGTTTTCAGTAGCCTTTTTCCTTTGCTTACCCAAAGGAATGCCCCCATGCAGGATGCCCCCTCCGTTACTCCCCTCTCATCTTCCGACGACAACAGTGCGTTCATTCGCCAGGCCATTCCGGACTGGCTGGTACAGGCGCCGGCCCACCGCATAGAAGCGTTGAAACAGGCCAGGCTCGAACAGGCGCAGTGGATGGACAGCTTGTCGCCGCTGCAGCGAAGAACCTTGAAGGCGTTCAATGAAACCAGTTTCAAATCCCAACACGCGGTGGATAAACACCTGGCCAACGTCCAGGCACTCAAGCCCTTCGCCATAGGCCTGCTCAACGGCGCGCTGAAAGAACAATTCAACCTCACCGTGGATGTCGAAGGCACCTCTCTTCGTTTGTATGAGCCGCTGAGGCTCGGCACCCTGGGGATCAAGGCCGGCGAATACAAAGTACTGGAGGTGTCGCTGGTGCAGGCTGCCCTGCATAACTTTGAAGCCAGTGAAGGTGAAGACGGCGCATTCGATCCTGCCTCCGGGTTCACCCAATACCCGGACCGGGAAGGCGCCTCTCCCAGGATCAGCCCGGCGCTGACCGTACCCGCCTTTATCAGGCTGTGCCGTACGCTGGACGTGGGTGCCCGCTACCAGGCGCACCTCAAGGAAACATTACTGCCCACCGACGAGACGGCCGCCACCCGGTTGCGCGACGCCGTGATCACCAGCCAGAAGGATGCCCTCAGGGCTGCGGCGTACCTGGCGCTGCTCAAGCAGGACATTCTCCCGGATGACTTCACCATGGTGCTCAAGGTGGTCGACGGCGAACGCAACCCGACGCTGGGCGGCAAGCCGGTGTGGTTCAGTTGCCTGAGCGTGATGGACCGCGCGCTCATGGGGAGCGTGGTGTTTACACCGGTGGAAAAATATCGCTATGCCACCGACTTCATCGTCTACCTGCCCCACGATCCGGAGCACCCGCTCAAGCGCTACAACAGCCTTGATGCGCTGAAAACCGAACTGAACCGCCAGTGGGTGGCGCGCGATAAAGCGCCAAGCGAATCCGGCAATAACAACCGCCCGACGCCCACGAGCTACCAGCATTTTTTCAGCCAGTTTCTCAATGAGCATGACAAGCCGGCGTTCTTCAACCGGTTTACCGAACCCGCTGCGGACTCCACCGCCGCCGTCGACGCAGTAGCGCGTTCGCCGGTGACCCAGACAATGCTGCAACTGGCCTTCCCGGTATTGACTACGACGGTCATGCCCCAGTCGCTTCCGCCCCCGAAAGCCGGCTGCAGGGTGGTGAAGACGGGCGCTCCCGACCTGTACCTGATGGTGGTCTCAAGACAGGGCCTGTGGGCTGACAACGTCGACCTGTGGGCCAACCTGTTTGAGCATGGCCGCGACAAGGCCCTCGGCGATGCGCGCGACCAGGCAGTGCCCACCGCCGATGTCGACGCCCGGGTGCGCGGGCAAAAAATCGCCCGTTGGCTGGAGGCCGGCGCTACCGTGCTCGGCCTGGGACTGGCGTTCGTCCCGGTGCTCGGCGAAATCATGCTGGCCGCCATGGCGGGCCAATTGCTCTACGAAACCTTCGAAGGTGTGATCGACTGGGGCGAAGGCGACCGGGACACGGCCAAGGCTCACTGGTTCGACGTCGCGCAAAACCTGGCCGCCATGGCGCTGCTGGCCGGCGCGGGGAAAGGCCTGCAAAAACTCGCGGCACCGCCTACACCCGCGTTGGTACAAGGGCTCAAGCCGGTGCGTTTGCCAGGTGGCGAGCTACGGCTGTGGAAGCCGGACCTTACGCCTTATCGCAGCCCCGTCGTATTGCCCAAGGACGCCACGTTTGATGACCTGGGCTTGCACAGCCACGACCAGCAGCCGCTGCTGCCCCTCGACGATCACCTGTATGCCGTCAAACCCGAGCCCGACGGCGACACCTATCGCATACAACACCCCACACGCTCCGACGCTTATGCCCCGCAGGTGGCGCATAACGGCGCAGGTGCCTGGCTGCATGAAGGCGAAGAACCGCTGACCTGGGACGGCCCGGCGCTGATGCGCCGCCTGGGTTATCGCACACGGGGCTTGAGCGACGCACAACTGGAACAGGCACGCATGGCCAGTGGCACTCGCGCCGATCAACTGCGCCAACTGCATGTGGACCTGCAACCGCCGCCCGCCCTGTTGAGTGACAGCCTGGCGCGCTTTGGCATCCATCAGCGGATCGAGACCTTTATCGAGAAGATGGGCAGTGACGACCCGCTGGATTATGCGCTGGCCGACCCGGCGATCACCGAGCGCGTGGTGGCGCACCGAGGCTTGACCTATCCGGCGGTCCTCGACCCGACTCCCCGGGTGCTGGACGAACAGACGATGCTGTGGCGCCGGGAAGTTGCCCAGGCCGCCCGGGACAGTCGGACCTCGCTGTTCGACGCGGATTATCGCGCCCATAACCTGACCCGCTCGCCCCCGGTACAGCAGCTCATGGACAGGTTTTCCGGCCTGCCGGCGGAGGTTGCCAGGCAGTTGCTGGAAACCGCCACGGACGCGGATTTAACCACGCTGAGTGGCCATCAGCAGTTGTCACCAAGGCTCACCGCCCTGGCGCGCGAAAGCCAGCAGCAAGTGCGCATGGCACGGGCCTATGAAGGCTTGTTCCTCGACACCCTGCAGAGCCCGGACAGCCTGCGCTTGGCCCTGCATACCCTGCCCAGCTTGCCGGGTTGGGACCCGAGCCTGCGGGTGGAAATCCGCTTGGGCAGCGAACAGGGGCCACTGATCGACGCCGTCGGTCCAGAGGCCGACGCACCGCCGCTGATGCTGGCGATGGGTGAAGACGGAGCGTTCGGCGCCACCGACCTGTATGGCGCCGTTCTGGCACGCCTTGAACAGGGCCAGCGTCGAGCACTAGGCGAAGCCGCACGGGACGCCGGCACCCTGAAGCAGCGGGTGCGACAAACGCCATTGGCCCGGGACGAGCTGCGCTCGGTACTGCTGGAATACCCGATGCTGCGCAAACCCTTGGCAGGAGACCTGCGCCTGCGGGGCGGCTCCCCGCTGCACAAACTCACTCAATTGCGCAGCACCCATACGCGGGTGCGCAAGCTGTATCCGGGGTTCAGCGACGAGCAGGCCACAGCCTTCATCGAGACCCTCGGGAGCGATGCGCGCACTGAGTTGACGCGCCGGGAAGACCAATACGCCGCCCTCAAACGCGCACTCAAGGACTGGGTGAAACGCAGTGCCCGAGAAGATACGAGCCGGCGTCCATTTGAGGTAAACCCGGGACGCCGGGAGCAGTCAGTGGCCGATGCGTTGAGAGACTGCTGGCGCCGACAGACCGTGGACCGTGCCGGGGCCTACACCGGGCGCCGACTGGAAATCAGCGCCCAGGTGAACCTGCCCAAACTCAACGCCGATTTTGCCCATGTCGAGGAGTTGGTTCTCGACTACGTGAGCTTCAGCGACGGCCCCGGGCAGTTCCTTGGCAACTTCCCCAATCTGAAACGTTTGACCCTCAAACAAGTCGGCGGTATCGGACGCCATACGCTGACCGAACTGCCCGAAGCAATCACGGCCATAAAGGCGCTGACGCACCTGGACCTGTCGAAAAATGCCATCCGCCTGAGCGAAATCAGCGCCGGCCAACTGGCCGGCCTGAGCCGCCTGGAAGAACTGTGCCTGAACGATAACCCCTTGGGCACCCTGCCGGATTTCAGCCCGCTGCTACGACTGCGCAAGCTGGAGCTGCGTGACACCCGGATCAATCAGTGGCCCACAGGCCTGCTGGAACTGCCGGAGCTGAGAGAAGTCGACCTGTCCGGCAATCACCTGAGCGCGGTGCCCGACAGCCTGCTCAACCCAGCCCCCGAAAACGTGGAAGCCAGCATCCGTCTCAACCGCATGACCCGCCTGCGTGACAACCCATTCACCCCGCAAGCCAATCAGCAGATGCGGGCGTACATCGCTCGCCTGGCACAAACTCGCCCGGGCTGGCGCAACGGCGGCCAGCCTGGCGCCTTCGAAGTACCCTTGAGCCACACCGACGAAATGCGGCGGATAAGGGACCTGTTTCCCGGCTACAGCGAGGAGGAAAACGAGCAATTCGTATTGCACGCAGGCGACGGGGCGCCGGCCGAACTGACGCGCCTGGAAGGCGAGTGGCAAACCTTGAGCACCCAACTGAACGCCTGGGCCACACAACGGTTCCTGGTGGCTGCCGACAGCGAAAACCTGCGTGCAGGGGATGCAAACCATCGCCAGCAATTCGCTCGAGACCTCAAGGCGTGCTGGCGGCGCATGACTCCCAAAGTGCTGGCCCAAGATGGTTCTCCCGCCGGCTACACCCTTGAAGCACTCGGCTTGAGAGTCGGCGACTTGCCTGCGCTGGAAGCAGATTTCAGCCACGTTGGGTCAATCAAGCTTCAGGACATGCAATCCGTATACGGCCTGGATGAGTTTCTCGGCCACTTCAGTCACACCCGTTGGCTCGACCTGTCGTACGGAGAGTTGCGTTCAATCCCGCCCAGCGTTGCCCGGATGACTCGGCTTACCCGCCTGGACCTCAGGAGCAACCAACTTTCCCTGAGCGAGGCCGACGTGGATCTGCTGGAGGGGCTCACTTCACTCAAGATCATCAATCTGAGCCGCAACGCCCTGGCGCGTACCCCCAACTTCGCAACCCTGCCGAACCTGCGTAGGGTGAATTTGAAAAACACCGGGATCACCGAGTGGCCGCAGGGCTTGGGGCCACATCAGGCGTTGGACATCGTTAACCTGGCGCAGAACCGCATCACGCAGTTGCCCGAGTCCCTGGTCAACCCGCTGCCCGAGGAGGCCGAGGCATTCATCTACGTCAACAACGTCACCTTTATCGACGGCAACCCGCTGAGCACCGAAGCCCGCAGGCAGTTGGTCGAGTATTGGAGCAATGCAACCTTGCTCCACCGCGAGGCAGCAGCGGGCCGGCAGCCCGGCGCGATGCGTTATCGGGCGCCACAGCCCGCTACAGTCGAGGTTCACGCGCCTCAAGAACAGATCGCGGACGACACACCGGAGCCGGCATACCAGCATTGGATGGATGGTCTGTCACCCGAGGAAATCGACGTACGACGCAGCCTGTGGGAGTCGATTGCCGAGAAACCCGGTTCGCAGATCTTCCTCGACATCCTCGACAACCTCAAAGAATCGGCGGAGTACCGCAGCCGCTATACCGACCTGCAATCGCGCCTGTGGCAATTGCTCTATGCGGCCCGGGACGATGGCTTGCGTGAAGAGCTGTTCAACCTGGCGGGTGACCCGCGCTGCGGCGATCGGTCGGCCCTGGTGTTCAGTGACATGGAGACCAAGGTGCTGACGTGGCAAGCCACGCGCTATGCCGCCGATGGCGAGGCGGGACCGGCACTCTACACGTTGGCCAAAGGTCTTTTTCGCCTGGACGAGGTGGAAAAATTAGCCAGCGCAGACATTCGGGTTCGAGAAGGCATGATTCGCACGTCGACCATGACCCCTGAACAAAAAGTCGCCGCCCTGGAAAAACTGGAAGATATTGAAATTCGCCTGGCCTATCGCATGGGCCTGGCCCGCCGCCTCGGCCTGCCCGGTCAGCCCAACGATGCCCGCTACCTCGCAACGGGACAGGTAGCGCCGGATATCCTGAATAATGCCGCCATCACAATCGAAAAACTGGACAACTCCAAGAAGCTCGTACAGTCGCTGTTAGGCCGCGAATTCTGGCAGGCCTTTATTCGCAACCATTATGACGATGAGTTCAGCGTCCTGAGGGAGCCCCATGACGTGCGCTTGAATGCGTTATCCGAGGAACACGATGCGGGCGCCCTCAGTGATGAGGCATACGCAACCCAGGCTGAAAATGTGCAACTGCAACTGGCCGTGGACGAGGGGCAGCTGGTTCGCTCGCTGACCCTGCGCGACTGGGTGCCGTGCAAGGCGCGCTGCAGCATCACCTGATGGATTCAGGGCGTTTGTACCAACCGCCCCAGCCGTTGCTTGAGCATCTGGTTCTCGGCTCGCAGTTGCTGGACTTCCTCCAGCAGGTCGAGCGCCAGGGCGACGCCTTCCCATTCCAGCTCCAGGTCCTTTTGCAGCGCCGAGGCGCGCTTGGCCAAGGCCAGTTCGTAATCGGTGAAGCGCCAGGACTCGGGACTGGTCCCCACCGGTTCAACGATGCCGTGCTCGACGATTTCGATCACGTAGGCCACCGACAGGTCGGTGGCCTCACAGAATTCTGCCATGTTCACTTGAACCAAACGGGGACTGCTCATCGTTAGCTACTCCATGATTCTCTTGGATCGAAGGCGGCTTTTTGTGCCAGTTCCTGCCACAACGCCTTGACCTCGTCGTCGGTGTTTTTCGGCATCACCGCCTTGAGTTGCACAAACAGATAACCGCGCTGCCCGGCCTTGTTCAACAAGCCATGGCCCTTGGCGCGCATGCGCTGGCCGTTCTGGCTGCCGGCCGGCACCTTGAGGTTGATTTTGCCGGTGAGGGTCGGCACCGCCACTTCCGTGCCCAGCGCCAGCTCCCACGGGGCCAGTGGCAGGGTGATGATCAGGTTCTCACCTTCCACATCGAATTTAGGGTGTGGCGCGAACTTGATGATCAAGTACAGATCACCATTGGCACCACCGCCAATCCCCGGCGCGCCCTGGCCCTTGAGGCGGATGCGCTCGCCGTCGGCCACACCGGCCGGGATCTTCACGTTCAGGCTCTTGGTGGTGTTGCTGACGTGCTGGCCGGCCGCGTTGTATTGCGGCACCTGGAAGTTGACCTGCTTGGACTCGTTGGACAGGGTCTCTTCGAGGAAGACCGGCAGTTCCATTTCCACATCTTGCCCTCGACGCCCGGCACTGCGGCCCTGGGCACCACCAAAACCATTGCCGCGCGAACCGAAGATCGAGCTGAAGAAGTCCGAGAAGTCGCCGGTGTCCTGGCCACCGCCGCCATAGCCACCACGGCTCTGCCAACCTGGCGGGCCCTGGAACGGCTGGCCATGCTGGCCGTATTTGCGCAGATCGTCGTATTCGGCGCGTTTGTCGGCGCTTTTCAGCGCTTCATAGGCTTCGGACGCGTCCTTGAACTTGGCTTCGGCGTCCTTTTCCTTGCTCACGTCCGGGTGATATTTGCGCGCCAGCTTGCGATAGGCGGCCTTGATCGTTTTGTCGTCGGCAGTCGGCTCGACGCCGAGAATCTTGTAATAGTCTTTGAAGTCCATCGGGAGTATCACCGTCCGTTATCGATATCGCACTGCCAGCGTCACAGCATGCGCCTGTTTGCGGCGTCTGGATTGACCGATCTCAATCTTGTGACCGAAGGGTGCGTCAGAAGTTTATCGGCGCTGCGGGCAGAATCCTGCAGCCACCAACCGTATGGGGAGGATTTGGGGGCAAACACCGGGCTTTCAAGGTAACAAGTGCGTTGTATTTAGCGGATAGTCGGCCTACGCATCTGCACGCGGGTGGCATACACTGCGCGGCCGTTTTTCAACCGGAACCCGATTGACATGAAAAACCCATCCCCAGCCCGTGCCTGCGGTATCGACTTCGGCACGTCCAACTCCACCGTCGGCTGGATTCGTCCCGGCATGGAAACGCTTATCGCGCTGGAGGACGACAAGATCACGCTGCCGTCGGTGGTGTTCTTCAACTTCGAAGAGCGCCGCCCGGTGTACGGTCGCCTGGCCCTGCACGAGTACCTGGAAAACTACGAAGGCCGGCTGATGCGCTCGCTCAAGAGCCTGCTGGGTTCCAAGCTGATCAAGCACGACACCAGTGTATTGGGCACGGCCATGCCGTTCACCGACCTGCTGGCGCTGTTTATCGGCCAACTCAAGAGCCGCGCCGAGACCACCGCCGGGCGTGAGTTCGAAGAAGTGGTGCTGGGCCGTCCGGTATTTTTCGTCGACGACGACCCGATGGCCGACCAGGAAGCCGAGAACACCCTGGTGGACGTGGCCCGCAAGATCGGCTTCAAGGACATCTCGTTCCAGTACGAACCGATTGCCGCGGCCTTCGACTACGAGTCCACCATCGAGAAAGAAGAGCTGGTGCTGATTGTCGACATCGGCGGGGGTACCTCCGACTTCTCCCTGGTGCGCCTGTCGCCCGAGCGCCGCCAGATCGACAACCGCCACGACGACATCCTCGCCACCGGCGGTGTGCACATCGGCGGTACCGACTTCGACAAGCAGCTCTCGCTGGCCGGCATGATGCCGCTGTTCGGCTACGGCAGCCGCATGAAGAGCGGCGCCTATATGCCCACCAGCCATCACATGAACCTGGCGACCTGGCACACCATCAACTCGGTGTACTCGCAGAAATCCAAGCTGGCGCTGGGCAGCATGCGCTACGACATCGAGGACACGGGTGGCATCGACCGCCTGTTCAACCTGATCGAGCAGCGCGCCGGGCACTGGTTGGCGATGGAAGTGGAAGAAACCAAGATCCAGTTGACCCGGCAGGACAGCCGCCATGTGTTGCTGGACCGGGTCGAGCCGGGGTTGAGCGTGGAATTGAGCCGGGCGCTGTTCGAGTCGGCCATCGATGGCTTGCTGGAGCGGGTGCGCAATGCGGTGACGCAACTGCTCAACGACGCCTCGGTGGACGTGGCCCAGGTGGACACGGTGTTCTTTACCGGGGGTTCCAGCGGGATTCCGGCGCTGCGCCACAGCATCTCGGCGATGCTGCCGAATGCGCAGCATGTGGAAGGGAACATCTTTGGCAGTATTGGCAGTGGTCTGGCGATTGAGGCCAGCAAGCGCTACGGCTACTGAGTTTTAGCTGAAACCGTGGCGCGCCCTTCGCGAGCAAGCCCGCTCCCACATTCGGCTGCATTCCAAAGTTGGAACTCGGTCAAATGTGGGAGCGGGCTTGCTCGCGAAGGGGCCAGTCCAGGCAACATCAATGCCTAAACCATCCCCGCCAGCTTCAACTCACTCTTCAAGTACGCATAATAAATCGGCCCCGCCACCACCCCCGGCAGGCCGAAGGCGGCTTCGAACACCAGCATCGCCAACAACAATTCCCACGACTTGGCACTGATCTGCCCACCGACAATCCGCGCGTTGAGGAAGTACTCGACCTTGTGGATCACGATCAGGTAGCCCAACGCCGCCACCGCCACCCAGATCGACAGCGACAAGGCCACGATGGTGATCAGGGTGTTGGACATCAGGTTGCCGATCACCGGCAGCAGGCCCAGCAGGAACGTCAGCACGATCAGGGTCTTGGTCAACGGCAGGTGGATCCCGCACAGCGGCAGCACCACCGCGAGGAAGATCGCGGTGAACGCGGTGTTCAGCGCGGCGATCTTGATCTGCGCGAAAACGATGTTGCGAAAGGCCTGGACCAGCAGGTGCAGGCGATCAAACAGCGCGGCCGCCAGGGGTTTGCGCTTGGTCAGGTCCGGCACCCGTTGCAGGGCGATGATCGCCCCCAGCACCATGCCGATCAACAAGGTCACGAACATGTGCGCGGCGTCTTTGCCCACCAGTTGCAGTTCGCTGAGGTGTTTGCTCAGCCATTCGCCGATGGCCACGCGGAACTCGGCGGCGCTGGCCGGCAGGTAGGCGTCGAGGAACGGCGGCAACTGGCCGCGGGCACGGTCGACCACGCCCATGAACTTATCGAGGGAAGCCCCGGGGTTTTCCGCTTCGTGCAGCAGGAAGCTGATGGCCCCGGCAAAGATCAGGGTCAGGATGCTGACGATCAAGGTCCCCAGCAAGGCTACCGCCAACCAGCGCGCACGCCGGCCTTCGATCAACCGCTGCAACTGCGGGGTGAGCATGTTGACCAGCTCGTACACCAGCAGCCCGGCCAGCAGGCTCGGCAGCAACTTCAATGGCAAAACCAGCAGCAGCCCGCCAAAAATCAGCACGCAACTGACCAACAACAACACGTGACGCTGAGAAAACGTTGGCATACAGCCTCAAAACGAACGGCGTTAAAGGATGGGCAGTCTGCCAGCGTTGGGTGAATCAAGCGAGAAGTCTAAACGCGGTCCAATGTGGGAGCTGGCTTGCCTGCGATGGCGGTGGGTCAGCCAACAAAGGCATCGACTGCCAGGTCGCAATCTTAGGCAAGCCAGCGCCCACAGAGTTCTGCATCATTATTTCTTCAGGCAGGTGCTCATAAAGGTTTTACGCGCATCGCCGGTCAGCGCCTGGGTTTTCGCGGTGGCGTTGCAATCTTTCATCTTCTGTTGCTGTGGGGTCAGGGTCTTGGCGTCGTTGGCCGCCGGGGCCGCCTTGAGGCAGTTGCTCATGAACGCCTTGCGATCATCACCGGTCTTGCCACTGGTCTTGGCTTCGGCGTTGCAGGTGGTCATTTTTTGTTGCTGAGCCGTCTGTGCGGCAGTCGCGGCAAAGCCTTGGGAACACAGCAGCAGGCC
Source organism: Pseudomonas sp. I8001 (assembly GCF_013385345.1). Lineage (NCBI taxonomy): Bacteria > Pseudomonadati > Pseudomonadota > Gammaproteobacteria > Pseudomonadales > Pseudomonadaceae > Pseudomonas > Pseudomonas sp. I8001. The sequence goes on from NZ_JACAQC010000005.1 coordinate 124,825, forward strand.
CATCATCAACAGCGGAATACGCAGCATCTTCATGGAGTTTTCTCCCTGTTACCGTGCCGAGGGGCACGGCCTCCCCAGCAGTGTAGTCAAACCCTGTTACACCTTCCTGCCGCGTATATGGGTCCGGCGATACTGCTCCGGCGTGCAGCCGGCCTGGCGCTGGAACATCGCGATAAACGCCGAGGCCGTGCTGTAGCCCAGGTCAAACGCAACTTCCTGGACGCTGCGCGCGCTGTCCAGCGCTTCGATCGACGCCAGGAACCGCAGGCGTTGGCGCCATTCGCCGAAGCTCATCCCCAGCTCACGCACAAATTGCCGCGCCAGGGTGCGCTCACTGACATGCACCTGCTGCGCCCACTGGGCCAGCGCGCGGTTATCGCCAGGGTCGGCCTGCATGCCCTCCAGCACACTGAGCAACCCGGGATGGCTGGCATACGGCAGGAAACAATCGTGCACCGGCGCCTGCCTGAGCTGGTCTACCAGCACCTGGGCCAGGCGCACGTCGGCTTCGTTCTCGGGAATGTTGACATCACGCTCGGCGAAATCACTGAGGATCGCCTTGAGGATATCGCTGATGGTCAGGGTGCACGGCTGCGCCGGCAATTGCTCGCACAAGGCGGGCGCCAGATATACGGAGCGGTAGACGATCGCCTGGGCGTTGTAGGAACTGTGCTGGGTGTTGGGTGGGATCCATACCGCATATTGCGGCGGCGACATAAAGCGACTGCCGGCCACTTCAAAGCGCATCACGCCACGGGCCGAGTAGTCCAGGGAACCCCAGGCATGCTGGTGCGCACTGGCATGGGTGTCAGCCTCGAATTCCGAATAACGGAAATACACCGGGGCCGGCAACTGGTCAAAATCGGGAAGGTTGATGTACTTCTTGAGCATGTTGTCTGGATACAAAGGTCGGATGGCTGGATCGAAGTATAGGCTTCGATCCAGACAAAGGATAATCACCGCTCATAGACGCAACTGGTTCTTTTCGATGCAATACGCTTATCCGTTACTGGCCATTTTTATCTGGGCCGGCAATACCGTGGTCAACAAACTCGCGGTGGGGACGATTTTCCCTGCCGAGATCGGTTTTTACCGCTGGCTGCTGGCCGGCCTGCTGTTTACCCCGTTCATGCTCAAACCCGTCATCGCCAACTGGCCGCTGATTCGTCCCAACCTGGGCAAGATCTTCATCCTCGGCGTGCTGGGCATGGCGGTGTACCAGAGCCTGGCGTATTACGCCGCGAACCTGACCTCGGCCACCAACATGGGCATTATCCTCTCGCTGATGCCACTGATGGCTCTCACCGCCGCAATCATCAGCCTTGGCCAGCGCCTGACCTTCGGCGCCCTGACCGGTGCCGTGCTGTCGTTTGCCGGCGTGGTAGTGGTGGTTTCCGCCGGTAGTCTCAGCGCCCTGCTGCAACACGGGCTGAATATGGGTGACGCGATGATGCTGGTGGCCACCCTCGCCTACGCGGTCTACAGCACCCTGCTGAAAAAATGGCAGCTGCGCTTGCCGCCACTGGTGTTGCTGTACCTGCAGGTGCTGGTGGCGGTGGTGGTGTTGTTTCCGCTGTTCCTGCTCTCCGACAAGGCCGGCCTTGGCTGGTCGAATATCCCGCTGGTGCTGTACGCCTGCCTGCTGGCCTCGATGCTCGCGCCGCTGGCCTGGATGCATTCGGTGAAGACCCTCGGCCCAAGCCGCACCACGCTGTTTTTCAACCTGCTGCCGCTGATCACCGCGTTGATTGCCGCAGTGGTGTTGAAAGAGCAGCTGGCGATGTATCACCTGGTGGGCGGCTTGCTGACCCTGGGCGGGGTGATTTTGTCGGAGCGCTGGACGACGCCGGTTCGCAGCAATGTCAGCGCGCAGGAAGCTACTTGAGCCCCACCACTCCGGCGACGATCAAGCCCACCGACACCAGCTTGATCAGCGTCAGGCTCTCCCCCAGCAACGCGAACCCGAGAAACACAGTGCCCAGTGAGCCAATGGCGGTCCAGATCGGGTAGGCCACGCTCACCGGCAACTCACGCATGGCCAGGGTCAGGAAGTAGATCCCGCCCACGGCCGCGACGACGGTGACCAGCGACGGCCACAGCCGGGTGAAGCCGTCGGCGTACTTCATGCCCATGGCGAAGGTCACCTCAAAGCCGGCGGCGATCAGCAGGAACAGCCACGACACTTCAGAAGCTCCCGGCCAGGTCGCGCAGTTGCCCCTCGACTGCATCGCAGGAACGGCGGAAAACGCTCGGATCGGACTCTTCGCCTTCTGCGGCGATCACCGTGACGTCTTCAATGCCGATGAACCCCAACGCGGTCCGCAGGTGCGGATCGGCGTGGTTCATCGCCTCGTTTTCCCCGCCCGGGCCAAAGCCGCTGCCGCCGCGACTGGTGATGATCAAGGCCTTTTTGCCCAACAATAACGGCTGGTACTGGGCGATGCCCTGGCTGTCCTGGGTGATGTCCACGGTATGGCCCATGCGCACGATCTGGTCGATCCAGGCCTTGAGGCCGCTGGGAATCCCGAAGTTGTACATCGGTACGGAAATCACCAGCAGTTCGTGCTCGACGAGCTCGGCTACCAGCTCATTGCTCAGTTGCAAATCGGCGTGCATGGACAACGGCATCGCCTGCGGCTCCGGGTGGAAGCTGGCGGCAATGAACGCTTCGCTGACGTGGGGGATAGACGCCCGGCCCACTTCGCGGCGGGTCAGCTGCGCGTCGGGATTGGCGGTGTGCCAGGCGGCCAGGAACACCTCGGCAAGGCGCCGGGAGTGGGAACGTTCGCCGCGGGGGCTGGAATGGATCGCAAGCATTTTTTTCATCTGTAGGCCTTCACACGCTAGACTCAGGCAACCTGAATGGCTGCCCCTGTTGCGCATAAATCTAGAGCCGAGCGGCCACCCTCACAAATGAGCAATAGTTGTTTTGGATGAACTGAATTCATCCATGGAGCCACACATGTTTGCTTCGCTGCCCCTGACCGCCCTGCGCGCCTTTGAATCGGCCTCGCGCCTGTTGAGCTTCAAGGCCGCCGCCCAGGAGTTGTCGGTAACGCCGACGGCGGTGTCCCATCAGATTCGCTCCCTGGAAACCTGGCTCGGCGTACCGCTGTTCGAGCGCCTGCCGCGCCAGGTGCGCCTGACGGAACGCGGCGAGCGCCTGTTCCACAGCCTGCACGGCGCCTTGCTGGACGTCGCGCAAAGCGTCGACACCCTGCGCCCGCAACGCAGCGCCGGCAATCTCACGCTCTCCACTACGCCGGCGTTTGCCGCTCTGTGGCTGGTGCCGCGACTCGGGCGCTTCTATGCCGCCCATCCGGATATCAGCCTGCGCCTGGACACCAACTGCGCCGTGGTCGATTTACAGCAGGATGCCAGCGTCGACCTGGTGATCCGCTACAGCATCGACGACTACACGAACCTCTACGGTTTGTGCCTGTTCGACGAATGTTTCGCCGTGTATGGCTCCCCCGAACAAGTCGCCCTGGCGCGCGAGCGCACCCCGACCCTGATCAGCGTGCGCTGGCACAACTCCAGGCTGTACGCCCTGGGCTGGCAGGCATGGTGCGAAAAGGCCGGGGAAGATTGGTTGCAATCCGCTTCGCCGCTGCGCGAATACGACGAAGAACACTACGCCCTGCAAGCGGCCATCGCCGGCCAGGGCCTGGTGCTGGCGAGCAATATCCTGGTCTCGGAAAGCGTCGCCAGCGGGTTGCTGGTGCCTTACCGGCCACAGGTCCGCGTCAACGGCGCCGGCTACAGCGCCCTGTGCGTACCGGGACGGGAACGGCACCCGCCGGTCCGGGCGTTTTTTGAGTGGTTGCAGGAGGAAGCGCGGCTGTCGGGGCACGCTCTGTAAAATCCGATAAAACTTTTTGCGTTGCCTGGGACTCACAACTTGGAGCGATCACGCCGGCAGAGCGTGGCGCAAAACCGGATTAGTACCAGGAGAATGAGATGACTGACTCACATTTGTCTGACGTAGCCACTTTACGTGACCGCGCCCGCAAGAACGTCGAAAACGGTGCCGTGACCGAAGGTTATGACGCCGACCGCCAGGAAATCCTGCGTCTGCTCAACGAATCGCTGGCCACCGAGCTGGTGTGCGTGCTGCGCTACAAGCGCCACTACTTCATGGCCAATGGCGTCAAGGCGCATGTCGCCGCCGAGGAGTTCCTCGAGCACGCCACCCAGGAAGCCGAACACGCCGACAAGTTGGCCGAGCGTATCGTGCAGTTGGGTGGCGAGCCGGAGTTCAACCCCGACTTGCTGTCGAAGAATTCCCACGCGCAGTACGTGGCCGGCAATACGCTGAAGGAGATGGTCTACGAAGACCTGGTGGCCGAGCGCATCGCGGTAGACAGCTATCGCGAAATCATCCAGTACATCGGTGACAAAGACCCGACCACTCGCCGGATCTTCGAAGACATCCTGGCCCAGGAAGAAGAACACGCCGACGACATGGCGGATATTCTGAAGGACCTGTAACTAACACAGCTAACACCGCAAAACCCATGTGGGAGCGGGCTTGCTCGCGAAGGCGGTGGGTCAGTTGGAACATTCTTGACTGATCCACCGCCTTCGCGAGCAAGCCCGCTCCCACATTTGGTTCACGGTTTTGTCAGCTAGCCTTTCACCGTCTTCGGTGCCTTGCCTTCCTTCATCTGTTGCAGCAGCGGCGCACACTGGTTCGGCTCATCGCCGCTCGGTGCCACCAGCGCCAGCAAGCCCGCCGCCGGGCCGGCAATCACACCCAAGGCAACCATGCCCGCACCACGCAGCATCAGCGGCACCGCCTTCACGCCAGCATTCGGTTTGATAAACGGCCCGTTGACGTACAACGGCGAGCGCAGGGAAAACAGGCGGAAGCCTTTGGACTCCGGGGTAATGGTCAGGTCAAGCTGCTCGCTGGCCATGTTCGCGGTGCCATCGATGTAGATGATCGCGTTCTCGGTATCGAACACAAACAGGCGAGTCGTCGCCAGGCCCGACTTGATGCCGAAGTCTGCGGCCGCACAGTTGATCTTCACTTCCTTGTCGCCAAACAGGCGGCCGACCACGTAGTTGCCGACGTTGAGCCCGGCGATTTCCATCAGTCCGCGGCTGATGGCGCCGTCGTTGATCAACATCTTCAGATCGCCATTCGACGTGCCAAGCAATGCCGCGACGGAGTTGCCGCGCCCGGAAATGTCCGCGTCGCCGTTGAGCTCACCGAAGCTGGTTTTCATCGGCTCGAAGGTCGGGAACAACTGCTTGAGCTTGAAGTTGCGCGCGGTGAGTCTGGCCTGGCCTTCCATCGGCGTGGTGCGCCCGTTGAGACGAATCTGCGCGTCGAGCTTGCCACCGGCCACGCCGAAACGCAGGGGCTCCAGGCTCAACTGCCCGTCGTTCAGCACCAGGTGAGTGTAGAGATCGGTGAACGGCAATTCGGCACTGTGGACGATGCGTTTGCCGGTGAATTCGACGTCGGCATCCATGTCGCGCCAGCGCTCGGTGCGGAACTCTTCCACTGGCAGCACCTTGGTCGCCGGCTGCTTGCTTTCGCCGCCACGGGCTTTTTGCTTGGCGTTGGAGTCGGCGCCGATCAGCGGCGCCAGGTCGGTCATCAACAGCTGGTTGGAGACCAGCGCCCCGGTGAGCTTGGGCCGCGGCTGGCTGGCGACGTAGCCGAGGTTGCCGTGGATGTCGCTGTTGCCGATCTTGCCGTTGAAGTTTTCATACTGGAACGACGCGCCACTGGCCTCATGCAGCTTGGCGATCAGGTGGCCGTCGGTGGAATAGGCCGGCGAATCCGGCAAGGTCACGCCGGTCAGCGGGTACAGGTTGCCCAGGCTGCTGCCGGAGAGTTTGAGGCGCAGGTCGAGGGCGCCGAGGTTCATCGGGTCGGTCAGGGTGCCGGCCAGCGCGATGCTGGTGTCGCCGATCCTGGCCTGGGCTTGCAGCGGGAACGGCTTGGCCGCGTCCTGCAAGGCCAGCAGGCCACCGATCTTGCCGGTGCCATCGAGTTTCTGGCCGTGGTATTGGCCCTTGACCTTGAGGCCGAACGCGTAATCCTGCGGCGCCGAGCCTTTTTCCAGGGCTTTCCTGGCGTCGGCATCGCCGACGATCTCGCCGAAGGGGATCGGCTTGCCGAGCAGGTCGATCACGACGTCGAGCTGGGTCTTGAGAGTCTGGTCGTCGAGGGTCACATGGCCTTTGTCGAAGCCGATGGCGCCGATGTCCACCACCCAGTTGGACGGTTCGGCATTCGGGTCCTTGGGGTCGAACTTGAAGGTCCAGTTGGCGCGGCCATCGGCCAGGCGCTGCAACTGCGCACTCGGTTCGGTGAGGTCGATACGCGGGATCACCACGCGCTGGGCCAGCAACGCCAGGGGCGAGATACGCAACTCCACGCGCTTGAGGGTGACCATCTGCGGGGCTTTCGACCAGTCGGGATTGCCCAGGGTCAGGTCTTCGGCAATCACATGGGGCCACGGAATCCAGGCGCGCCAGCCGCCCTCATCGGGCTCGCGCTGCCACACCACTGCCAGGTTGCCATTGATGGCAAACGGTCGATGCAGCTCTTCGGAGACCTTGGCGTTGAGGGGCGGCTTGATCCGGTTCCAGTCAAAGAACACCAGGACCAACACCACAATGGCGATTAACAAAACGAAGCTGGCGCAGCTCCAGGCGAGAATTTTACGAGTGCGCGTCATTGCACAGGACTCCAGGTTACGACTGAGCGGGCGCTTTGCGGCGCGCGTTTTGACTACAGCTTATATGGCTACGACTGACAAACGGCGCGGGGGTTTAACCCCATTGATGAATTCCTCATAAAAACCGCCTTTCCTGACCAACCAGACAGTTTCAATCATCAACGACGCACCGTTGTTACCCACGTTCGTGTCGAAAATACCCACCTCGGTGCAAAAGCGCGGGCTTGAGACCTGCGAGATAGAGCCTTCGCAGGGAACAATCAATTCTGTTGATTATTACCATTGTGTTTATGAACTTTTATATCGACTTATCAAGAGTAGCATTAGCCCTGTACCCAATTTATCGCCCTCCCAAGGAGCAACCCATCATGAAACGCCAAATACTCGCAAGCTTTGCACTTTCCCTCCTGGCCACCAGCGCATTTGCCCTGCCAGCTGCTGAACAGGCAACCCCACAAGTGAAAGCCGACGCTTCCCACTTCAGCCAAACCCTGGCTCGCAGCGGCGCTTCGGACAAGAACAACACCGACTACAACGGCAGCATCACTGAAAACGGTTCTGAACAAGCCAACAAACGTGCTTACACCGAAGGCGTTGCTGAAGGTGGCCGTGACCGTCTGGAACAGAAAGGTCTGGTTGAAGGTGGCGCTGATCGCCTGATGGAACGCAACGCTGTTGCCGAAGGTGGTCGTGATCGTCTGGAACAGAAAGGCCTGGTTGAAGATGGTTCGAGCCGCGCCAACAAACGCGCTTATGCTGACGGCGTAGTGGAAGGCGGTGCTGACCGTCTGGCAGAACTGCATCAAGCACAGAGCTAAGCCCGTGCTGGCCCTGGAAAAAAGCCCGATCAGCCGATCGGGCTTTGACTTTGTGTGAACCGCAACGCCCTTCTCCCTTTTGAAGTTCGACGCTGGCAAAGCTGATTTGCTAGAGTGCGTCGCTGTCCTTGTCCACAAAGCCCGCCTGCCAATGCTGCCCCGCGCCGAACAGAAGCAACAGACCCGACTCGCCCTGATGGACGCAGCCCGCCATCTGATGGAGTGTGGCCGTGGGTTCGGCAGCCTCAGCCTGCGTGAAGTGGCCAAGACCGCCGGCATCGTGCCCACCGGTTTCTACCGTCACTTTGCCGATATGGATCAGCTGGGCCTGGTATTGGTCAGCGAAGTCGGCCAGACCTTTCGCGCGACGATTCGCCTGGTGCGCCACAACGAATTCGTGATGGGCGGCATCATTGATGCCTCGGTACGGATTTTCCTGGATGTGGTCGCCGCCAACCGTTCGCAATTCCTGTTCCTGGCCCGCGAGCAATACGGTGGCAGCCTCGCCGTTCGCCAAGCCATTGGTGCCCTGCGTGAAGACATCGCCAGCGACCTCGCCGCCGACCTGACCCTGATGCCCAAGCTCCAGCACCTGGATGCCGACGGCCTGCACGTGATGGCCGACCTGATCGTCAAGAGCGTGTTCGCCACCCTGCCCGACATTATCGACCCGCCCGCCGAAGCGCTGCCTGCGCACCTCACGCCACAAGCCAAGATCACCCAGCAGCTGCGTTTCATCTTTATCGGCCTCAAGCATTGGCAAGGCCTGGGCAGCACCGAATAACTCAGCGCACGGTGTGAAAACGCTTGGCGGTGGTGTAGTTCCGGTTCCAATAGCTGTTGGCCAGTGAGTCGATGCGCACGCTTTTGCCCGTGCGCGGCGAGTGGATGAACTTGCCCTCTCCTATATAGAGACCAACGTGGCTGACCTGGCCGTGCCCATTGCCCCTGAAAAACACCGCATCACCCGGTTGCAACGCATTGCGCTTGACCGTGGCCGCGGTTGAGCGGTGCATCGCCGAGGTGGTGCGAGGCAGATGAATGTTGGCTTCGGTCTTGAACAGGTACACCAGGAAGCTGCTGCAATCGAAGCCCTGCTTCACCGAAGCGCCGCCCAATTTATAGGGCGTGCCCAACAGCTCGTGGGCGCGGTCGATCACGTTGTCGATAGTAGGTGGCGGCGCGAATGCCGGGGCACGCTGAAGGTTGGCCGAAGCAGATGAAATGGCGAGCGACAAACTGACAATGAGTAAACAGAAAAATGACTTGTACATGGTGGAAACCGCTGAAGATTAAATACGGAGCGGAATCCTAATGAAACAGCGCGTAACGCAACGCACGGCAAATCCTGCAAGTGCGTAGGAAAAGTCCCAAGCAATCAAAACTCATAAAAGATGAAAGAAATTTCATGCACCAAGCAATGGAATTCAACGCCGAGCGCCCGGATCCGGTGCTATAAATCCAACCACGCACCAAAATGAGACATTTTGGAATAATTTCCTGCGCCATCAGGTGGCACAAGTCGCCTGCCTACAGGGAATTCCTACTCCCCGCGTGGTTGGCAAGACCCTTGCTCTAGCTTGCTTATCGCTCATAGCTGGAAGCTTTCTGATGCTGGTGATCCACCGCCGAATCGCCCCCCAACCCGTCTGGGCCGCAGAGTTGCTGCTGAATTTCGAAGCCCGCAGCAAAAGCCGCCTGCGCTGTTTCAGTGCCGACGGAGAAGACGTCGGCCTGTTTCTGGAGCGCGGCCAACCGCCGCTGCACGATGGCGAATTCCTACAGGCTGAAGACGGACGTGTCGTACGCGTGTGCGCCCGGCCTGAACAACTGCTGCACGTCACCTGCGGCAATGCCTTTGAACTGACCCGCGCCGCCTATCACCTGGGCAACCGCCACGTGGCGCTGCAAGTGGGTGACGGTTGGCTGCGCCTGCTCGATGACTACGTACTCAAGGCCATGCTCGATCAGTTGGGCGCGACGACCGAGACCATCGAGGCCCCCTTCCAGCCGGAACACGGCGCCTATGGCGGCGGCCACCACCACTCCCGCCATGGCGACGAAGACTTCAACTACCCGCCCAAGCTGCACCAGTTCGGCGTACGCCTATGAACCCAGCCTGGGCGCTGTTGCGTCTGGCCAGTCCGCAGCTGCCGATTGGTGGCTACAGCTATTCCCAGGGCCTGGAAATGGCCGTGGAGCAAGCCCGCGTGACCGACCCGGCAAGTGCCGGGCGCTGGATCAGCGATCAACTGTTGCTCAACCTGGCGCGCTTCGAAGCGCCGCTGCTGCTCGCCCACTGCCAGGCCGCCGCCGAACAGGACTGGCCACGCCTCGCGCAGTTGTGCGAGGAACACCGCGCCAGCCGTGAAACCCGCGAGCTTTATCAGGAAAGCCGGCAGATGGGCTATTCCCTGCACCAGCTATTGAACGGTTTACCGGAGCTGGATGACGCCGCCCGAGAGTTCCTGGCACAGCGCTCCGAACCGCACCTGGCCCTGGGCTGGGCCCTGGCCGCCCGCGCCTGGCAGATCAGCCCGGATGACGCCCTGGCCGCCTGGCTGTGGAGTTGGCTGGAAAACCAATTGGCGGTGCTGATGAAGACGCTGCCTCTGGGCCAACAAGCCGCCCAGCGCCTGACCAGCGAACTGCTGCCGCTGCTGCAACAAGCCCAGCAGGACGCCAGCCAGCTTGACCCCAATCACTACGGCAGCGCCGCGTTTGGCCTGTCCCTGGCGTGCATGGCCCATGAGCGCCAGTACAGCCGCCTGTTCCGTTCCTAGGGCACTTTATCTTGGAGAATCACATGAACACCCAACCCCTGCGCGTCGGCATCGGCGGCCCGGTCGGCTCCGGCAAGACCGCCCTGACCCTGGCCCTGTGCCTGGCCCTGCGTGATCGCTACAACCTGGCAGTGGTCACCAACGATATCTACACCCGCGAAGACGCCGACTTCCTGGTGCGCAACCAGGCCCTGGCGCCCGAGCGCATCATCGGTGTGGAAACCGGCGGCTGCCCCCACACCGCGATTCGCGAAGACGCCTCGATCAACCTCGAAGCGGTCGACCAACTCAACCGTCGCTTTCCCGGCCTGGACCTGATCCTGGTGGAATCCGGCGGCGACAACCTGTCGGCCACCTTCAGCCCGGAACTGTCGGACCTGACCATCTACGTGATCGATGTGTCGGCCGGCGACAAGCTGCCGCGCAAAGGCGGGCCGGGAATCTGCAAATCCGACCTGCTGGTGATCAACAAGATCGACCTGGCGCCGCTGGTAGGCGCATCCCTGGAGCTGATGAACAGCGATACCCAGCGCATGCGCGGCGGTAAACCTTTCGTCTTCAGCAATCAGAAAACCGGCGTCGGCCTGGAAGAAATCGTCGCCTTCATCGAACGCCAGGGCTTGCTGACCGCAGCCTGATCAACCCCCACAAGGAGCCTGTCCATGCGCCTCAATATACTTCTCGCTGCCGCAGCCTTGCTGCTCACTCCCGCCCTCGCCTTCGCCCACCCCGGCCATGGCGACAACGGCCTGGTGGCCGGTATCAGCCACCCGCTGGGCGGCATCGACCACTTGCTGGCAATGGTCGCCGTGGGCCTGTGGGCCGCTCAACAAAAAGGCTCGGCGCGCTGGGCGCTGCCGTGCACGTTTGTCGGCACCATGCTGATCGGCGGGATGCTGGGCTTTGAAGGGCTGGAACTGCCGGCGCTGGAAAGCGGGATTGCCGCGTCGGTGCTGGCGCTGGGCCTGGCGGTAGCGCTGGCGGTGCGGCCGCCGTTGTTCGTGGCGGTGGCGGCGACGGCGCTGTTTGCACTGTTCCATGGCGTGGCCCATGGTTTGGAGCTGCCGGACATGTCCAGCCCGTGGGCGTATGCCATAGGGTTTGTGGGTGCGACGGCGGTTTTGCATGCTGCCGGTTATGCCGTGGTGCGTTTCCTGCCGGCGGCGGCTGCGCCGTTGGTGCGGGTGGCGGGTGCGGCTTCGGCGGCGACTGGGGTTTGGTTGCTCGCTGCCTGATTTTCGGTGCTCCTGAGGGCCTCTTCGCGAGCAAGCCCGCTCCCACAGTCGACTGCATTCCAACAATGGAACTCGATCGAATGTGGGAGCGGGCTTGCTCGCGAAGGCGGCAGTAAAGACAACACCGATCCCAAGCCTGATACCATGTCGCGCAAACACCCCTGCCGTGACGACGCCAGCCGATGCCCATCGCTCCAAGCTCCGCCCTCAAGCCTCAATTGACCGCCGTGTTGACGCACTTCCACGACCTGATCGTGCCGCTCTGGCAAGGCCCGGGCTGGAATGCCGACCTGGCGCTGCCCTATGAGGCCCTGGACGCCGATCATCGGCCTTTGCCCCCGCAACGCTATCGCGCCATGGCCTGCGCACGGCAGTTGTACCTGTTTGCCAGCCTGATCGGTGAACCCGGCGCAGCCTTTGCCGAGGAGCGCGCCGCCGCGTTGTTCCGTTCCCTGCAACGGCACTTCCACGACGCCGAGCACGGCGGCTGGTTCTACAGCATCGACGCCCACGGCAAGCCGCTGGATAAGCGCAAGGACCTCTACACCCACGCCTTCATCATCTTCGCCTGCGCCCACTATTGGGCCAAGGTACGTGAATCGCTGGTGGAATCGGTACTCGACGCCGCCTTGGAAGTGGTCGCCGAACGCTTCGCCACCGGCGACGGCCTGTACGAAGCGGTGCTGGAACGTAACTGGTCATCCCTCAAGTCTGGCCCTCTGCAAAACCCGCTGATGCACCTTGCCGAAGGTTTCCTCGCCACGTTGGCCGTGCGGGAGGACGCCGTCACCCAAGACGCGTTGCTGGACCTGGCCAACGCCATGCAGAAGCGCTTCATCGACCGCCAACACGGGGTGATGATGGAAAAACCGCTGGGTGCTGTGGATAACTGGTTTGAACCGGGGCATCAGTTCGAATGGTTCTTCCTGCTGGAATCTTCGGATTTGCTGCGGGGCACACCGTTGCACACATCGCTGAACAAAGCGTTCACCTATGCCGAGCAAAAGGGTGTGGATAACCTAACCGGTGCGGTCAGCGGCATGCTCGCCCTGGACGGCAGCGTGCGCGACGGCACCCAGCGCATCTGGGCCCAGGCCGAATACCTGCGGGCGCTGACCTTGCGGCCCGACAGTGAAGCCGTGCTGCAACGCCAATTGCTGGCGCTGCAACAACGCTTCCTGCACGACAAAGGCTGGAATGAGTGCCTGGATGCCAAGGGGCACGTGAGCCGGCGGGACATGCCGTCGACCACGCCTTACCACTTGGCGACGTGCTACCTGGGCCTTACGCAATCCATTTGCGGTCCCCGGTAAAACTGATCGTCAGCCAGCGGGCCGCGTCGGGCTTGCCCAACCCTGTGGATATTTCTTCGCGCAGCCCGTCCAGGGTGGCGACGTTATCCACCGGGTAATCCGCCGGCAACACCACATGAATCTCGATAAACCGCGCCCGCCCGTGCTTCTGCACGTAGGACACGTAATCATCGAAACCATGCCTGGCCTGGGCCGCCTCCATCACTTCGCGCACTTTGCCGTCCAACTGGTCCGGCACAATCCCCAACACGTCGCGTAGCGCCGGGCGCAGGATCTTGAAGGCCGGCGCCAGCATGCTCAACGCCAGCAGGATCAGGATCAACGGGTCCACATATACCGCCCACTGCCCATAGCCCTGGGACTTGAGCAACAGCGCCGCCAGGAAGCTCACCAGCAGCCCCACCGACAGCATCGCGTCCACCAACCAACTGATGTTGTCGAACTGGATCAGCGACGACTTGAGCGTGCGATTGCGGTAACGCACGTAGAAGAAATAGGCGAACTCGACGACGGTAAACACCGCCGCATAGATGATCACCAGACCCAACTCGATATCGCGCCCGCCATTGATAATGCCGAACACGCCGTTGAGAAACGCGTAGATGGCGATCAACAGCAGGAAACTGCCCTCGATCAGCAGCACCATGGGTTCCAGGTGCCAGTAGCCGAACTGGAAACGTTCGTTGCTTTTCTTGGCGATCAGCTTGGCCGTGATCAGCATCAGCACCTTGATGGCGGTGGCGATCAGCGAGAAAAAGCCGTCGAATAAAATCGATTGGGCGCCCGACACCACCCCCGTGACAATCCCGGCGATCGCCACGGCGAACATCAGGATGGTCGATTGTTTGAGCAGCGACTGCTCACCTCGGTTACTCACATATCCTCCTGTCAAAACCTTTGAACCGCACAGCGCGGCGGGGTTTTCAGGGGTGGAGTGTACCTTATGTCCTGTTTTGGCCGATTTGCCGCATTTTCCAGGCTGACAAAAACCCTGTGGCGAGGGAGCAAGCTCCCTCGCCACAACAGCTCGACGAACTTAGGCCTTGGCGCCACGCTCAATCGCAAACCCGGCCCAGGTCTGGCTCACTGGCATCAGCTCCAGGCGGTTGATGTTCACGTGTGCCGGGGTGTTAAGCACCCAGAAGATCGTATCCGCAATGTCCTGCGGCTGGATCGGCTCGGCACCGGCATAAGTCGCGTCATAACGCGCCTGGTCACCGGCAAAGCGCACCAGCGAGAACTCACTCTCACACAGGCCCGGCTCGATGTTGGTCACGCGCACGCCGGTGCCCTGCAGGTCGCAACGCAGGTTCAGCGAGAACTGTTTGACGAAGGCCTTGGTGCCGCCATACACGTGGCTGCCCGGGTACGGGTAGCTGCCGGCAATGGAACCGAGGTTGATGATGCCGGCGCCACGGCCGTGGGCGATCAAGCGCGGCAACAGCAGGCTGGTGGTGGTCAGCAGGCCCTTGATGTTGGTGTCGACCATGGTTTCCCAATCGTCGAGGCTGCACTTCGGCGCAGGGTCGGTGCCCACCGCCAGGCCGGCGTTGTTGATCAGCCCGCGCAGCGTGGCAAAGGACGGCGGCAGGTTGGCGATTGCCTCTTCCATGGCCTTGCGGTCACGCACGTCCACCACCAGGCCGAGCACTTCGGTCTGCTTGGAAAGCTCGGCGCACAGGGCGTTCAAGCGCTCTGCGCGGCGGCCGGTGAGCACCAGTTTCCAGCCGGCTTCGGCAAAACGGCGGGCACAGGCTTCGCCAAAACCGGAGGTCGCGCCAGTAATAAACAGCGTATTGGACATGGTGTTCTCCTTGCGGGGCTACGAGGTAAAAAATCAGCCAGCAGAATGCCCGGCTGCCGGGCTCGCGGCAACTGATACACGCTGTGGACACAGGTGAATGCCGCTCATGCTGTACGAAATTCAACCAATCGCCCGAAAGCCATACAGGCCATGGCGTGCAGCCATGTGCGCGCACCTTATCCACAGCCCCGTCCACAGTCTTTGGGGGCAAGTACAAAAGCTGAAAGCCGCGCTACACAAGGCTTTCAGCGCGATTCAAAAAGTTTTTTGCTTGACCTTGCGCAGCCCGTATGTAGCCCGGTTCAAAACGGTGCAACCAGGACGATGGCTCCAGGCCAGTCATTCCGGCCTCTGCGGCACTCTTTCCAGAGTTTAGTCACAGACTTATCCACAGGCCGGAGTGACATATTTCGGTCATATACCTGTGTCTTTAAACAGGTTGACAAACCCCTCGGGTGGTCACGAAAAACTCACTGATCAATAAACAACCACCACGCTGCAAGCCTCGAAAACAAAGGCCTCCAGCCAGCTACTCCCACGTTACCCACAGCCGGTTCCACAGTGCTTGGGGACAAGTCAAAACTGTGACAAAACAGGGATTTGCGGCGGCTATATGTCGCGCTTTGGCAGGTGCCCGGATTTGTTGTCCACAATTTCAGGAAAGCACTGTGGATGATCGTTCCCACGCTGATCGTTCCCACGCTCTGCGTGGGAATGCAGGCCGGGACGCTCCGCGTCCCAAAGCGTGGCGCAGAGCGTCACAAGAGGCGTTCCCACGCGGAGCGTGGGAACGATCAGAGTTACATCAGTGCCCGCCGAGGTAGGCGTTACGCACCTCCTCATTCACCAGCAGCTCCTTGCCGGTGCCGGTAAGGCGAATCTCGCCGTTGACCATCACGTACGCCCGGTCCGACAAGCGCAACGCATGGTTGGCGTTCTGCTCCACCAGGAAGATGGTCATGCCGGTAGACGCCAGCTCCCGCAGCGTGGAAAAGATCTGCTTCACCACGATCGGCGCCAGCCCCAGGCTCGGCTCGTCCAGCAGCAACAGCTTGGGCCGGCTCATCAGTGCGCGGGCGATGGCAAGCATCTGCTGTTCACCACCGGACATGGTCATCGCCCGCTGGTTGCGCCGCTCCTTGAGCCGCGGGAACAGCTCGAACATGCGCTGCATGTCTTCGGTGGCGAACTTGTCGCCAATCGGGATGGTGCCCATCAGCAGGTTTTCCTCGACGGTCATGTCGGGGAACACCCGCCGCCCTTCCGGCGACTGCGCAATGCCGTTGGAGGCGATGTAGTGGGACGACTTGTGGGTAATGTCGACGCCGCGGTAGATGATCTGCCCGGACTCGGCCCGTGGCTGGCCAAAGATCGACATCAGCAGCGTGGATTTACCCGCGCCGTTGGAGCCGATCAGGCTCACGGTTTCGCCTTCGTTGATGTGCAGCGAAACTTTCTTCAGGGCCTGGATCGGGCCGTAGAACACGTCCAGGTCTTTCAGTTCGAGGATTGGCTCACTCATACCAGTTCCTCTTCGTCAGCGCCCAGATAAGCCGCGATCACCTTCGGATCATTGCGGATCGCTTCCGGCCCGCCCTCGGCAATCACGTTGCCGTGGTCCAGCACCACGATGTGGTCGGAAATACTCATCACCATGCCCATGTCGTGTTCGATCAGCACCACCGTCAGGTCGTGCTCGTCCCGCAGCAGGCGAATCATCGCGCTGAGGGCTTCGGTTTCCTGGGGGTTGAGGCCGGCGGCCGGTTCGTCGAGGCAAATAATCTGCGGCCGGGTGCACATGGCACGGGCGATTTCCAGGCGGCGCTGCTGGCCGTAGGACAGCTCGCCGGCCAGGCGGTTGGCGCAGTCCACCAGGTCCACCACTTCCAGCCAGTAGAACGCATGGTCGAGGGCGTCGCTTTCAGCCTTGCGGTAGCCCTTGGTATTGAGGATGCCCGCGAGCATGTTGCGGTTGACCCACATGTGCTGGGCCACCAGCAGGTTCTCCACCACCGACATTTCCTTGAACAGGCGAATGTTCTGGAAGGTGCGCGCCAAACCCGCCCGGTTCACCAGGTGAGTGCCGCCGAACATCTTGTAGAACACCCGGCTGACGAAGCTTTTCGGCGAGACAAAGTCGGTGGCCTTGAAGCGCTCGCCCAGCAGTTGGATCACGTTGGTCTGCTTGCCGCGCACATTGAGTTCGATCTTGCCGCCGGAGGCTTTGTAGAAACCGGTCAGGCAGTTGAACACGGTGGTCTTGCCGGCACCGTTGGGACCGATCAGGGCGAAGATCGAGTTGCGCTTGACCTTGAGACTTACGTCGCTCAAGGCCTTGATGCCACCAAAGTGCATCATCAGGTGTTCCACGGAAAGAACGACTTCCTTGCTCATGGCGCCACTCCTTTACGCGGGACAACACCGGTACGGCTGATACGAATCAGGCCTCGTGGTCGCCAGATCATCATCACCACCATCAACACGCCGAAGAGCAGCACGCGGTACTCGGAGAAGCTGCGCAGCAGCTCCGGCGCCACCGTCAGCACGAACGCGGCAATCACCACGCCGACGGTCGAGCCCATGCCGCCCAATACGACGATGGCGAGGATCAGCGCCGACTCGAAGAAGGTGAACGACGACGGGTTGACGAAGCCCTGGTAGCTGGCGAAAAACACCCCGGCCAGACCGGCAGTGGACGCGCCGATGGTGAACGCCGAGAGCTTCACCAGCACGTGGTTGAGGCCCATGGAACGGCAGGCGATTTCGTCTTCGCGCAAGGCTTCCCACGCGCGGCCCACCGGCATGCGGGTCAGGCGGTGCTTGATGTACAGCACCAGCAGCACCACCAGGAACAGCACGATGTAGATGAACAGGAATTTGATGTTGGGGTTGTAGTCGATGCCGAAGAACTCGTGGAACGGCACCCCGCCATCCTTCGCCTTGCGCACGAACTCCAGGCCGAAAAACGTTGGCGACGGCACCGGCATGCCGTTCGGGCCACCGGTAAACGACAGCCAGTTATTCAGCACCAGGCGGATGATTTCACCGAAGCCCAGGGTCACGATCGCCAGGTAATCGCCGTGCATTCGCAGCACCGGAAACCCGAGTATGCACCCCGCCAGCGCCGCACAAATCGCCGCCAGCGGCAGCACCGACCAGAAGCCCAGGCCGAGGTACTGGTAACCCAGCGCCAGGCCATAGGCGCCGATGGCGTAGAACGCCACGTAACCCAGGTCGAGCAGCCCGGCCAGGCCGACCACGATGTTCAGGCCAAGGCCCAGCAACACGTAGATCAACCCGAGGATCACCACGGTCAGCAGGTATTTGTTGGCAAAGAACGGGAACACGATGGCAATCACGATCAACGCCGGGATGATCCAGCGCAGGCGCGACTTGTAGTCCGGCTTGAGTACATGCACACCGGAGCCGGTGCTTTCAAACCCTTGCAGAATCCGCAGGCCCCTTGGGGTTTGCAGGAACAGGCTCATGGCGAACCGGCCAACCATCACGATGGCCACCAGGATGCCGACACGCGCCGGTTGCAGGTTGAAGCTGTAGCCGTCGAGGACCACGCCGACGATCGGACCGAACACGATCAGCGAAATCAGCCCGGCGAGTACCGCATCGACGACACTTTTCTTGATATCGATAGAGTAGGCAGCAGACATAGTTATACCTTCGCCACGAGTGGGCGACCGAGCAGGCCCTGGGGACGGAAAATCAGGATCACCACCAGCAGGGAGAAACTGAACACGTCTTTGTAGTCAGAGTTGATCAGCCCCGAGAACAGCGACTCGGAAATACCCAGGATGATCCCACCGAGCATGGCCCCAGGCAGGGAACCGATGCCGCCGAGTACCGCCGCGGTAAATGCCTTGATGCCGATGATGAAGCCGGCGTAGAAGTCGAACGTGCCGTAGTTCAGGGTGATCAGCACACCGGCCAAGGCGGCCATGGCGGCACCAATCACGAATACGTAGGAGATGACCCGGTCGGTGTTGATGCCAAGGATCGACGCCATCTTGCGGTCTTGCTGGGTTGCGCGGCACATGCGGCCGAGCTTGGTGTACTTGATGATGTAGGTCAGCAGGCCCATGCCGACAAACGCGGCCACCAGGATGAACACCTTGGTGTAGGTCAACTGCACGAAGCCGGTGCCGATATCGACTCTCCAGGCGCCGGCCAGCAGCGTCGGGATGCCTTGTTGCTTGGCGCCCTGGGCGATCTGCGCGTAGTTCTGCAGGATCAGCGAAATACCGATGGCGCTGATCAGCGGTGCCAGTCGGGTGGAGTTGCGCAGCGGTTTGTAGGCGACACGCTCGATGACCCAGCCGTAGACGCCGGTGACGACGACGGTGAAGATCAGGGTGCCAAGGATGAGCAGCGGGAAGGATTCGATGCCGAAGTAAGCCAGCAGTGCCAGACTGATCGCCGCGAGGTAAGCGGAAATCATATAAACCTCGCCATGGGCGAAGTTGATCATGCCAATGATGCCATAGACCATTGTGTAGCCGATGGCGATCAAGCCATAGACAGACCCGAGGGTCAGCCCATTGACCAGTTGCTGCAGGAAAATACCATCCATAACGCAATCTCACGCAGTGAGAGCCTGCACACCTGTGGGTGTGCGGATCTTCTAGGAGGAAAAGACAGACACAAAAGGGGCTGGCAACCAAGTCCCCGTGTGGGAGCTGGCGTGTGTGGGCGCCGGGCTTGCCCGCGATAGCGACACCTCGGAATGTCAGTCAACCCGAGGTGACGCTATCGCAGGCAAGCCAGCTCCCACAAAAGCCCGGTTCCCACAGGGTCAAGTGGCGTCTGACCCATCGCGCTAACTATTACTTCTGCTTTTCCAGCTGGTGATACTTGCCGTCCTTGTCCCACTGGTAAACCACATAGTCGGAGATTTTCAGGTCGCCCTTGGCGTCCCAGTTCTTCTCGCCCATGACGGTTTTGACCGGGTGGGATTTCAGCCATTTGGCTGCGTCTTCGCCCTTGTCGGACTTGGCGCCATTGAAACCGGCGGCCAGGGCCTGGATCGAGGCGTAGGCGTACAGGGTGTAGCCTTCAGGCTCGGTGCCATTTTTGCGGAACTCTTCCACCACGGTCTTGCTGTCTGGCAGCAGGCGTGGGTCGGCGCCGAAGGTCATGTACACGCCATCCACATACTGTGCACCACCGGCGGTGGCCACCAGTTCGTCGGTCACCACGCCGTCATCGGACATGAACTTGACGTCTTTCAGGCCGGCTTCACGAATCTGCCGAACCAGTGGGCCGGCTTCCGGGTGCAGGCCGCCGAAGTACACGACGTCAGCACCGGTGGAGCGGATCTTGGTGACCAAGGCGCTGAAATCTTTCTCGCCACGGGTCAGGCCTTCTTCCAGCACCGGCTTCACACCGCGCTTGGTCAACTGCGCCGCAGTGGCGTCGGCCAGGCCTTTGCCGTAGGTGTCCTTGTCGTTGATAACGGCAACTTTCTTGCCCTTGAGCACGTCGACGATGTAGTCGCCGGCCACGATGCCTTGCTGATCGTCACGACCACACATGCGGAACACGGCCGACAGGCCACGCTCGGTAACCTGCGGGTTGGTGGAGCCCGGGGTGATCATGATCACGCCCGCATCGGCATACACCTCGGAGGCTGGGATAGTGTTCGACGAGCAGAAGTGCCCGACCACGCCAATCACTTTGTCCTGGTCAACCAGGCGGTTGGCCACGGCCACGGCCTGCTTGGGTTCGCAGGCGTCATCGCCGGCCACCAGCTTGATCTGCTCGCCGTTGATGCCGCCGGCCTTGTTGATGACATCGGCTGCCGCCTGGGCACCTTTCATGTACTGCTCACCAAATGCCGCGTTGGCGCCGGTCATCGGCCCCGCTACGCCAATCTTCACATCAGCTTGAGCAAACGCAGAAACACCCAGCGCCGCAGCAACGGCGAGGGCTAGAAAACCTTTCTTGTAAAACGTCTGGGACATGAGTGGTGCTCCGAGGTTTTTGTTGAATTGGCACTGCAGCTTCACTTCAAAAACTTTCGGAGAAAGCCCAGAGCAAGCGTCGTGCCATTACGTTTTTATTATTCAAAAAGACACGGTGTCATTGTTATTGCAGGTTTTTGGGCGCCTTTTGATTGGACGTGCAACCGTCTATCTCAACCAGGTGCAACCATTGGACCCATAAAGTGCAACCCGACCAATCAAGCACTGCAACCCGGCCACTAAACGGCCACCCTTAAACATGTAACAGCGTGCGTAACGGAAGTGCACATTTACAGTGCGTTACTGCTACGACTCGCACCAATACAGATTAGTAGCCGGCTAAGAAAATGCAGGCTTCTGAGGGGTATTTCGTTGATCAGATCACGATCCGCAGGCATTGGCCCGCGTGATACAGCGAGAATCCCGCCTCGTACAAACAGCTGCGCAGGCCCACACCGGCCAACGGCTGCATCGGCGCAAAGGGGATCGGCAGTGCCTGTGGATCCTGGTGACACAGATAATCCGCGAAGGCTTTGCCCACGACACTGCCGGTCGTCACCCCGCGCCCGTTGTAACCGGTGACCGCCACCAGCCCGGGCGCCGGCTCGAACAAGCGCATCAAGTGGTCCGGGGTGAACGCGATGCAGCCGGTCCAGGTGCACTCCCACTGCACCGGTTTGAGGTACGGGAAGTAGTGCTGTTGCACCCGATCGGCCCAGGCCTTGAGGAACCACGCGGGTTTCTGGTTGCCGTTGCCCAGGCTGCCGAGCAGCAGGCGGCCTTCGGCGTCGCGGCGGATGCTGCTGAGTACCTGGCGAGTGTCCCAGGAGCCTTGCCCGCCGGGCAGGATTTGTTGGGCGGCGTCGTCGGTCAGAGGGGCCGATGCCACCTGATAGTAATAACCGGGGAAAAAGTTGCGGCGCAGCTCGGTCCACTCGCCTTCGGTGTAGGCGTTCGAAGCGATCACCACCTGTTCGGCCTGCACCGAGCCTTGGGCAGTCTGCACAGACCAGTGCTGGCCCTGGCGTTCCAGTTGGGTGACTGGGGAGTGATCGAACAACTGCCCGCCGAGCCCGACGGCGGCATTGGCCAAACCACTGGTGTAGGCCATCGGGTTCAAGGTGCCGGCCCGCCGGTCGAGCAAGGCGGCGGCGATCTTTTTGGTACCGGTGGCTTGTTCGCATGCAGCGCCGGTCAACAGCTCCACCGGTGCGCCACGACGCTTCCACTGTTCTTCACGACTGCGCAAATC
Organism: Pseudomonas sp. I8001; assembly: GCF_013385345.1. Classification (NCBI taxonomy): domain Bacteria; kingdom Pseudomonadati; phylum Pseudomonadota; class Gammaproteobacteria; order Pseudomonadales; family Pseudomonadaceae; genus Pseudomonas; species Pseudomonas sp. I8001. Next base: position 146,703 of record NZ_JACAQC010000005.1, read on the forward strand.
CGCCTCGCCACGGGCGTTGTGCGCCATGTGCAAGGTGCCCTCGCGACGCAGTTGGCAGTCGATGTTGTATTTGTCGATCAGGCTGAACACCAGGGACGGTGCCGCGCCGAGCATGCGGTTGAGCTGGCTGCCCACCGCGGTACCAAAACCGGCTTCGATCTCGTCCGGGGGAATCCACATCCCTGCATTGACCAGCCCTACGTTGCGCCCCGAACCACCGTGGCCGGTGCGATGGGCCTCGAGTACGGCGACACTTTTTCCTTGTTCCAGCAAGTGAATGGCTGCCGACAAACCGGTGATGCCGGCGCCGATCACGCACACATCCACTTTTACCTCGCCCTTGAGCGCGGCACGATCCGGCCGGCCAGGAGTGAGTTGTTCCCACAAGCATGCTTCGCGTAATGCCATTGCCAGACTCCGATGAGACCTAACAAACCACTTTTCCGAATTGTAAATACGGTCAAATGTGGGAGCGGGCTTGCTCGCGAAAGCGGTGGATCAGATAAGCATTCGTTGACTGACACACCGCTTTCGCGAGCAAGCCCGCTCCCACATTGACCTCACTCCGACTTGAGGTATCAGTCGAAGGTAATACCCTGGGCCAGCGGCAGTTCCAGCGAGTAGTTCACGGTGTTGGTCTGGCGACGCATGTACCCGCGCCATGCATCCGAGCCCGACTCACGCCCGCCACCGGTCTCTTTCTCACCGCCAAACGCGCCACCAATCTCCGCGCCGCTCGGGCCGATGTTGACGTTGGCAATCCCGCAGTCACTGCCCACCGCCGACATGAACTGCTCGGCCTCGCGCACGTCAGTGGTAAAGATGCACGAAGACAGGCCTTGTGGCACCGCATTGTTCAGGCGCAGCGCTTCAGCGAAATCGGTATAGCCGACCACATACAGAATCGGCGCGAACGTCTCGGTGCACACCACATCACTCTGCTCCGGCATTTCCACGATGGCCGGCGACACGTAGTAAGCGTTGGGGAACGTGTCTTCCAACTGACGCTTGCCGCCAAACACCCGGCCGCCTTCGCTCAAGGCTTGCTCCAGGGCATCCTGCATGTTTTCGAAGCTGTGCTTGTCGATCAGCGGGCCGATCAGGTTGCCTTCCAGCGGATGGCCGATGCGCACTTTGGAATACGCAGCCTTGAGGCGGGTGACGATTTCCTCTTTTACCGACTCATGGGCGATCAGCCGACGCAGGCTGGTGCAGCGCTGGCCGGCGGTACCGACGGCGCTGAACAGGATGGCGCGCACGGCCATGTCCAGGTCGGCGCTTGGGCCGAGGATCATCGCGTTGTTGCCGCCCAGTTCGAGAATGCTGCGGGCAAAACGTGCAGCGACTTTCGGCGCTACTTCGCGGCCCATGCGGGTGCTGCCGGTGGCGCTGATCAGCGCAACACGCGGGTCATCCACGAGTGCGGAGCCGGCATCGCGGCCACCGATGATCACCTGGCTGAGGTACGGCGGCGCATCGCTGAAGTTCTTCAGTACGCGCTCGAACAGTGCCTGGCAGGCCAGGGCGGTAAGCGGGGTTTTTTCCGACGGTTTCCAGATCACTGCGTTGCCGCACACCAGCGCCAGCGCGGTGTTCCACGCCCATACGGCGACCGGGAAGTTGAAGGCGCTGATCACGCCAACCACGCCCAGCGGGTGCCAGGTTTCACGCATGTGGTGGCCCGGACGCTCGGAGGCGATGGTCAAGCCGTACAACTGGCGCGACAGGCCGACGGCGAAGTCGCAGATGTCGATCATTTCCTGCACTTCACCCAAACCTTCCTGGGTGATCTTGCCGGCTTCCCACGACACCAGCTCGCCGAGGTCGGCCTTGTACTCGCGCAACACGTCGCCGAACTGGCGCACCAGCTCACCACGACGCGGGGCCGGCACCTTGCGCCAGGCCTCGAATGCATGCTCGGCGCGACTGACCTGCTGCTCCACCTCGGCGGCGCCTTCCCAGTGCACACTGGCAATCCGGCTGCCATCAATGGGCGAATGCACGGGTTGTTTACCCGACTGGTACAGCGCCGGGTTTACCCCCAGACGATCAAGCAATGCGGCAACCATGGGTCACTCCTTCAATCTACAAACAGAAATTTGCGCCGCCAGCGGTCGCGGCGATCCAGACCTTATTTGTAGCTGGCCCAAGACTTGCCAACAAACGACGATTAGGCGAGATATCATTCCGTTTATTCATGCTAAGAACAAAAAGAGGCGTGCCGTGCTGAATAAAAGACATTTGCCCTCGATCACCGCCCTGCAGTGCTTCGAAGCGGTCACCCGCCACCTGAGTTTTACCCGCGCCGCCGAAGAGCTGAACCTCACCCAGAGCGCTGTCAGCAAACAGGTCGCGCAGCTGGAAGAACTGTTGCAGCACCTGCTGTTTCGCCGGGTGCGCCGCCGCTTGCAGATGACCCCGGCGGGCGATCTGTACCTGGTGGAAGTGCGCAAGATCCTCACCCAGGTGGAGATGTCCACCCATTACCTGCGCTCCTACGGCGGCGAGACTGAAGTGCTGCGGGTGTCCACGCCCTACACCTTCGGCGCCCGCTGGCTGGTGCCGCGCCTCAAGGGCTGGCGACTGCGCCATCCGCAGATTCACCTGGACCTGTGCAACGAACAGGAGCCCGACGAGCTGCTGCAAGGCAAGGCCGACCTGGCCTTCTACTTTGGCCAGGGCTCACGGCCCGGCACCGAGAGCCTCAAGCTGTTCAGCGAAGAACTGGTGCCCGTGTGCTCACCCGACAGCCTGCCCGCCCAAGCATTTACCGATCCCACGCAACTGAGCGAACTGGTGTTGCTGCAAAACGCCTCGCGCCCGCAAGGCTGGCATGACTGGTTCGCCGCCCAGGGTCATCACACCGAGCACAGCTACCATGGGCCGCGCTTCGAGACCTTTTATATGTGCATTCGCGCCGCACAGGTTGGCTGCGGTGTGGCGCTGCTGCCCAGGTTTCTGGTGGAAGAAGAGCTCGCCGAAGGCAAGCTGGTGATCCCCTGGCAGCATGCGATGCCGAGCCAGGATGCGTACTACCTGGCCTACCCCGAGCACTCGGCGGAAGTGCCCAAGGTGCGGGATTTTGTGAAGTGGATGATGGAGCAGGTTGAGTCTGATTGAGGCGCGTTGCCTGCAATACCGCCTTCGCGAGCAAGCCCGCTCCCACATTTGGAACGCATTTCAAATGTGGGAGCGGGCTTGCTCGCGAAGGCGTCAGGGGCCACACAACAATGCCCAGCTGAAAAAACACTGGCAAAACAGCACAGGTCTATGCGCCACTAGCGCCATTCCTTAATTGTGCGTAAAGGTCGGCGCCCATCGTCGACCCGTCTGGAGATTCCCGTTATGAGCGAGAGTGTGTTTGCCGATCGCATCGTGCAGAACCTGCTCGACACCGACTTCTACAAGCTGACCATGATGCAGGCGGTGCTGCACAACTACCCGAACGTGGAAGTTGAATGGGAGTTTCGTTGCCGCAACAGTGAAGACCTGCGCCCGTACCTGGCGGAGATCCGCTACCAGATCGAGCGCCTCGCCGAGCTGAGCCTGAGCCCCGACCAACTGGGCTTCCTGGAACGCATCAGCTTCATGAAGCCGGATTTCCTGCGTTTCCTCGGGCTGTTTCGCTTCAACCTGCGCTACGTGCACACCGGTATCGAAAACGGTGAGCTGTTTATCCGCCTGCGCGGGCCATGGCTGCACGTGATCCTGTTTGAAGTGCCGATGCTGGCCATCGTCAGCGAAGTGCGTAACCGCTATCGCTACCAGAGCGTGATCCTCGAACAGGCCCGCGAGCAGCTGTATCGCAAGTTCGACTGGCTGACGGCCAACGCCAGCGTCGAAGAACTGTCCGAACTGCAGGTCGCGGATTTCGGCACGCGTCGACGCTTCTCCTACCGCGTGCAGGAAGAAGTGGTGAACGTGCTCAAGCACGACTTCCCCGGGCGTTTTGTCGGCACCAGCAACGTGCACCTGGCCCGCGAGCTGAACATGAAGCCGCTGGGCACCATGGCCCACGAATGGATCATGGCCCACCAGCAACTCGGCCCGCGCCTGATCGACAGCCAGATCGCCGCCCTCGACTGCTGGGTGCGCGAGTACCGTGGCCTGCTGGGCATCGCCCTGACCGATTGCATCACCACCGATGCGTTTCTCAGCGATTTCGACCTGTACTTCGCCAAGCTCTTCGACGGCCTGCGCCACGACTCCGGTGACCCGGTGCAATGGGCCGAAAAGGCGATCGCCCACTATCACAAGCTGGGGATCGAGCCCATGAGCAAGACCCTGGTGTTCTCCGACAGCCTGTCGCTGCCCAAGGCGCTGGAGATTTTCCGCGCGCTGCGTGGTCGGATCAATGTGAGCTTCGGCATCGGCACCAACCTGACCTGTGATATTCCAGGTGTGGAACCGATGAGCATCGTGCTTAAAATGACTGCCTGTAATGGCCAGCCCGTCGCGAAGATTTCCGATGAAGCGGGCAAGACCCACTGCACCGATCCGAACTTTGTCGCCTATTTGCGCCACGTTTTCAAAGTACCTGCCCTACCCAGCAAGGAGTGAATCATGCAAGCCGTACAGCGCGAGATTGCTGAACAGCTCAAGGTCCAACCACCGTTCAAGGACCAGGCCGCCCTTGAGGCGGAGGTCGCCCGGCGCGTTACCTTTATCCAGGATTGCCTGCTCAATTCAGGCCTCAAGACGTTGGTGCTGGGCATCAGCGGCGGCGTCGACTCCCTGACCGCCGGCCTGCTGGCCCAGCGTGCAATGCAAGAGTTGCGGGCTGCCAAGGGTGACGATGCGTACCGCTTTATCGCGGTGCGCCTGCCCTACGAAACCCAGTTCGACGAACACGACGCCCAGGCGTCCGTGGACTTTATCGAGCCCGACGAGCGCCACACAGTGAACATCGGCCCGGCGGTGAAATCCCTGGCCAACGAAGTGGCGGCGTTTGAAGGCAAGGCCGCAGTCTCCCGGGACTTCGTGCTGGGCAACACCAAGGCGCGCATGCGCATGGTGGCGCAGTACACCATCGCCGGCGCGGCCGGTGGCTTGGTGATCGGTACCGACCATGCGGCGGAAGCCGTGATGGGCTTTTTCACCAAGTTCGGTGACGGTGCCTGCGACCTGGCACCGCTGAGCGGGCTGGTGAAGAACCAGGTGCGCGCGATTGCCCGGCACTTTGGTGCTCCGGAATCGCTGGTAGAGAAGATCCCGACGGCCGACCTGGAAGACCTGTCGCCGGGCAAGCCGGACGAGGCGTCCCATGGCGTGACCTATGCCGAGATCGACGCGTTCCTGCACGGCGAGCCGGTGCGCGAGGAAGCCTTCAAGATCATCTGCGACACCTATCGCAAGACCGAGCACAAGCGAGTAATGCCGTTTGCACCCTGATCTGACGTAGCGGCTCATTCTGGCAAAAGGGCTTGTTGTGGTGACGGAGCTTGCTGTGGTGAAACAGAGCTTGCTGTGGTGAAAGAGCTTGCTGTGGCGAGGGAGCTTGCTCCCGCTGGGGCGCGAAGCGGCCCCTGAAACCTGCTTACTGCTTTTTCTGATGCTACGCGGTGAGCTTATTGGGGCTGCTCCGCAGCCCAGCGGGAGCAAGCTCCCTCGCCACAAGAGCAGCCTGCCTACAGGCAAAAAAAGCGCCCCGAAGGGCGCTTTTTTTTGCCTGAAGATTGCTTACTTCAGGGTCACAGTGCCTTTCATCATCGAGATGTGGCCTGGGAACGAGCAGAAGAACGCGTAGTCAGTGCCTGCCGCCAGCTTCGACACATCGAAGGTCACCGAGTCTTTCTCGCCTGCACCGATGATCTTGGTGTGGGCGATGATGCGGGTGTCACCGTCTTTCAGGTAGTTCTTGTCGATGCCGGCAGCCATGCCGTCGCTGGCGATGCCAGGCATGTCGGCGGCGGAACTCAGCACCCAGTTATGGCCCATGACGTTTTTCGGCAAGCTGCCGGAGTGGGTCAACTCAACGGTGAACGTCTTGCAGCTCTTGTCGATTTCGATGGCCTTGGTGTTGAAGGACATCTGGTCAGTGGAGTCGACAGTGACCTTGCACTCTGCAGCAAGCAACTGGCCGCTAGCCAGAGTCAGCAGGGAAACAGCAACGAGTTTGGCAAACATGTGAATCTCCAGGGCAGGGTTTAAAAAACGCATATTGCGACAAGGGTGCCTGAGTCAGGCAGGACTTCATATGATCTGTATCAACAGATTGTATACAACTTTAGGCTATCAGACTCATCGACACAATCTACCGGCCAAAGTGCGGGTGCCGGCCTATGATCGGTCCATCCCCCTTCCGGAGTCCCAGCCATGCACCTCAATAGCCTGTTCCGCAGCCTGCTTGCCGCCTATGCCTGTGGTGCCAGCGGCACCTGCGAAACACCTCAACGCGAGGTTTAATCCTTTGAGAGACGCAAGCCAGCCTTTACTCTTTAGCCACAACTGAGTGGAGTCAGGTATGTCCTTGAAGTCTGTCTGTGTGTTTTGCGGTGCCAGCAGCGGCACCAACCCGGCCTACCGTGAAGCAGCCGTGGCCCTCGGGCGCGCGCTGGCGGAGCGCAAGCTGACCCTGGTGTACGGCGGCGGCGCCGTGGGCCTGATGGGTATCGTCGCCGATGCGGCGCTGGAAGCCGGCGGCGAGGTGATCGGAATTATTCCCGAAAGCCTGAAAAACCTCGAAATCGGCCACAAAGGCCTGACCCGCCTGGAGGTGGTCGACGGCATGCACGCCCGCAAGGCACGCATGGCCGAGCTGAGCGACGCCTTTATTGCGCTGCCGGGCGGCCTGGGCACCCTGGAAGAACTGTTCGAAGTCTGGACCTGGGGCCAGCTCGGCTACCACGGCAAACCGCTGGGTTTGCTCGAAGTGAATGGTTTTTACCGCAAGTTGACCGATTTTCTTGATCATATCGTCGGCGAAGGTTTCGTCCGTGCACCGCATCGTGCCATGCTGCAAATGAGCGAATCGCCGGCTGAGCTGCTTGACGTACTGGATGCCTGGCAACCGCTGGTCCTGCCCAAATGGGTAGACCAAAAACCCGATTAACCCTTGGGACGCGATTAAAGGCAGAATACGCGCCGCTCAACCTCACCTTCGACCCCAGAGGATCGCCCATGGCAAAACCTAATTACTCCTTCGCCAAACGTCAGAGAGACTTGGCCAAAGAGCAGAAGAAAGAGGAAAAGCTGCAGCGCAAGAAAATTGCAGCCGACGAAGAAGCCGGTGCACTGAACCCGGATGCTGAAGGTACAGTGGCTACAGACGAAACCGAAGCACCGAAAGACGCTGAATAGGTGATCGTTCCCACGCTCCGCGTGGGAATGCATCCTGGGGCGCTCCGCGTCCCGATTTGAGATATGTGCATTACTCCAGCGGCATCACCGTCACCCGCACTTCCGGGTCATGGCTCCCTCCCCCCAGAATCACCCCCCGCAACGGCGAAACATCGGAAAAGTCCCGGCCCCAGGCCAGGGTGATGTGTTCCAGTGCCGGCTGCACATTGTTGGTCGGGTCAAAATCCACCCAACCCGACACCGGGCAAAACACCGACACCCACGCGTGGGACGCATCCGCGCCGATCAACCGTGGTTGGCCGGGCGGTGGCTGGGTCAGCAGGTAACCACTGATATACCGCGCCGCCAGGCCCCGGGAACGCAGGCACGCGAGCATCAGGTGGGCAAAATCCTGGCACACGCCGCGCCGGCGCTCCAGCACTTCCACCAACGGCGTGGCGACCTGGGTGGCTTCGGCATCGAAAGTAAATTCGCTGAAGATCTTCTGCATCAGCGCCTGCACACCCAACAGCAACGGACGACCGGCCGGGAAACAGTCTTCGGAGAACTCGACGAAGCTTTTCTTCAAATGCACATAGGGCGATTCGAACCGATAGCGGCACGCCTCGATCACTTCGGCCGACAGCGGCTGGCTGCTGTAGGTCAGGCCGTTGCGGGTCTGGTCCCAGGCCGGCGACAGGCTGAAATCCAGCAGCGGCCGCGCCAACACCTCCACTGTCAGCCCGGCGTTCACCAGCAGTTCATCATGGGGCCGCTCGAATGCCAGCCGGGTGATCGGGTTGCCGAACACATCCAGTTCATCCCGGCGCGAGGTCGGTTCTGGGCTGATCTCCAGTTGCTGCGAGCTGCAGCGCTGCCAGGCGCAAGGCCGCGGCCACAGGTGCGCCAGCTGCTGGGCCAGGGACACCGGGCTGTCGTAGTGGTAATGGGTATCGTGGAAAATCTGGTAGCGGGCACTCATCACACAGACACCGTTTGCTGGCTGACATCGTCCACATGGGCAAAATGGCGCAAGGCCAGGCGGTCGGAGACTTGCCCACTTTCATCGGCCACCGCTTGCAGCAGGTCGGCCAGGCCATCCAGCGCGGCACGCACACTGGACTCGCCGAACAGCGGGTTCTCCAGGCAGCCCAGGTCAAAGCGCGCCAGGCGCTCCACCAACGGCGCCAGCCCGGTTTCCCGGGGCACGCCGAAATCGTCATTCAAGCGGCGCAAGGTGCGGCTCACCAGTTTCAGCTGGAACAGCACTGCGTGGGGGTTTTGCTCATCCAGCAGCAACAGGTCCAGCACCGGAATCAGCTGCGGTACCGCGAGGTAGCGCGAACGATAGGTGATGCTGCTGTTGCCCAGCTCCAGCAACCACTCCAGCCCGGCCTGATCGAACACCGCCACGCCGCGCAGGAACGCCGCCAGGCTGCTGCTGAGAAACTGCAGGCGCTCGATGCGCCGGCCCATCATCAGGAAGCGCCAGCCTTCGTCGCGGGTCATGTCGTCAAGGGCAAAGCCCGACAGCGCGGCCAGGGACATCACCAGGCGGTTGAGGAAATCCAGCAGTTCGCCGAAGTCCGGCTCTTCGCTTTCCAGTTCCAGGGCTTCGCGCTGCAACTCCACCAGCGCCTGCCAGTTTTCCCGGGACAGCTTGCCGCGCACCTGGGACGCCGCCCACTGCAAGCGCTGCAAGTTGGCCCGCAGGCTCGACGGCCAGTCGTCACCGAGCAACGCCGCCTGAAGCCGCTCAGGCAACTCGCCCTCCTCCGGCAACAGTCGCAGGTTCTCACCCAGTTCAACCGCCGCCTGCAGCGCCAGCGGGTCGTCTCCGTCGACATAGCGGGCGAGGACGATCCGCAACCAGCGCGCACTGTCATCACAGCGCTCGCAATAACGGCCAAACCAGAACAGGTTTTCCACCACCCGCGACGGCAGGTACGGATCACGCCGCACCAGGTCATGGGCGCCGATGGCCCGTTGGGCGCGCCATTGCTCGGTGCCATGGGCACGTTCGCCGAGCACCCAGGTGTCCTTGCTCGCACCGCCGCGCTGCATCGACACCACTTCGGCATCGGCATCGGCGGCCACACGGGTCAGGCCACCGGGCAGTACCCGATAACCGTCGGCGCTGGCTACGGCGTACACACGCATGCCGATGGCGCGGTGCTGAAGGTGATCGTCAACGGTGTGCCAGACCGGCGCCTGGGACAACTGCGCAAGTTCCTGGGCGACATAGGCGTAAGGCCGCGCGCGCATGCGTTCAGCCAGGGCCTCGCGTTGTTCGTCGTTCAAGTCGCGGCCAAATACCGGGGTAAAGCTTTGCGACGGAAACGCCGGCTTGATCAGCAGCTCCGGCAGTTTCTCCAGGGCTTCGGCCAGCACCGGCGGCTCACCGCACCACCAGGTGGCGATGGACGGCAGGATCAGCTCTTCGCCAAACAGGAATTGATTGATCTTCGGCAGAAATCCCAACAGGCCAGGGGATTCCAGCACGCCACTGCCCAGGGCGTTGGCCACCAGCACATTGCCCTGGCGCACGGCATCCAGCAGGCCGGGCACGCCGAGGGCCGAGTCGGTGCGCAGTTCCAGCGGGTCGCAGAAATCGTCGTCCAGGCGGCGCATGATCGCGTGCACCCGGCGCAGGCCGCTGAGGGTCTTGAGGTACACCGTGGCGTCGCGCACGGTCAGGTCGCCGCCTTCCACCAGCGGGTAGCCAAGCTGGCGGGCGAGGTACAGATGCTCGAAATAGCTTTCGTTGAAACGGCCCGGGGTCAGCAGCACGATCAGCGGTGGCTGGTCGTCGCTCGGCGCCTGGCGGGCCAGGGTTTCCTGCAAGGTGCGGAAGAACCCGGTGAGGTGCTGCACCTGCAAGTCGCGGTAAAGGTCCGGGAAGGCGCGGGACACGATGGTGCGGTTTTCCAAAGCATAACCGGCGCCGGACGGGGCCTGGGTCCGGTCGGCGGTGACCCACCAGCGGCCATCCGGCGTACGCGCCAGGTCCACGGCGTACAGGTGCAGGAACGCGCCGTCGGGCGGTTGGATGCCCTGGCACGGCCACAGGAAATTGTTATGGCCGAACACCAGTTCTGCCGGCAGCAAGCCTTCGGCGATCAGGCGTTGCGGGCCGTAGAGGTCGGCCAGTACTGCATTCAGCAGGCGCGCACGCTGGGCGATGCCGGCGGCAAGTTGCTTCCATTCATCGGCGGCCAGCACGTGGGGCAGCAGGTCCAGCTCCCAGGGACGATCGGCGCCCTTGGGGTCGGCGTAGACGTTGTAGGTCACGCCGTTTTCCTGGATCTGCCGAGTCAGCAAGGCTTGGCGCTGGGCCAGTTGCGCCGGGGTGCTGCGTTGCAAGTGATCGAGCAGCCGCTGCCAATGGGCGCGAACCGCGCCGCTGTCGTCCAGCAGTTCGTGATAAGTGCCCGCGGTCAGCGGGTAACGGTCGAGCAAGTCGGGCATGGAACGCTCGGCAGAGGCAAGGGAAGTCGAATTAACTCACAAACCACGCGATCCAACTGTGGGAGCGGGCTTGTGTGGGAGCGGGCTTGCTCGCGAAAGCGGAGTGTCAGTCACTTAATGTGTTTCTGATACACCGTATTCGCGAGCAAGCCCGCTCCCACATTTTGAATCGCATTTAGTCATTCTTATTGGGGAAGCGCCGCAAATCCAGGGTCATCGGCAATTCATCATTGATCACCACACTCGGCACCGGCAATTTCCCGGGGCTGTGTCCCAAGCGGAAAAACCGCGCCATCCGCCGGCTTTCAGCTTCATTGGCATTCACCGGCAGGCTGTCGTAATTGCGCCCGCCCGGGTGGGCGACATGGTACTGGCAACCGCCCAGCGAGCGCTGCATCCATGTGTCCAAAAGATCGAACACCAGTGGCGCATGCACCGGGATGGTCGGCTGCAAACAGTTGGCCGGTTGCCAGGCGCGATAACGCACGCCAGCCACAAACTCGCCGACACGCCCGGTGGGTTGCAGCGGCACCGGGATGCCATTGCAGGTCAGCAGGTAACGCTGGGGCGGCAGGCCACTCAACTTGACCTGCAGGCGCTCCAGGGACGAATCCACGTAACGCACCGTACCGCCCACCGCACCCTCTTCGCCCAGCACATGCCAGGGCTCAAGGGCCTGGCGCAATTCCAGTTCGATGCCGCTGACGGCGTAGTCACCGACCTTGGGAAAGCGGAACTCCAGGTGCGCGGCAAACCATTCGGCCCGCAGCGGATAACCGGCAGCGTTCAACTCGACGATCACGTCGGCAAAATCCTGCTCGATAAAGTGCGGCAGCAGGAAGCGGTCATGCAGCTCTGTGCCCCAGCGCGCCAGCTTCGGCGGCGCATAGGGTTCACGCCAGAACCGCGCGACCAGTGCCCGCAGCAGCAATTGTTGGGTCAGGCTCATGCGGGCGTGGGGCGGCATTTCAAAGGCACGCAATTCCAGCAGGCCCAGGCGGCCGGTGGCACCGTCCGGCGAGTAGAGCTTGTCGATGCAGAACTCGGCGCGGTGGGTATTGCCAGTGACGTCGATCAGCAGGTTGCGCAGCAGGCGGTCCACCAACCATGGCGGGCATTCTTCGCCCGCTTCGGGCATCTGCGCGAAGGCGATTTCCAGCTCATACAGCGCATCGTTGCGCGCTTCGTCGACCCGTGGTGCCTGGGAAGTCGGGCCGATGAACAGGCCGGAAAACAGGTAGGACAATGACGGATGGTTATGCCAATAGCTGATCAGGCTGCGCAGCAGATCGGGACGCCGCAGGAACGGCGAATCCTTGGGCGTAGCGCCACCGAGCACAAAGTGGTTACCGCCGCCGGTGCCGGTGTGGCGCCCGTCGATCATGAATTTTTCTGTGGTGAGGCGGGTTTGCCGGGCTTCTTCGTAGAGAAACTCGGTGCGTTCCACCAACTCGTCCCAGGTGGCGGACGGCTGCACGTTGACCTCGATCACACCCGGATCCGGCGTCACCCGGAAGTTGCTCAGGCGTGGGTCGCTCGGCGGCTCATAGCCTTCCAGCAGCACCGGGCAATGCAGTTCTTCGGCGGTGGCTTCGATGGCGGCCACCAGTTCCAGGTAATCCTCGACCCGTTCCAGCGGCGGCATGAACAGGTACAAGCGGCCGTCCCGTGCCTCGGCGCACAGGGCGGTGCGGGTCAGCCAGTCGGCAGACTCGTCGATCTTCGGGATACGGTCTTGGCTGGCAGCTGCCTCGCCATGGCTTTGCAGTTGCGAGGTGGTCGGCAGGTCTGCCAGGTCCTGATTGGGATCGGTGGGGTGCACGAACGGATAGTCCGCCGCCGTTACCCACGGTTGCGAGGCCAGTGGCAGGCGATAACCCAACGGTGAATCGCCCGGCACCAGGCGGCAATGGTTGTCCCGCAGGTACCAGCGCCCGCTCTGCCAGCGGTCATTGGCCGCCGTGCGTGCCAGCGGCAGCACCTGGCCGATGACTTTATCCAGGCCCTGGCTGAAGACCTTGCGCAGGCGTTCGCGCTCAAGCTTGTCCTCCAGGCGCGGATCTTCGGCGCTGACGTTTTGCGGCAAGGCGCCTTCGCGCCACAGGTAATAGAAATTGTCTTCGTAGGCCGGGAATACAAACTGCGCGGGCAGCTTCAAGCGCTCGGCGACACTGGCCAGGAACCGCCCGGCCATCACGCCATCGGCACCGTAGCTTTGCTGCTCATCGGCGATCAGCGCGCTGTTGTGCCAGATCGGCACGCCGTCGCGGCGCCAGTAGCAGTTGAGGGACCAGCGCGGCAGTTGCTCGCCGGGGTACCACTTGCCCTGGCCGAAATGCACCAGGCCCTTGGGTGCGTAGTGCTTGCGCATGCGCTGGAACAGCTCGGCGGACAGCCGGCGTTTGTCCGGGCCCAGGGCGGCGGTGTTCCATTCGGCGCCGTCGGGGTCGTCGATGGAAACGAAGGTGGGTTCGCCGCCCATGGTCAGGCGTACGTCGTCCTTGTGCAGGTCACCGTCGATCTGCCGGCCCAGGGCCTGGATCGCCAGCCACTGCTCTTCGGTGTAGGGCTTGGTAACCCTGGGCGCTTCCCAAATCCGTTCCACGGACATCTCGTGGGTAAATTCGCACTCGCAGGGTTCCACCAGGCCGCTGATGGGCGCCGCGGAAGAAGGATCAGGACTACAGGCCAACGGGATATGACCTTCACCGGCGAACAAACCGGAGGTGGCATCGAGGCCGATCCAGCCGGCGCCGGGCAAATACACTTCGCACCAGGCGTGCAGGTCGGTGAAATCCACCTCGGTGCCGGATGGGCCGTCGAGGGCTTTGACGTCGGCAGTCAGCTGGATCAGATAGCCCGACACAAATCGCGCCGCCAAACCGAGATTACGCAGCAGTTGCACCAGCAACCACGCCGAATCCCGGCAGGAACCGGAGGCGTTTTCCAGGGTGAATTCCGGAGTTTGTACCCCCGGCTCCATGCGGATCAGGTAGCCGATATCGGCGGCCAGGCGCTGATTCAGGCCCACCAGGAAATCCACTGCCGGCAACGGCGTGCGGTCGATACCCGCCAGATACGCGGCGAATCGCGGGGTCAGCGGCAATGTTTCGAGGTACGGCGCCAGCTCGCGCTGCTCATCGGCGGCGTAGCTGAACGGGATTTTTTCGGCGTAGGGTTCCAGGAAGAAATCGAACGGATTGAATACCGCCATCTCCGCGACCAGGTCGACTTCGATGCGCAGCTCGTCAGTTTTTTCCGGGAACACCAGACGCGCCAGGTAATTGCCCTGGGGATCTTGCTGCCAATTGATGAAGTGCTGTTCCGGCAGCACCTTCAGCGCGTAGGAAAGAATCCGCGTGCGGCTATGGGCCGCCGGACGCAGACGAACAATCTGTGGGCCGAGTTCGACCGCGCGGTCGTAGCGGTAATGCGTAACGTGGTGCAACGCGACATGAATCGACACGGCGGCCTCCTGCGAGCCAGGGCATGGAAACAAAGCGCGCAAGACTTATGCCAGAGCAGTGGTCATTGCGCTTTATCGTGGGACCCGGTGCAGTACAGCACCAAAACGGCGCGATGGCTGCCGTCGTGGTGCGAGGGTTGCACATATTTGTGGCGGGAGTGTGAGGGTGGGTGGTGAATCTACCCAGTCAACGGGCTTTGTGCCTGGCGATCACGGCTTCACGCAGGTGGCGCACTTCGACCAGCTTCTGGCGCATTTCGCGGTGGCGCTTGCTGTTAAGCACCAGCAGCGCCAGCAACGGCAACAGCACGCTCATGCCATAAATAAATGGATGCGGTCGGTACTCGATCGTTGGCAGCACACACACAAGACAAAGCCCCAGCAACACCACCAGCGGCCACACCCATTGCGGGCGTCCGCGGGCGATCATGAAGTTGCAGTGCACGATGACCAACGTCAGAGCGATTCCGCCGAGAAAGGAGTACTTGGCGTTATCCGCCAGGGGAAGGTCCCGGAAATAGCTGTCAAAAAACAAAGGCACCGCGAAGACCAGGGAAAATACCGCCGCAAATATCGCCCCCATGAAAACCGGAAAGTACCGGGATAGAAAGGCACGAATGCTCGGTGCTTGGTTCATTGCTCAATCTCCTCGTATAGACCTACGGCAATGGTTCGGACATTCCCGGAGAGCGCACTGCCCGTGAAGCCAATCGAGGCGCCCAACGCATCCTGTATTTGCGTGACCGTTGCGTGCTTGACCTGTGTGGGCGTGAAGCGCTTGGGCAGCTCACCTGACAACTGACGCAACTTGAGCATCTTCGAGCTCAAGCGAGGGTCGTTAATGCTCAGCAACTCCTTGGTCAGTTTGGCGCGCTCTTGTCGATTCAAGCCTTTCAGTACCTCCCGAACACTTTTGCCGGTGGTCGCCCTATTCAGCCGGACCAGCTTGAGGGTGGTGAGTGACGATGCACCGACTCCGACCAACGATGCGGCGTCCAACGCGATCATCGTGTATTGATACCATTCCTCGCCGTCGAGCTCGTCGTTGCGCGACGGATTTCTTATTTCGTTGACGGTCCGGTAGCCACCGGCAAAACACTGAACGGTACTGGCTGCCGCAGCGGTGTAGCCGAGGGCTGCGACCACCGTACTGGCACCCGCCGAAAACGGTATCGCGACAGAGCCGCTGAGCACCACTACCCAGCCGATGACTGCACCGGCACACGACAGCGTGGTGTTGATCGCTTCACCCACCAGCCGCGATTCACGGGGATTGTCTTGCACCTGCTGGGCGAACTGCGCCGGCGCTATGTACCGCTGCGCTTCCCGCAGGATCACGCGTTTGGGCGCAATGCTGCAGATGGGTTGGAATTCGCGCAGGGTGACGATGTTGAAGTCGGCATCGATATACACCACACCCGCCCCCACGATGCCGGGGTCGGCGTCGATGGCGGCAAACAGGCGTGGCAGGTTGATCTGGCTTTCGATGCGCTGGCGGGCCATGAACTGGGAGCGGTTGGAGTCCATGCCGATGCCAAGCAGGGGGCTGCTCATGGGGGTGTTCTTCCTTGAAATGGGTGGTGTCTGAACTGGCGCTTTCGCGAGCAAGCCCGCTCCCACATTCGACCGCATTCTCATGCTGAAACCCGGTCACATGTGGGAGCTGGCTTGCCTGCGATGGCGCTCGAATGGGCGCCACCTTAACAAACAGGCTACCCACCCGCTAGAAAGCAAAACGCCAGCACGAGGCTGGCGTTTTTGCGTTTCAGGCAGCGATCAACGCGGCACCACCGGCTTGCGGGCTGGCTTCTTGCCTTTGCCCTTGGCGGCGTCGGTGCGCTCCTTGGCGGCCTGCTTGTTGCGCGCCATGGCCGCGGCCTTGGCTTGCTCACGCTTGTCCCACGGGTTGCTGCCGTCACTGCCACGGGGCGGCAAGCCGGTATGCTGGGTGAGGATCCTGGTGGTGGTTTCCTTCGCAACCTTGTGGCTGCCAGCCGGCGTCGAGTTTTTGCGACGGGCGCTCTGGTAGCTGTCGGTGGACGGTTGGTGCAACGGGATCAGTTGCTCCTTGCCCGGCCCGATCAGGTCGGCACGGCCCATGCGAGTCAATGCTTCACGCAGCATCGGCCAGCCCTTCGGGTCGTGGTAGCGCAGGAAGGCCTTGTGCAGGCGGCGCTGTTCTTCGCTCTTGACGATGGTCACCGCGTCGCTCTTGTAGGTAACCTTGCGCAGCGGGTTCTTGCCCGAGTGGTACATCGCCGTGGCGGTGGCCATTGGCGACGGGTAGAACGCCTGCACCTGGTCGGCGCGGAAGCCGTTGCCCTTGAGCCACAGGGCCAGGTTCATCATGTCTTCATCGGTGGTGCCCGGGTGGGCGGCGATGAAGTAAGGAATCAGGTACTGCTCCTTGCCCGCTTCCTTGGTGTACTTCTCGAACATGCGCTTGAACTTGTCATAGCTGCCGATGCCCGGTTTCATCATCTGGTTGAGCGGACCTTCCTCGGTGTGTTCCGGGGCGATCTTCAGGTAACCACCGACGTGGTGGGTCACCAGCTCCTTCACGTACTCCGGCGACTCGACCGCGAGGTCGTAGCGCAGGCCGGAAGCGATCAGGATCTTCTTCACGCCCGGCAACGCACGGGCGCTGCGGTACAGCTGGATCAACGACGAGTGGTCGGTGTTCAGATTCGGGCAGATGCCCGGGAACACGCAGGATGGCTTGCGGCACGCGGATTCGATCTCCGGGCTCTTGCAGGCGATGCGGTACATGTTCGCGGTCGGGCCGCCGAGGTCGGAAATGACGCCGGTGAAGCCTGGCACCTTGTCGCGGATCTCTTCGATTTCGCGAATGATCGACTCTTCGGAACGGTTCTGGATGATCCGGCCTTCGTGCTCGGTGATCGAGCAGAAGGTGCAGCCGCCGAAGCAGCCACGCATGATGTTCACCGAGAAGCGGATCATGTCGTAGGCCGGGATCTTTTCCTTGCCGTACGCCGGGTGTGGAACACGGGCGTAAGGCATGCCGAACACGTAGTCCATTTCTTCGGTAGTCATGGGAATGGGCGGCGGGTTGAACCACACATCCACTTCGCCGTGCTTCTGTACCAGCGCGCGGGCGTTGCCCGGGTTGGTTTCCAGGTGGAGCACGCGGTTGGCGTGGGCATACAGCACCGAGTCGCCACGGACTTTTTCCACGGACGGCAGACGGATCACGGTCTTGTCACGGGTCATGCGCGGGCTGGCCAGGATCTGTACCACCTTGGCCTCTTCCGGATCTTCCACCGGGCCCTTTTCCTGCTCGATGGCGCAGGCCTGGGTGTCCTGGGTGTTCACGTACGGGTTGATGATCTTGTCGATCTTGCCCGGACGGTCGATACGGGTGGAGTCCACCTCGTACCAGCCTTCGGGCGTGTCACGGCGAATGAACGCAGTGCCGCGCACGTCGGTGATGTCTTCGATCTTGTGGCCCCACGACAGGCGCTGGGCGACTTCGACGATGGCCCGCTCGGCGTTGCCGTACAGCAGGATATCGGCGCAGGCGTCGATCAGGATCGAGTTGCGTACACGGTCCTGCCAGTAGTCGTAGTGGGCGATGCGGCGCAGGGAGGCTTCGATGCCGCCGAGCACGATCGGCACGTGCTTGTAGGCTTCCTTGCAGCGCTGGCTGTAGACCAGGCTCGCGCGGTCCGGACGTTTGCCGGCCATGCCGCCTGGGGTGTAGGCGTCATCGGAGCGGATTTTCTTGTCGGCGGTGTAGCGGTTGATCATCGAGTCCATGTTGCCGGCCGCGACGCCGAAGAACAGGTTCGGCTCGCCGAGCTTCATGAAGTCGTCTTTGGACTGCCAGTTGGGCTGGGCAATGATCCCGACGCGAAAGCCCTGGGACTCCAGCAGCCGGCCGATGATTGCCATGCCGAACGACGGATGGTCCACGTACGCGTCACCGGTGACGATGATGATGTCGCATGAATCCCAGCCAAGCTGATCCATCTCCTCCCTGCTCATCGGCAGGAATGGCGCAGGACCGAAACATTCGGCCCAGTACTTGGGATAGTCAAATAACGGCTTGGCTGTTTGCATGACGGTGACCGGTGTTGAGATGAAAAATCGCGGGCGCGGAATATAGCACAAAATTTGACCAATTCCGACCTTTGCAGTCGGAATTGGCGGGCAGCGCTTTTACTCGTCTTCGAAGTTATAGCTGCCCGGCGCCAGGTTCTCGAAGCGGGTGTATTTACCGATGAAGGCCAGGCGCGTGGTGCCGATTGGCCCGTTACGCTGTTTACCGATAATGATTTCAGCGATGCCTTTATGCTCGGTCTCCGGGTGATACACCTCGTCCCGGTATACGAACATGATCACGTCAGCATCCTGCTCGATCGCTCCGGATTCCCGCAAGTCGGAGTTGATCGGGCGTTTGTTCGGACGCTGCTCAAGAGATCGGTTGAGCTGCGACAGGGCAACCACCGGGCAGTTGAATTCCTTGGCCAGGGCTTTCAACGAGCGGGAAATCTCGGAAATCTCGTTGGTCCGGCTGTCACCGCTGGAGCCCGGGATCTGCATCAACTGCAGGTAGTCGATCATGATCAGGGCAATATCGCCGTGCTCACGCACCAGGCGTCGGGTACGCGCGCGCATTTCCGACGGGCTGATGCCCGCGGTGTCATCGATAAACAGCTTGCGATCGTTGAGCAGGTTGACCGCCGAGGTCAGCCGCGGCCAGTCGTCGTCTTCCAGGCGGCCGGCACGCACCTTGGTCTGGTCGATGCGGCCCAGGGACGACAACATACGCATGATCAGCGATTCGCCTGGCATCTCCAGGGAGTAAACCAGTACGGCCTTGTCGCTGCGCAACACGGCGTTTTCCACCAGGTTCATGGCGAAGGTGGTTTTACCCATGGACGGACGGCCGGCGACGATGATCAAGTCGGCTGGCTGCAGGCCACTGGTCATGCCGTCGAGGTCGGTGTAGCCGGTGGACAGGCCGGTGATGGCGTTGTCGGTGTTGAACAAGGTGTCGATACGGTCGATGGCCTTGGTCAGCAAGTCGTTGACGCTGACCGGGCCGCCGGTTTTAGGCCGGGCCTCGGCGATCTGGAAGATCTGCCGTTCGGCTTCGTCGAGAATCTCTTCGGCGGTGCGGCCTTCCGGGTTGAACGCGCTGTCGGCGATCTCGGTGGCGATGCCGATCAACTGGCGCAACGTGGCCCGCGCACGGACGATCTGTGCATAGGCCTTGATGTTGGCAACCGATGGCGTGTTTTTCGCCAGCTCGCCCAGGTAACCCAGGCCGCCCACCTGGGACGTCTGGCCTTCCTTGTCCAATTGCTCGGCCAGGGTCACCACGTCGATCGGTGAGTTCTGGTCGGCCAGCTTGGCAATGGCGCGGAAGATCAGGCGGTGGTCATGACGGTAGAAATCGCCGTCCGAGACTTGATCCAGCACGCGTTCCCAGGCGTTGTTGTCCAGCATCAAGCCACCGAGCACGGCCTGTTCGGCCTCGATGGAATGCGGCGGCACCTTCAGGGCAGCGGTTTGCAGGTCATATTGCTCAGGAGCGGAGATATCGTTCATGGCCACTTGGAATAGTTGGAGAATCTGGGGCTACAGAAAAACAAAAGGCACGACCTGTGAACAGGATCGTGCCCGATGTTAACTGCCTGGCACGCGAGGTGCCAGTCAGTTAGGTGTTGCTTAAGCTGCTACCACAACAACGCGTACGGTTGCTTCGACTTCAGCGTGCAGGTGCACGGCTACATCGAATTCGCCAACGTTGCGGATGGTGCCGTTCGGCAGACGAACTTCGCTCTTCTGCACTTCAACGCCGGAGGCGGTCAGTGCATCAGCGATGTCGTGGGTGCCGATCGAACCGAACAGCTTGCCTTCGTCACCGGCGGTGGCAGTGATAGTCACTTCCAGCTCAGCCAGTTGGGCAGCGCGAGTTTCGGCCGAAGCTTTTTTGTCTGCTGCTGCTTTTTCCAGCTCGGCACGACGCTCTTCAAACGCAGCCAGGTTGGCAGCGGTTGCAGCGGTGGCTTTGCCGTATGGCAGCAGGTAGTTACGACCGTAGCCGGCCTTAACGTTCACTTTGTCGCCCAGGTTGCCCAGGTTGGCGACTTTTTCCAGAAGGATCAGTTGCATGTGAAAATCCTCTAACTTTTAACCTTCACCGTTCGCGTTATCGGCGTCTTTCGGCGCCAGACGACCGCGAAAATCAATCAGGCCGTCGACAATGGCCAAGACCACGAGTAACGGATAGATCAGCTGCATGAACAGCAACAGCGTCACGTACAACCCCACCAGCCAGAATCTGCCCAGTCGCTTTTGCGCCACCAGCCCATGAATCAGGGACAGGCCGGCGAATACCAGCGGTACGCTGCACAACGGCACCAACAGCGCCAGGCCAAAAGTCGGCCCGACCACCATGAACGCCAGCAGCAACATCGCCGGTCCAGCGGGGATTCTGATACTGCGAAACTCGCGACCAAAACCACCCGGGTTATACAACAACGCCTGCCAGTAACGCCCAAGAATCAGGCTCAGCAAGCTGACAATCTGCAACAGTGCCGCTATCAGGCCGGTAAGCATCGGTGCAACCACTGACGCAAAGCGCGCTCGCTCCTCTACCGATAACTGCTGGTAGAGATCCCCGAGGGCCAGCGGCAGGATCTTGATGATCTCCTGCGCCAGCGCCTCGATTTGCGGGCGGAAAGCCGCGCCAAGCGCCAGTGAATACACCAACCCCAATGCCACGCTGACCAGCAGCGTACGGACCCAGGACTCACTTGCGCGCAAAACCAACGCAAGGGTCGATGAACCGAGCAGTACCAGAAGTACCCGTGGATCATCGAATTTCAACCACCAGACCAAGGCCGGCAGTATTCCCAGGGCAAGAACGCCAAGGGCGTCCTTCAAACCGCGCCGCAGAAGCACAAGGCAACCCGCGGCAGCACCCAACCAATACAACAACGGCAATGCTGCACATCCAGCCACTACCAGAGTGGCCTGCACACGACCGCGCATGATGAACTCAGCTAAGGCGCGCATGCATTCAATCCCTTACTACTTGTCGACTGCCCGGTCTCAGCGGCCGTGGCTGTCGGTGTAGGCCAGCAGGGCCAGGAAGCGGGCGCGCTTGATAGCGGTGGCCAGCTGACGCTGATAACGAGCTTTGGTACCGGTGATGCGGCTTGGAACAATTTTGCCGGTCTCGGATACGTAGGCTTTCAGAGTGTTGAGATCTTTGTAATCGATCTCCTTCACGTCTTCAGCGGTGAAGCGGCAGAATTTACGACGACGGAAGAAACGTGCCATTTGATAGGCTCCTTAAAAGGTCCGTGGATTACTCGTCAGCGTTATCGCTGTTGTCGCTGTCATCACTATCAGCGCTTTCAGCGCCTTCGTGCTCAGGACGGTCGCGACGCTCACGGCGCTCACTGCGGTTTTCTTCAGCCTTGAGCATCTCGGATTGGCCGGTAACGGCTTCTTCGCGACGGATGACCAGGTTACGGATCACTGCATCGTTGTAGCGGAAGTTGTCTTCCAGCTCGGCCAGGGCCTTGCCAGTGCACTCAACGTTCAGCATCACGTAGTGAGCCTTGTGAACATTGTTGATTGCGTAGGCCAGTTGACGACGGCCCCAATCTTCCAGACGGTGGATTTTGCCGCCGTCTTCTTCGATCAGCTTGGTGTAACGCTCTACCATGCCGCCGACTTGCTCGCTTTGATCCGGGTGGACCAAAAAGATGATTTCGTAATGACGCATGAATGCTCCTTACGGGTTGTAGCCTGCCGCTCAAAAACGGTCAGACAAGGAGTGAATGACACTTATGGATCTTGCCGAAGGGAGGCACATGCGTGCCTGCCATGAAGGCAAGGGGCGCAATTGTAGAGAAGGGGGAGAAAGGGTGCAAGGTGATTGGTGATTATTTGAACAGCCCCCATACACCACAAAAACAAATGTGGGAGGGGGCTTGCTCCCGAAAGCGATGTGCCAGTCACCAAATGCACTGACTGATACACCGTATTCGGGAGCAAGCCCCCTCCCACATTTTGACCTGCGCCAGACTTGGTTATTTCTTGGCTTTAGCCTTGGCGCCGCGCTGGCGCTGGGCTTCGAACAGGCAGACGCCCGTTGCGACTGAAACGTTGAGGCTGCTGACGCTACCGGCCATCGGCAGGTGCACCAGGTAATCGCAATGCTCGCGGGTCAGGCGGCGCATGCCCTTGCCTTCGGCACCCATGATCAGGATGGTCGGGCCGGTGAGGTCCTGGTCATAAATGCTGACCTCGGCCTCCCCCGCCGTACCCACGACCCACAGACCGCGCTGCTGGAGTTTCTCCAGGGTGCGCGCCAGGTTGGTCACGGCCACCAGCGGAATCACTTCCGCCGCACCGCAGGCGACTTTACGCACTACAGGCGTCAAGGTTGCCGACTTGTCTTTAGGCACGATCACCGCCAACGCACCGGCAGCATCCGCCGAACGCAGGCAGGCGCCGAGGTTGTGCGGATCGGTCACGCCGTCGAGCACCAGCAACAGCGGTGCGCCTTCGGTGCGGTCGAGCAGCTCGTCGAGCATCGCTTCGCCCCAGACCTGGCTTGGACTGACGTCGGCTACCACGCCCTGGTGAACGCCTTCGACCCAGACGTCCATCTCGCGCCGCTCGGCCTGGCCGATGGCAACTTTGTTCTGATTGGCCAGTTCGACCAGCGCTTGAACACGCGGCTCACTGCGGCCTTCTGCCAACCACACCTGCTTGACGCGTTTCGGGTGGTGACGCAGCAATGCTTCTACGGCGTGTACGCCGTAGATTTTTTCCAGACTCATGACTTGGCCTTAGGTTTGCGCGACCCGCCGCTTTTCGCGGGGGCCGAACCCGCTTTTGGCGGGCCTTTACGGTGTTTACTCGGCTTGCTCGACGGCTTTTCCGCCTCGCGGGACTTTCCCCCAGACGCCGCTTTACCACCGCTTTTGGCTTCGTTGAGCAACTGCTGCTTCAACTCGCGGCTCTTGCGCAGCTCGGCGTTTTTCGCCGCGGCATCGCTAGGGCGGTAGGCTTCGGGGGCCTTGTCCTTGGCAGACGAACGACGCGCAGGCTTGGCTGGCGCAGGCTCGGCGACCGCTGCTTTCGCAGGAGCGCCTTTGCCTTTGCTGGCCGGGGCTGCAGTTTCGCCGCCACGTTTTTTACGGCCAGTCGGTTCAGCCGGCTTGTCAGGCATACCGAAATCGATCTTGCGCTCGTCGAGGTCGACGCGCATGACCTGCACTTCCACGGTATCGCCCAGACGGAAGCTGCGACCGGTGCGCTCGCCCGCCAGGCGGTGATGCACAGGGTCGAAGTGGTAGTAGTCGCCCGGCAAGGCGGTGACATGCACCAGGCCCTCGACGTAGATGTCGGTCAGCTCGACGAACAAACCAAAACCGGTCACGGCAGTGATCACGCCCGGGAACGACTCGCCCACGCGGTCTTTCATGAACTCGCACTTGAGCCAGTTCACTACGTCGCGGGTGGCTTCGTCGGCACGGCGCTCGCTCATGGAGCACTGCTCGCCCAACTGTTCCAGGGCCGCTTCGTCGTACGGATAGATCCGTGCCTTCGGAATGGTCATGGCACCAGCACGCTTGACGTGCGGGGTGTTCTGCTTGGAATGGATCA
Organism: Pseudomonas sp. I8001; assembly: GCF_013385345.1. Lineage (NCBI taxonomy): Bacteria > Pseudomonadati > Pseudomonadota > Gammaproteobacteria > Pseudomonadales > Pseudomonadaceae > Pseudomonas > Pseudomonas sp. I8001. Next base: position 170,572 of record NZ_JACAQC010000005.1, read on the forward strand.
CGCTGCGGATCGCCCGGTGCGTGAGCAAGTCCGGGTAACGACGAATCGGCGAGGTGAAGTGGGTGTACGCTTCGTAATTCAGGCCGAAGTGGCCCTGGTTATCGGCGCTGTACACCGCCTGGCTCAGGGAGCGCAGCATGACGGTCTGGATCACGTGGTAATCCGGACGGTCCTTGATGCTCGCGAGCAGAGCCTGGTAGTCCTTCGGCGTCGGGCCGTCCTTGCCTTTGTGCAGGGACAGGCCGAGCTCACCGAGGAACGCGCGCAGCTTCTCCAGACGCTCCGGCGGCGGGCCGTCGTGCACCCGGTACAACGCAGGAATCTCGTGCTTTTTGAGGAATTCTGCGGTGGCCACGTTGGCCGCCAGCATGCACTCCTCGATCAGCTTGTGAGCATCGTTGCGCGTGGTCGGGGTGATCGCGGCGATCTTGCGCTCGGAACCGAAGACAATCCGGGTTTCCTGAGTTTCAAAGTCGATCGCGCCACGCACGTGACGAGCGCCCAACAGCACCTTGTACAGCGCGTAGAGCTGCTTGAGATGCGGCACGACATGCCCGTACTCACCGCGCAGGGCCTTGGCTTCGCTGGTTTTCGGCTGTTCCAGGATGGTGCTGACCTTGTTGTAGGTCAGGCGCGCCTGGGAGTGAATCACCGCTTCGTAGAACTGGTAGTCGGTCATTTCGCCGGTTTTCGAGATGGTCATCTCGCACACCATGGCCAAACGGTCGACTTTCGGGTTCAGGGAGCACAGGCCGTTGGACAGCTGCTCAGGCAGCATCGGGATGACGCGCTCGGGGAAGTACACCGAGTTGCCGCGCACCTGGGCTTCGTTGTCCAGGGCCGAACCGATCTTCACGTAGCTGGACACGTCGGCAATCGCGACGAACAACTTCCAGCCGCCGGAGAACAGGCGCAGTTTGCCAGGCTTGGCTTCGCAGTAGACCGCATCGTCGAAGTCGCGGGCATCTTCGCCGTCAATGGTGACGAACGGCAGATGACGCAGGTCGATGCGCTTCTCTTTGTCTTTTTCTTCGACTTCCGGCTTGAGCTTGGCGGCTTCTTTGAGCACAGCCTCAGGCCAGACGTGAGGGATATCGTAGGTGCGCAGCGCAACATCGATCTCCATGCCCGGCGCCATGTAGTTGCCGACCACTTCAACGATATCGCCCTGTGGCTGGAAGCGCGCAGTGGGCCAGTGGGTGATTTTCACCTCGACGAACTGGCCCACTTTGGCGGCGCCGTTGCGCCCCGGAGTGATCAGCACTTCCTGCTGGACCTTGGGGTTATCCGGCACCACGAAACCGATGCCGCCTTCTTCGAAGTAACGGCCGACGATGGACTCGTGGGCACGGGACACCACTTCGACGATCACGCCTTCACGGCGACCGCGACGGTCGAGGCCGGAAACGCGGGCCAGGGCACGGTCGCCATCGAACACCAGGCGCATTTGCGCCGGGCTCATGAACAGGTCGTCGCTGCCATCGTCCGGGATCAGGAAGCCGAAACCGTCACGGTGGCCGGCGATGCGGCCGAGGATCAGGTCGAGCTTGTCCACCGGCGCGTAGGTGCCGCGGCGGGTGTAGATCAACTGGGCATCGCGCTCCATGGCGCGCAGGCGACGACGCAGGGCCTCGAGTTGGTCTTCGGTGGTCAGACCGAACTCTTCAACCAGCTGCTCGCGGCTAGCAGGCGAACCCCGATCGGCGAGGTGCGCCAGGATCAGTTCGCGGCTAGGAATAGGGTTTTCATATTTTTCCGCTTCACGAGCGGCCTCGGGATCGAGGGACTGCCAATCGGCCATTAGAGAGTTTTCACCTTGTCTATATGCGGGTTAGTTTGGCATACGCGTATTGAAACGGGAAATTTCAGGTGTCAACAAGCCCGTAAAAGCACTTTGTAGCCCTTGGAATGCACCTTGCGCGACCGTCGGCGAAATATTCCAGACTTTTTTCATGGCAGGGCTTTACAGCTCAAAATAGCCTCCGTATAGTGCGCGCCATCGACGACGGCAACGTTGTTGATGCTGCCCAGGTGGTGAAATTGGTAGACACGCCAGCTTCAGGTGCTGGTGATCGCAAGGTCGTGGAAGTTCGAGTCTTCTCCTGGGCACCAATTTCAAACTCAAGGTTATGCCTTGAGTCTCCAAAAACCCGCGAAAGCGGGTTTTTGCGTTTCAGGCCTTTGATTTTTAAAGAGAATCTTGATTTATATTTTTGAATCAGGGGTTTACAGATCAAAAAGCCCTCCGTATAGTTCGCTCCATCAACAGCGCAAGCGTTGATAATGCCCAGGTGGTGAAATTGGTAGACACGCCAGCTTCAGGTGCTGGTGATCGCAAGGTCGTGGAAGTTCGAGTCTTCTCCTGGGCACCAAATTCAGATCAAACCCGCGAAAGCGGGTTTTTTCGTTTCCGGGGTTTGAAAACCTGACCGGTGATTTCCCCCCTCGTCCGCACTTGAGAAGTTTTATCGTTTATCCTTGTAAGGATTTGTTGCACTCAAGTGAGGAAAACCCCGGATGATGATCCGCGATACCCGTCTCAAGACATCCCTTCTGCGTGGCCTGACCATCACTCTGCTCGGCCTGACCCTGCTCTCGCCCGCCGCCTATTCTGCCGATAAGGTTGCACTGACCTTGTACAACGGCCAACACAAGGAGGTCGGCGATGAACTTGCCAAGGCCTTCGAAGCCAAGACCGGCATCCACGTCAATGTGCGCAAGGGCAGCAGCAACCAGCTGGCCAGCCAGGTCGTCGAAGAAGGTGACCGCTCCCCTGCCGACGTGATCTACACCGAAGAATCGCCGCCGCTGAATAAACTCGGCGAGCAAGGCCTGCTGGCAACCATCGACGCCAGCACCCTCGACGTCCTGCCGAAGGAATACGTGGCCGCCAACGGCGCCTGGATGGGCGTGACCGCACGCACCCGCGTCGTGGCCTTCAACCCGAAACTGATCGCCGAGAAAGACCTGCCCAAGTCGGTACTGGATTTCGCCGGGCCCGAGTGGCAAGGCAAGGTCGGTTTCGTGCCCACCAGCGGCGCGTTCCAGGAACAAGCCGTAGCGATCATCAAGCTGCACGGTCGCGAAGCGGCTGAAGAGTGGCTGACCGGCCTGCGCGCTTTCGGCAAGGTCTACAGCAACAACATGGTTGCGCTCAAGGCCGTGGAAAATGGCGAAGTCGCCACTGTCTTGGTGAACAACTACTACTGGTTCGCCCTGAAGAAAGAAAAAACCAACCTGGATTCGCAGCTGCACTACTTCACCAACGGCGATGCCGGTGGCCTGATCACCGTGTCTGCCGCGGCTGCACTGAAATCCAGCAAGCATCCAAAGGAAGCCCAGCAACTGCTGGCATTCATGGCCAGCGAAGAAGGCCAGCGGGTGATCACCAACACTTCCGCCGAATACCCGCTGCGCAAGGGCATGGAATCCAACCGCGGCCTCAAGCCTTTCAGCGAGCTGCAACCGCCGAAAGTCACCCCTGCCGACCTGGGCAACGCCGAAGAAGCCCTGGAACTGGAACGTGACGTTGGCTTGAACTGATGAACCCATCGCTCCCCGCCCCCGCCTTGCGCGGGGGTTTTACGCCGAGACGCAAACGCCCTTCGATCTGGTTGCTGCTACCAGTCCTGCTGCTGGTAGGCCTGAGCCTGTTGCCGCTGGCGTATGTCGGCCTCAAGGCCTGGCAGGCAGGATGGGCCGAAGCGGTGCATTTGCTGTGGCGGCCCTATGTATTCGGGTTGCTGCGCAACACCCTGGCGCTGATGGTCGGCGTCACCGTGGCCTGCGGCGTGATCGGCTTGTCCCTGGCCTGGCTGCTGGAACGCAGCAACCTGCCGGGGCGGCGGATCTGGGGAGTGATCCTGTGCCTGCCGTTCGCGGTGCCGGCGTTTGTCAGCAGCTTTACCTGGGTTTCGTTAAGCGCCAACTTTGAAGGGTTGGGCGGAGCGATCCTGGTGATGACCCTGTCCAAATACCCACTGGTGTTTCTGCCGGTGGCGGCAACCCTGCGCAATCTTGATCCATCCCTGGAAGAATCGGCCCGCACCCTCGGACTGAATCGCTGGGGCGTATTCTTTCGCATCACCTTGCCACTGCTGTGGCCGTCGCTGCTGGCCGGGGCACTGTTGATTGCCCTGCATATGCTGGTGGAGTTCGGCGCGCTGTCGATCATCGGCTTGCAGACGTTTACCACCGCGATCTACCAGCAATTCGAGCTGGAGTTCAGCAACGCCAATGCGGCGATGCTCTCGGCGGTGCTGCTGGTGATGTGCCTGACGCTGCTCTGGCTGGAGCTGCGGGTGCGCGGCAAGGGCCGACACGTGCGTACCGGCCAGGGCGCGGCGCGGCATGCCGAACAGGTTCGACTCGGCAAATGGGCGGCGCTGGGGCAGCTGTATTGCCTGCTCCTGGCGATCATCGGCAGCGGCATTCCACTGGGCATGCTCGGTTACTGGCTGGCAGTGGGCAGTTCGGCGGCATTTCCGATAGCCGAGATCAGCGAGGCGCTGCTTTCTTCGTTGGCGCTGTCCCTGGGCGGCGCCGCGCTTTGCCTGTTGTTTGCCGTGCCCGTGGGCTTGCTGGTGGTGCGCTACAAGGGCCAGCTCGCACTGTGGGCCGAGCGTCTGCCGTACCTGCTGCACGCCCTGCCCGGCCTGGTGATTGCGCTGACACTGGTGTATTTCGCCCTGCATTACGTGCCGGCGCTGTATCAGACGTCGGCGCTGTTGCTGATCGCTTATGCGCTGCTGTTTTTGCCCCTGGCCCAGGCGCCGATCCGCACGGCGCTGAACAAGGCAGCACCACAGCTGGAAGAGGCGGCGAGAACGCTGGGCGCGTCGTCGTTCAGTGCGTTTTGCCGGGTGACGCTGCCGATTATTTTCCCGGCATTGGGGGCGGCGTTTGCGCTGGTATTCCTGGATGCAATGAAGGAATTGACGGCGACGTTGCTGCTTAGCCCTACCGGGCTGAACACCTTGGCAACTGCCGTGTGGGCGCACACCTCGAATGTGGAATTCGCGGCAGCGGCGCCCTATGCGGCATTGTTGATTTTGGTGTCGGGACTGCCGGTGTATCTGCTTACGACGCGGATGTACCTGAGCCGCTGAAATAGCTTTCGCGAGCAAGCCCGCTCCCACATTTGCTCGCATTCCAGAAGTGGAACTCGGTCGAATGTGGGAGCGGGCTTGCTCGCGAAAGGGCCGCACCAGGCGACATCAAGCCCGGAACTGCCCCAGGCTCGCCTTCAACTGCGCCGCCAGCCCATCCAGCACCTTGCCACTGGCGGTGGTCTCTACCACCGCCTGAGCGGCCCGCTCTGCCTGGGCATGGATGATTTCCACCCGCCCACGCACCGCATGCGCACCCTGCGCCTGATGCTCAGCCGCCCGCGTCGCCAGGCCAATCGCTGCATGCACCTGCTCCACCGAGGCCTGCACCGACTGCTGCAGGCGCACGCTGTCGCGTAATACCAGCAAACCTTCGCTGGCCTGGCGCCCGGCCTTGCCGATGGTTTCCACAGCCTCACGGGCGCCTTGCTGCAAGGCCACGATGTGGGCCTGGATGTCGCCGGTAGAACTCTGGGTTTTACTGGCCAGGGCGCGAACCTCGTCCGCCACCACCGCAAAGCCGCGCCCGGTCTCACCGGCTCGCGCCGCCTCAATAGCCGCGTTGAGCGCCAGCAGGTTGGTTTGCTCGGCAATCCCGTGGATCACCGTTAACACCACCTCGATCTGCTCGCTCTGCTGCGCCAGCCGCTCGATCACCTTGGAACCGGCCTGCACCTGCCCCGCCAACGCCTCGATCAAGCTGCCGACTTCGGCTGAAGTGCGGGAATTTTCATCAGTCGCCTGGCGAATATCCACCACCTGCTGCAAGGCCGCCTGCATCGCATGGCTTTCCGCCTGGGCCTCATCCGCCATTTGCGACAGCGCCCGCAGGCTTTCGGCAACCTCATCACGCTGCAAGCCGGCGGCCGCATCGGCACCCGCATTGCGCAGGGTCATCGCGCCGATTTCCACACCGGTACGCTGGGCCACATCACCGGCTTCACGCACGATCGGCTGCAACTTATCCACAAAGCGATTGACCGCCGAGGCCATGTCGCCGATTTCGTCCCGGCTGTTGATCTGCACACGCTTGGTCAGGTCGCCCTCGCCTGCCGCCAGATCGTCCATCGCTGCAATCAGCAGCTTCAGGCGATTGACCACCCGACGGCCGAGCACTACAGCAATCAACAGCAATACACCAAAACCTACCACCGCCAGGCCCATGCCGATGCGCCAGCGCAAGGTGCCCGCCGCCTCTTGCACGGCGCTGGTGGTATTGGCGGTCATCTGGGTGGCGGTGGCTTGCGCCGACTGCAAACGCGCGCCCATGGCCGCCGCGCTGTCAGCCGCGGCACCCTTGAGGCTGTCGCCCACCAACTGGTCACCGCTGGCAATCAGTGCAGCAAAACGCTTGTCCAGCGCGGCCAGGTCAGCCTCGACCGAGGCAGTCGAAACCCCCATGCGGACCTTGCCGATCTCTACGCCATTGGGGCTGATGGACGCTTCGACGTAGAACACCGAGGGATCATTCTTCGCCGCATCCAGCACTTTATCCAGGGCACGTTCGCCCTTGCCCTTTTCCAGCAGCGCCTGGTTGATCGGGTTTTCACGATTGAGGTAACGGGTCAGGTGCTCACCAGCCGCGTCGTCATACACCACAAACAACACGTTGGGATTGCGCTGGGCTCTGCGGGCAAACTCAGACAGCGTCGGCACGTCGCTGTCCCACATGGCGCGCGGCGCCACCGAGGCGAGCAGTTGCGCCATGTCATTGGCAGAGTCCTGCAGGTCTTTTTCCAGGGTCGCACGCAGTTGCTTCTGCTCTTCCTGCAGGCGCGTGGAAAGCCCCGCCGTCAGACGCTGGCGCGTGCTGGAAGACAGACTGTCCAGGCTGGATGTCACTTCCTTGCCGGCTTGCGCCAACTCGCCGGACAGTTTCTGGCTGTCGACGCCCAGGCGATTGCCCAAATCAGCTTCCAATGCAGTGACGGTGCTTCGCGTCAGGGCGACGGCCACCAGTACCTGCACCAAAAGAGCGATACCTAGGGTAACGAACACCGGCCGCAACAGCCGGCTTTGTAACAATGAGAGAACGGCAGACACTGGGAATCCCTCCACCACGGGTGCCATTAATTTGATAGCACCGCGAAAGAAAGAACCATAGCAAGGGTCGTGCCGTTTACCAGGCGGAAACGACAAAGGGCTCCCGAAGGAGCCCTTTGCTTTTTACATCAACAGCTTATTAAGCGAACGGGTGACGCAGAACGATGGTCTCGTTGCGGTCCGGGCCCGTCGAAATAATGTCGATCGGCGCACCGATCAGCTCTTCAACGCGCTTGATGTAAGCGCGGGCGTTGGCTGGCAGTTCTTCCAGGGTTTTGGCGCCCACGGTCGATTCGGTCCAGCCTGGCACTTCTTCGTACACAGGCTGCAGGCCTACGTAGCTGTCCGCGTCAGTCGGGGCAACGTCCTTGCCTTCCGCATCCTTGTAGCCGATGCAGATGTTGATGGTTTCCAGGCCGTCGAGTACGTCCAGCTTGGTCAGGCAGATGCCCGAGATGCTGTTCACATCGATAGCGCGACGCAGGATAACGGCGTCGAACCAGCCACAACGACGGGCACGGCCGGTCGTCGCGCCGAACTCGTGGCCTTGTTTGGCCAGGTGCGCGCCGACGTCGTCGAACAGTTCAGTCGGGAATGGACCCGAACCTACACGCGTGGTGTATGCCTTGGTGATGCCGAGGATGTAGTCCAGGAACATCGGGCCAACGCCCGAACCCGTCGCAACGCCGCCAGCGGTGGTGTTGGAGCTGGTGACGTACGGATAGGTGCCGTGGTCGATGTCCAGCAACGAGCCCTGGGCGCCTTCGAACATGATGTCTTTGCCGGCGCGACGCAGGTCGTGCAGCTCGGCAGTCACGTCCAGCATCAGCGGCTTGAGCAGCTCGGCGTATTCCTTGCACTCGGCCAGGGTCTTTTCAAACTCGATGGCCGGCTCTTTGTAGTAACCCACCAGCATGAAGTTGTGGTAATCCACCAGTTCACGCAGCTTGTCTTCAAAGCGCGGCATGTTGAGCAGGTCGCCCACACGCAGGCCACGACGTGCAACCTTGTCTTCGTAGGCCGGGCCGATGCCGCGACCGGTCGTGCCGATCTTCAGCTCGCCACGGGCCTTTTCACGGGCCTGGTCCAGCGCAACGTGGAAGGACAGGATCAGCGGGCAGGAAGGGCTGATACGCAGGCGCTCGCGCACTGGCACGCCTTTCTCTTCCAGCTTGGTGATCTCGCGCAACAGGGCGTCAGGTGCAACCACCACGCCGTTGCCGATCAGGCACTGCACGCCTTCGCGCAGTACACCCGACGGGATCAGGTGCAAGACGGTTTTTTCGCCATCGATGACCAGGGTGTGGCCAGCGTTGTGGCCACCTTGGTAGCGCACTACGGCGGCAGCATGTTCGGTCAGCAGATCAACGATCTTGCCTTTGCCCTCATCACCCCATTGGGTGCCCAGGACTACGACATTCTTACCCATAACACTTGTCCTCATTCGCGCAAACTTGGTGCCGGCAGTGGCCGGCAGGAAAACTCAAGAAGCCAGTGGCGATACTTGCCAAAGCCCGTTCTGCTGAATCAATTGCCGGTCGCAGTCCGCTTCACGGGCGGCGGCCAATGGCTGCCCAGGCAAGGCCTGGACCACACGCTGACCCTCACTGCGCAACTGGCAAACCTGCTGCCAGAGTGCTGCGTCCGTACTGTCGGGCATCCAGATACCGCCAGACGGCAGTTCGACCTCAGCACGCCCCAGGGTCACCAGGGTCTTCAAATCGGTGGAAAAACCGGTCGCCGGACGAGCGCGACCGAAGTCGGCGCCGATATCGTCGTAACGACCGCCCTGGGCGATGGCCTGGCCAACACCCGGGACAAACACCGCGAACACCACACCGGTGTGGTAGTGGTAGCCGCGCAACTCACCCAAATCAAAATACAGCGGCAACTGCGGGAAGCGCGCAGACAACTGCTCGGCAATCGCCAGCACATCGTCCAGGGCCGCCAATACATCAGCCGGCGCATTCGCCAGGCGATCACGGGCGGCGGTCAGTACTTCACGGCCGCCACACAGATCCACCAGCGCACGCAGCATGCCGGCCAGGTCGGCAGGCACGCCCGCCGTCAGGGCAATCACTTCATCGATGGCCTTGCGCTGCAAGGCATCGAACAACTGTTGTTCCACTTCACCCGACAAGCCGGCCGCACGGGCCAGGCCGCGGTAGATACCGACATGCCCAAGGTCCATGTGCACATCCGGCACATCGGCCAGCTGCAACATGGCCAGCATCAGGCTGATGACTTCCACGTCGCTGCTCGGGCTGGCATCACCGTACAACTCGGCGCCCAACTGGATCGGGCTGCGGGACGACGACAACGCACGCGGTTGCGCATGCAGCACGCTGCCGGCGTAGCACAGGCGGCTTGGCCCTTCGCGACGCAGGGTGTGCGCATCAATGCGCGCTACTTGCGGCGTGATGTCGGCACGAAAGCCCATTTGCCGGCCCGATTGCGGGTCGATGACCTTGAAGGTGCGCAGATCCAGGTCCTGGCCCGCGCCGGTCAGCAGGGATTCCAGGTACTCGATATGCGGAGTCACGACAAACTCGTAACCCCAGCTCTGGAACAGATCCAACACCTGGCGGCGCGCGATTTCAATGCGCGCAGCTTCTGGTGGCAGTACTTCTTCGATGCCATCTGGCAGCAGCCAGCGGTCTACCGTTGCCATTACGCCATTCCCCTATGATCCGGGCGGCCAGCCCTCGGGCGAGCCTTGAGTGAAGCAGAAAATACCCGGCCCCTGCATAAACCACGCGCAAGAGCGACGTGACGAACGACCAACAATCGGCCTCGTCGGGCACTTTCCTCGAAAAACCTGTGGCGCCTGCGGAGCAAAACCACAATCAAACATGCAGACGCAAAAAAGCCGGGAATTTCCCGGCTGCCGCATCATACACCCGTTTTCTGAAAGGATCACCCCGCCCGGCATTTTAGCCGCCCGACGGAGCGATTCTCAGACTACATGCGGGTTACTTGGACTTTTCCAGGTAGCGGAAGAAATCGCTACTTGGGTCCAGCACCATGACGTCGGTTTTGTTCGCAAAGCTTTCACGGTAGGCGCGCAGGCTACGGTAGAACGCGTAGAACTCCTGGTCCTGGCCATAGGCCTTGGCGTAGATCGAAGCGGCTTGAGCATCACCATCACCACGGGCCTCTTCAGACTCGCGATAGGCTTCAGCCAACAGTACGCGACGCTGACGGTCGGCATCCGCGCGGATCCCTTCTGCCAGTTCGTTACCCTTGGCGCGGTGCTCACGAGCCTCGCGCTCACGCTCGGTGCTCATACGCTCGAACACGCTGCGGTTCACTTCCTTCGGAAGGTCGATGGCCTTGACCCGAACATCGATCACCTCGATGCCCAGCTCTTTTTCCGCCATCGCATTCAACGAACGCGTGATGTCCGCCATCAGCGCGTCACGTTCACCGGATACCACCTCGTGCAGGGTGCGCTTACCAAACTGGTCACGCAGGCCCGATTCCAGACGGCGCGACAAACGCTCGTCGGCAATCTGCTTGAGGCCGGAGGTCGCGGTGTAGAAGCGCTCGGCATCCTTGACGCGCCACTTGGCGTAGGCGTCAACCATCACAGCTTTCTTTTCCAGGGTCAGGAAGCGTTGTGTCGGTGCATCCAGGGTCATCAGGCGGCCGTCGAACTTGCGCACCTGGTTGACGTAGGGGACTTTCACATGCAGGCCCGGCTGGACATCCGCCTGGACCACGCGACCGAATTGCAGCAACACCGCGCGCTCGGTCTGAGACACGATATAGAAGCAGTTCCAGGCAGCGATGACCACGACGACGCCCACAATCAGGGCGGTCAGCGATTTATTGCTCATCAACGACTCTCCCTGGTACGTGTTTGCTGTTGCAGCAGGTCAGCGGCCGCACGGGCGCTCGCTTCGTTGGCAGCAGCATTGGAACCGGTAGCCGGTGCGCTGGTGCTGCTACGACCACCTTCGATCATCTTGTCCAGCGGCAGGTACAGCAGATTGTTCTGCCCGCCCTTGCTGCCGGTCACGAGAACCTTGCTGGTGTTGCTGAAGACTTCCTGCATGGTGTCCAGGTACAGACGCTCACGGGTGACTTCCGGTGCCTTGCGGTACTCGGCCACCAGCTTGGTGAAACGATCTGCCTCACCCTTGGCGCGGGAGACCACTTCGTCGCGGTAACCGTTGGCATCCTCAAGGATGCGCTGGGCCTGGCCACGGGCTTCCGGCACCACGCCGTTGGCGTAGGTTTCAGCCTGGTTGCGCGAACGCTGCTCGTCTTCACGGGCACGGATCACGTCATCGAAGGCTTCCTGCACTTCACGCGGTGCCGCTGCGCTCTGTACGTTGACCTGGGTCACGGTGATACCGGTGCGGTACGTGTCGAGGAACCGTTGCAGGCGCTCCTTGATTTCGCTGGCCATCAATTCACGGCCTTCAGTCAGCACCTGGTCCATTGCGGTGGAACCCACCACGTGGCGCAGGGCGCTTTCGGTCGCATGTTGCAGGCTGATCTCCGGCTGGTCGACGTTCAGCACGAAGTCCTGCAGGTTGCTGATCTTGTACTGCACGGTCAGCGGCACTTCGACGATGTTCTCGTCTTCGGTCAGCATCTGGCCCTGCTTGGTGTAGGCACGCTCACGCGTGACGTTTTCCATGTACTTCTTGTCGATCGGCGGGAAGTAGATGTTCAGGCCAGGGCCGACAGTCTCGTAGTACTTGCCGAAGCGCAGCACCACGGCTTGCTCCTGCTCGTCCACCACATAGACGGCGCTGTACAGCCAGACGGCCGCCAGCACGACGAGGCCGATGCCGAGCAGGCCGTAACCACCGCCCTTGCTCGTACGACCGCCTTCGTCACCACCACGTTTTTTTCCACCACCGAACAACCCATTCAGGCTTTCCTGCAGCTTTCGGAAGGCCTCGTCGAGATCTGGTGGCCCCTTGCGGTCGCCATTATTGCGGCGTTTACCACCCCAAGGATCCTGATTATTCGAGTTGCCACCCGGCTCATTCCAAGCCATAGCGCTCTCCATCTGATAAAGCAAAGACGCACCCACGGCGCGCCGACCAATGCTACAGAATGCCTGTCACAGCGGCACAACCGCTTTCTCAGGCTTTTATTGCAAAGTGTGTTGTTCGATGAACTCTGTCGGCACAACGCCTTCACGGCTGACCAGCCGATTCAGCTCCGAGCGCGGCAATCGAACGGCCAGCAAGCTGACACCTTCTTCGTCGTGTTCTTCTTTCTGTACCGCGCCCAGCTCGAAAAACTGTGCACGCAGTCGAGCAAAACGCTGCGGCAAGCGCAAGGTGCCGACGAACAAATCGCTGCCCAACAGCTCGGCAATGGCTTGTTCAAGCAATTCCAGGCCACTGCCATCACGCGCCGACAGCCAGACCCGCTGGGGCTTGCCGTTTTCGTCGCGCTGGATTTGTGGCTCAACGCCTTCAAGCAAATCGAGTTTGTTATAGACCTCGAGGATCGGCAAGTCCTGGGCACCAATCTCGCCCAGCACCACCATGACCTGTTCAATCTGCAACATGCGATCCGGTTCGGCCGCATCGATCACGTGCAACAGCAGGTCGGAATTGCTCGACTCTTCGAGCGTAGACCGAAATGCCTCGACCAGCTTGTGGGGCAAGTGACGAATGAAACCCACGGTATCGGCCAGGACAATCGGCCCCAGGTCGTCCAGTTCCAGACGGCGCAAGGTCGGGTCGAGGGTCGCGAACAGTTGGTCGGCCGCGTACACGTCCGATTTCGTCACGTTGTTGAAGAGTGTGGATTTGCCGGCGTTGGTATAGCCCACCAGGGAAACGGTCGGGATATCCGCACGCATACGGCCACGTCGCGATTGTTCGCGCTGGCTGCGCACCTTCTCCAGGCGGCCCTTGATCTGTCGCAGGCGCACCCGCAGCAGACGCCGGTCGGTTTCCAGCTGGGTTTCACCCGGGCCGCGCATGCCGATGCCGCCACCCTGGCGCTCAAGGTGAGTCCAGCCACGCACCAGCCGGGTGCTCATGTGGTCAAGCTGGGCCAGTTCTACCTGGAGCTTGCCTTCATGGGTACGGGCGCGTTGAGCGAAAATATCGAGAATCAGACCCGTGCGGTCGATCACGCGACACTCGAAAACTCGTTCGAGGTTACGTTCCTGACTGGGCGTGAGGATGTGATTGAAAATCACCAGATCGGCCTTTTCGGCGTGGACCAGGTCGCGCAGTTCCTCGACCTTGCCGCTGCCGATCAGGAATTTGGCGGTTGGCCGATGACGCGGCACGTTAAAAAACGCGACGGTCTCGGCGCCGGCCGAATTTGCCAACTCCTGAAACTCCTGCGGATCTTCGCGCGCCTCAGGGTCCTGTCCATCCAAGTGAACGAGGATTACTCGCTCACCACCACCGTGGCGCTCAAAGAACAAAGGAGACTCCTATCAGGCGTTACCTGGTGCAGGCTCGGCGTCACCCTGTTCTTCGGTTGCGCTAGGCAGACGAATTGGACGAACCGGCACTACGGTCGAGATAGCGTGCTTGTAAACCATTTGGCTTACGGTGTTTTTCAGCAGGATCACGAACTGGTCGAACGACTCGATCGTACCTTGCAGCTTGATACCGTTGACCAGATAGATGGAAACCCCAACTTTCTCTTTACGTAAAGTATTCAAGTAAGGGTCTTGTAGCGAATGCCCTTTTGACATGTGCCGCACTCCTTTAAGGATCAATAATAAAAATCGGAAAATAGATAGCTCATGGCCGTCACACCCCCAAGGATAGACGGCAATTGCAAGGACTCAGCTCAATATGGAGACCGTTCCCAAGTATTTCAAGGCGCGTGACAGATTGTCGCTGTCCAGGCTGTCCAGCCAGTGCAAATCGCTCCAACTGCGCAACCAGGTGAACTGACGCTTCGCCAATTGGCGCGTGGCAATGATGCCGCGCTCCTGCATTTCGGCTGACGTCAGCTTGCCATCCAGATGATCCCAGACTTGGCGGTAGCCTACAGCACGTATCGAAGGCAGCCCTGGATGCAGGTCACCTCTTGAACGCAGTGCTACGACCTCCTCCACAAACCCCTGTTCCAACATAATTGTGAATCTTTGTGCAATTCGTTCATGCAGCACCTGGCGATCCGTCGGAGCGATGGCCAGATTCGCCACAGTATAGGGCAATTGTGAGTGTCCCGAGGCGCCTGCTTCAGCACTTTGCGCAGTTTGTTTCAGCCTGTGTTCAGTCATGGTCTGGCCACTGACCCGCCAGACTTCCAACGCTCGCGTCAGGCGCTGGGGGTCATTGGGATGAATTCGCGCGGCGGAAACCGGATCCACAATGGCCAACTGATCGTGCAAGGCCTGCCAGCCAAGGCGCGCAGCCTCTTCTTCAAGTTCGGCGCGCACCTGTGGATCAGCTGGCGGCATATCAGCCAGACCTTCCTGCAAGGCCTTGTAGTAGAGCATCGTGCCGCCAACCAACAGCGGAATCTTGCCCCGCGCGGTGATATCGGCCATGGCGGCCAGCGCATCGATGCGAAAATCCGCCGCCGAATAGCTCTCGCTGGGATCAATAATGTCGATCAACCGGTGCGGATACTGGGCCAGCAGCTCTTTTGAAGGTTTGGCAGTGCCGATGTCCATGTCCCGGTAAACCAGTGCAGAGTCGACACTGATCAACTCGCACGGCAAGACCTTGGTCAGCTCGATGGCCAGGTCGGTCTTGCCGGCGGCCGTGGGGCCCATCAGGAAGATTGCGGGGGGCAAGGCACTCATCAACGGCCGCGCAAGAACAGTTTGTCGAGGTCGTCCAGGCCCATCTGGGTCCAGGTCGGGCGGCCATGGTTGCACTGGCCGCTGCGCTCGGTGTTTTCCATGTCCCGCAGCAGGCCGTTCATTTCCGGCAAGGCCAGCCGGCGGTTGGCGCGGATGGCGCCGTGACAGGCCATGGTGCCGAGCAGTTCATTGATGTGGGCCTGGATCCGGTCACTGGTGCCGTATTCCATTAGGTCCGCCAGTACGTCGGCCACCAGCCGGTTGGCCTCTGCCTGCTTGAGCAAAGCCGGAATCTGGCGGATAGCCAGGGTTTCCGGCCCCAGGCGTTGCAGCTCAAAGCCCAGCTTCTGGAACACGCTGACGTGCTCTTCGGCGCAATCCGCTTCCCGCTGGCTGACCGCCAGGGATTCCGGCACCAGCAGCGGCTGACCGCTCAGGCCTTCGCTGGCCATGGCGATCTTCAGGCGCTCGTACATGATCCGCTCGTGGGCGGCGTGCATGTCCACCAACACCAGGCCATGGGCGTTTTCCGCAAGAATATAGATACCCTTGAGCTGTGCCAGCGCGTAACCCAACGGCGGTACGTCGCCCTGGCCTTCCGGCAACGAGGCAGCGCCTGGCTCGGCGCCGGGCAGCGGCGCGAAAAACTCGCGATAGGCCGCCTGGGCCTCGGCCACCGGCACCGCCGATTGCGGACGCGGGGTGTACTGGTATTGATAACCGGCGCCGGCGCCTGAGCCTGGTGCGGTATAGCTCGGCTGGGCTTGCGGCGATTGCAGCAGGTTGGCCGCCAGGCTCATTTCGCCCTGAGGCCCGAACTCGCCGGCTTCCGGCCCTGAAGGACGGACAACAGCCGTGACAATCGGCGCCGCCAGGTGATCATCCGGCCGCACATCGCCCAAGGCGCGGTGCAGGGTGCCGTAAAGAAAGTCGTGGACCATGCGACCGTCACGGAAGCGCACTTCGTGCTTGGTCGGGTGCACGTTGACGTCGACCACCGACGGGGCGACCTCGAAAAACAGCACAAACGTCGGATGCCGCCCGTTGAACAGCACGTCGCGATACGCCTGGCGCACCGCGTGGGCCACCAGCTTGTCGCGCACCGCCCGGCCATTCACGAAGAAATACTGCATGTCCGCCTGGCTACGGGAGAAAGTCGGCAAACCCACCCAACCCCACAGTCGCAGGCCATTGCGTTCGATCTCGATCGGCAGCGCCTGCTCCAGGAACCCCGCGCCGCAGATGGCCGAGACACGCCGCGCACGGGCCGCATCATCATGGGCCTCGTGCAGGCTGAGGATGGTCTTGCCGTTGTGGCGCAGGTGGAAAGCCACATCAAACCGCGCCAGGGCCAGGCGCTTGATGACTTCCTGCAGGTGATCGAATTCGGTTTTTTCGGCCTTGAGGAATTTACGCCGGGCCGGGGTGTTGAAGAACAGGTCGCGCACTTCCACCGAGGTGCCCACCGGATGTGCCGCCGGCTGGACCCGGGGCGCCATGTCGCGGCCTTCGGTTTCAACCTGCCAGGCCTGATCGGCGTCGCGGGTGCGGGACGTCAGGGTCAGGCGAGCCACCGAGCTGATGGAAGCCAGGGCCTCACCACGAAACCCGAGGCTCATCACCCGTTCCAGGTCTTCCAGGTCGCGAATCTTGCTGGTGGCGTGACGGGCCAGGGCCAGCGGCAGGTCATCGGAGGAAATCCCGCTGCCGTCGTCGCGCACTCGCAGCAGCTTGACGCCGCCTTGCTCAACATCGACATCAATGCGCCTGGCGCCGGAGTCGATACTGTTTTCCAGCAACTCCTTGATCACCGACGCTGGCCGCTCGACCACCTCACCCGCCGCGATCTGGTTGGCGAGACGCGGGCTTAGCAGCTCGATGCGCGAGGTATTGCTCAAGACTGTTTCGCTCATTATTGCGCCGCCAGTTCAGTGCCCGGGATGGTCAACACCTGGCCGACCTTCAATTCATCGGTCTTGAGGTTGTTGGCACTGCGCAAGGTTGCCGCTGACACCTGGAAGCGCACCGCCAGCATCGCCAGGGTGTCACCCGGCTGCACGCGATGGTCACGCGGGCCCTGGGCGATTTTCCCGGAGTCACGCAGCCAGGCTATATAAGTGCCCGGCGGCGGATTCTGCTGGAAGAACTGGCGAACACCGGCGCTGATGGAGCGCGCCAACGCCTGCTGGTGGCTGGCCGAGGCCAGTTTCGAGGCTTCGTTGGAGTTGGAGATAAACCCGGTTTCCACCAGGATCGACGGAATATCCGGCGACTTGAGCACCATGAACCCGGCCTGTTCCACGCGCTGTTTGTGCAGCGAGGTGACGCGACCAATGTTGCTCAGGACTTTCTGCCCCACGTTCAGGCTGGAGGTCAGCGAGGCGGTCATCGACAGATCGAGCAATACGCCAGCGAGCATCTTGTCCTTGTCGTCGAGGGATACGTTGCCAGCCCCGCCGATCAAGTCGGAACGGTTTTCACTGTCCGCCAGCCAGCGGGCGGTCTCGGACGTAGCGCCGCGATCAGACAGGGCAAACACCGAGGCACCAAACGCCGCGGCCGAAGGTGCGGCGTCGGCGTGGATCGAGACGAACAGGTCGGCGCCCTTCTTGCGGGCGATTTCGGTACGGCCACGCAGCGGAATAAAGTAGTCGCCGGTACGGGTCAGCTCGGCGCGGTAGCCTTTCATGCCATTGATCTGGCGCTGCAGTTCGCGGGCGATGGCCAGTACTACGTCTTTTTCATGCTGGCCGCGCGAGCCCGAGGCTCCCGGGTCTTCGCCGCCGTGACCGGCATCGATAACCACAATAATGTCACGCTTGCCCGCAGGAGCCGGTGGCAACGGCGGCAATTTGACCTGGGGTTGCGACTGGTTGACCGGCACCGCAGGTATCGTCGCGACGCTTGGAGTTGGCGCAGGCGGCGGCGCGGCATCGGCGGCGTTGTCGAACAGGTCGACCACCAGCCGGTTGCCATACTGCGCGTTGGGCGCCAGCACGAAGCTTTTCGGGGTCACGGCCTTTTTCAGGTCGATGACCACCCGCAGGTCGGTCGGCGTACGCTGGGCCGAGCGCATCGCGGTAATCGGGGTATTGGCCATGGCGACCTTCAACGGCGCGGCCAGGGTCGCACCGTTGATATCAATCACCAGGCGATCAGGCGCCGTGAGGGTGAAGACGCTGTGCTGAACCGGGCCAGACAGGTCGAATACCAGTCGCGTGTTATCCGGTGCCCGCCACAGGCGAACACTTTTCACCTGTGAGGCCGCCAGTGCATTGAAAGTCATTGCCGCAAGCAACACCCCTACGACAGTAACCAACGCGCGAAAGCGCATACCTAACCCCATCAATTATTTGAATTCCAATGCCAAGGCGGCGCACCACGACTCGCCGCGCGCGCTCTGGGACAACAACTTCAGCTGACGTCCTTGCTTATGCGGGGTAATGGTAATGGTCAGGTCCGGCTTTGGCAAAAAGCCTGTGCCTTTATCTGGCCACTCGATCACGCACAAGGCGTCCTCATCGAAGTAATCACGAATGCCCATGTATTCCAGTTCTTCCGGGTCCACCAGGCGATACAGGTCGAAGTGGAACGCTCGTACGTCACCGATTTCGTAGGGTTCTACCAAGGTGAACGTAGGGCTTTTCACAGCACCCGCGTGCCCCAACCCGCGAATGATGCCCCGGGACAAGGTGGTTTTTCCGGCGCCGAGATCGCCTTCCAGAAAGATCAGCCCTGAGCCTTGAGTGACCCGGGCAATACGGTTGCCCAAGGCGACCATGGCGTCTTCATCAGGCAGGAAAAGAACTACTTCAGACACGGCGATTGCTCCTCCAGCAACTGACGAATGGCAGGAATCAGGTCACTGGCGGCCAGCCCGCGACCGTAGGTACCCTGGCGATCTCCGGCAGTGGCATGCAGCCAGACCGCCAGGCAGGCGGCATCAAATGCCGGCATGCCTTGCGCCAGCAAAGCACCGACCAGGCCGGCCAACACATCGCCAAGGCCAGCGGTTGCCATTGCAGGATGGCCCTGCTCGCAGCGGGCAACCCGACCGTCCGGGCTGGCGATCAAGCTGCCGGCGCCCTTGAGGATCGCCACCGCATTGAATTTCTGACTCAAGGCGCGCGCCACGTTAAGGCGGTCGGCCTGAACCTCGGCTGTCGAAATACCCATCAAGCGGGCCGCTTCGCCAGGATGCGGAGTGATCACGCAATTGGCCGGCAGGCTGACGCTGCCCGCCGCCAGCAGGTTCAAGGCATCGGCGTCCCAGACTTGCGGCTGCCTGGCATTGGCCGCTACCGACAGCAGGCTTTTGCCCCAGGAGGCCTCGCCCAGGCCCGGGCCGATGACGATCACGGAAATCTTTTCCAGCAGGCCCATCAATTGATTGGCCGAGTGCACGCCCACCGTCATCACTTCCGGCAACCGCGCCAGCGCCGCACCGACGTGCTCGCTACGGGTCGCCAGGGAAACCATGCCGGCACCACTGCGCAGGGCACTTTCAGCACTGAGCAAGGCGGCGCCGCCAAAACCGCGGTCGCCGCCGATCAGCAATACATGGCCGAACTGGCCTTTATGGGCGTCCGGGGAACGCGCAGCGAGTTGCGGCAATTGGCCGGGCAACAGGTGCTGAACGTCGGGTATTTCGTGTTTTGTCTGCGGCATGCGTCTTCAAGCTCCGATGTCTGGCAGAATTATACGCATCTAACCTGCGGTTTCTCTTGTTCATGCCTGCTATTACCTACGACCTGCCCGCCCTCGCCCAATCGATCAAAGACTGGGGCCGCGAGCTGGGCTTTCAACAAGTGGGCATCAGCGGCCTCGACCTCGCCGAGCATGAACAGCACCTGCAACGCTGGCTCGACGCCGGCTACCACGGCGAAATGGACTACATGGGCGCCCACGGCAGCAAGCGCTCACACCCGGAGGAGCTGGTACCCGGCACCTTGCGCGTGGTCTCACTGCGCATGGACTACTTGCCGGGCGACACCCAAATGGCCCAACTGCTGGCCAAACCCGAAAAAGCCTACATCTCCCGCTACGCCCTGGGCCGCGACTACCACAAGCTGATCCGCAAGCGCGTGCAGCAACTGGCCGACCGCATCCAGGCGCAAATCGGCCCGTTCGGCTTCCGCGCCTTTGTCGACAGCGCCCCCGTGCTGGAAAAAGCCATCGCCGAGCAGGCCGGGCTGGGCTGGATCGGCAAGAACACCCTGGTACTCAATCGCAAGGCGGGCAGTTACTTCTTCCTGAGCGAGCTGTTTGTCGACCTGCCGTTGCCGGTCGACCCACCCCACGCCACCGAACATTGTGGCCGCTGCACCGCCTGCCTGGATATCTGCCCTACCAATGCCTTCGTCGGGCCCTACGTGCTGGACGCCCGGCGCTGCATTTCCTACCTGACCATCGAGCTGAAAAGCGCGATCCCCGAAGAACTGCGCCCACTGATCGGCAATCGGGTATTCGGCTGCGATGACTGTCAGATCGTTTGCCCGTGGAATCGTTTCGCGCGGCCTACCGACGAAGGCGATTTCAAGCCACGGCACAACCTGGATAACGCAGAGCTCGCCGAGTTGTTTATGTGGGACGAGGACAAATTCCTCAGCAGCACCGAAGGTTCTCCCCTGCGCCGCGCCGGCTATGAGCGCTGGCTGCGCAACCTGGCGGTGGGCCTGGGCAATGCGCCATCAAGCATTCCGGTGCTGGAAGCGCTGAAGGCGCGTCGGGAATACCCCTCGGAACTGGTGCGCGAACATGTGGAATGGGCGCTGAACCAGCACGCCGAACGTCAGTGCACGTCGTCGTTGTAGACGAACTTGGGCATTTCCCAGTGAAAACGGATCGCCAGCAGGCGCAATAGAAAGCCGCTGAACAGCGTCAGCAGGATCGATTGCTCACTTGGCAGCTCAAGGTAGATGCACAGCATGTAGAACCAGGCGGCCAGGAACGACACGCTGGCGTACAGCTCGCGGCGGAAGATCAACGGAATGTCGTTGCAGAAGATATCCCGCAGGATGCCGCCGAATACCCCGGTGATCACACCGCTGACTGACGCCACCAGCATGCCGTGGCCCATTTCCAGGGCGGTCATGCTGCCGATCAGGGTGAAGGCCACCAGGCCCACGGCGTCCAGCGCGAGGAACAGCGAGCGCAGGTGGCGCATCAATGGAGCGATGAAGATGGTCACCAGGGCCGCGACGGAGGTCAGCACCAGGTACTCCGGGTGTTTGACCCAGGTCAGCGGGTAGTGGCCGAGCAACACGTCACGCACCGAACCGCCGCCCAGCGCCGTCACGCAGGCGATCAGCACCACACCGAACCAGTCCATCCCGCGCCGCCCGGCGGACAAGGCACCCGTCATGGCTTCGGCGGTGATGGCGATGAGGTAGAGCATCAGCAGCATGATGGCGATCCTTGCAAAGTTGTGGCGAGGGGGCTTGTCCCCCGTTGGGGTGCGAAGCAGCCCCTTTTAAAGGCAATAGAGTTTTCAGGTAGATCGGGATGTCAGATTTTAGGGCCGCTTCGCAGCCCAACGGGGGACAAGCCCCCTCGCCACAGACAAGCCCCTCGCCACAAAAGCCCGCTGGGCTCAGGTATTACCGCTTTAGAACTTGATGAAATGCTTGCGGTAATGCTGCAGCTCGGCAATCGACTCGCGAATATCGTCCAGCGCCAGGTGGGTGCTGCCCTTGTGGAAGCTGTCTTTGACTTCCGGCGCCCAGCGCGCGGCCAGCTCCTTCAAAGTCGACACGTCCAGGTTGCGGTAGTGGAAGTAGCTTTCCAGCGCCTTCATGTGGGTATAGAGAAAGCGGCGGTCCTGGCAAATGCTGTTGCCGCAGATCGGCGACTTGCCCTTGGGCACCCACTTTTCCAGGAAGGCGATGGTTTCGGCTTCAGCCTCAGCCATGCTCACGCGGCTGTCGCGCACACGCTGGGTCAGGCCCGAGTTGCCGTGGGTGCGGGTGTTCCACTCGTCCATGGTGGCCAGCACCGCGTCGCTGTGGTGAATGGCGATCACCGGACCTTCGGCCAAGGTGTTGAGGTTGCTGTCGGTGACAATGGTCGCCATCTCGATGATGACGTCGGTGTCAGGGTTCAGACCGGTCATTTCCAGATCGATCCAAATCAGGTTCTGTGGGTTTTGCATGTCGTGGTTCCTTGGCACCTTGGCGTAGCTGCGCAGTTTAGCAGGCAGGGCGTGCTAGACTCGCGACCGTTTCACCTAACCTTTGCATTATCGACACGGAACACCAATGGCCAAACGCCAGCTCAACCGTCGCCAAAACTGGCGCATCGAAAAGATTCAGGGCGAACGCGCTGCCCGCGCCGCCAAACGTGAATCCTCCGCCGTGGAAGCGCTTGAGGGCGGCGACCTGGGCCCCGAGCAAACGGGCCTGGTGATCGCGCACTTCGGTGTGCAGGTCGAAGTCGAGGCCACCGAAGGCGATCACGCCGGCCAGGTGTTCCGTTGCCACCTGCGCGCCAACCTGCCTGCGCTGGTGACCGGCGACAAGGTGGTATGGCGTGCCGGCAACCAGGGCATCGGCGTGATCGTCGCCCAGTTGCCGCGCACCACCGAACTGCGTCGTCCCGACAGCCGTGGCCAGCTCAAGCCGGTAGCGGCCAACGTCGACATGATCGTCATTGTCTTCGCGCCACTGCCCGAGCCCCATGCCAACCTGATTGACCGCTACCTGGTAGCGGCCGAACACGCCGGCATTCGCCCGCTGTTGCTGCTGAACAAATTCGACCTGATCGACGAGCAGAACGCCCCGGCGCTCAACGCGCTGCTGGCGGTGTACCGCACCCTCGGCTACCCGGTGCTGGAAGTCTCGGCGCATCACGGCAATGGCATGGAACAGTTACAGACTGAACTGGACGGGCGCATCAGCGTGTTCGTCGGCCAGTCGGGTGTGGGCAAGTCGTCCCTGGTCAACAGCCTGTTGCCGGAAGTCGAAACCCGTGTTGGCCCGCTGTCGGAGCTGTCCGGCCAGGGCACCCACACCACCACCACCGCGCGATTGTTCCACTTTCCGGGCGGCGGCGAGCTGATCGACTCCCCCGGCATCCGTGAATTCGGCCTGGGCCATGTGAGCCGTGCCGATGTTGAAGCGGGCTTTATCGAGTTCAACGACTTGATCGGCACCTGCCGTTTCCGTGACTGCAAACATGACCGCGAGCCGGGTTGCGCCCTGCTCAAGGCACTGGAAGACGGCCGCGTGCAGCAGCAGCGAATGAACAGCTATCGCTCGATCATCGCCAGCTTGCCCGAGACCAGCTATTAACATGTAGGAGCGAGCTTGCTCGCGAAAAGCTTGAGGGCGCCGCGTGCATTCAGAGAGCACGCGTCATCGTTAACGTCCATCGCGAGCAAGCTCGCTCCTACAGGATGTAGCAGGTACAAAAAGGCCGCGATCATCGCGGCCTTTTTGTACCTGCTTACGAGCCAGTGGCTGGCTGAGTCGGATCCTTCACACCGCCATCGTCAAACAGGTTCAGCTTCTGCCGCAGCTCATGGGCTGGCAGCGGCTCCTGCTCGGGCGGCAGTGCGTTCGGGTCTGCCGGCACTTCGCCCGGCGCGCCTTCACCCTGGGTCGGCGCCGGTGGCGTCGCAGGCGGGTCACCTTCAATTGCACGCTGGGCCTTTTTGGTCAGCACGACGATATCGATGCGTCGGTTGATCGGATTGAACGGATCCTTGGGATCAAACAGCTGCGAGGAAGCAAACCCCACCACCCGTGCCACTTGCGGGTCCGGATAGCTGCCAGCAACCAGTGCACGACGCGCGGCATTGGCCCGGTTGGCCGAGAGCTCCCAGTTGCCGAAGTCGCCCTGCCCTGCATATGGCTTGGCGTCGGTGTGGCCGCTGATGCTGATCTTGTTCGGCACCGCCTTGATGGTGTCGGCCATGGCCAGCAGGATGTCTTCAAAGTACGGCTTCAAGCGTGCACTGCCGGAATCGAACATCGGCCGGTTGGCGGCGTCCGTGATCTGGATGCGCAAGCCATCCGGGGTGATCTCGAAGGAAATCTGGTCCTTGAACTTCAGCAGTTGCGGGTTTTCCTCAACCTTGGTTTGCAGTTCCTGCAGCAGCAATTCCAGGCGTTCCTGCTCGACCTGTTCGGCCATGCTCTCGACGGTGTCGCGCTCGATCGGGATCTTTTCCTGCGGCGAGTCGGTCTTGATTTCCGGGTTGATGGTGCGCTCGGGCGCCAGTTGCGGCGAACCACCGAGGTCGATCACAAAAGGCGTGCCGCTCTCGGAGAAACCGATGGGGTCCTTGAAGTAACCGGCGATGGCGATCTTCTGTTCCGGCGTGGCGGTGGACATCAGCCACAGCACCAGGAAGAACGCCATCATCGCCGTCGCAAAGTCGGCGAAGGCGATTTTCCAGGCGCCGCCATGGTGCCCCGCAGCGAAGCGCTTGACGCGCTTGATGATGATCGGCTGGTTGTTTTCCATGGCTTAGCGACCGCGAACCGCTTGTTCCAGCTCAGCGAAGCTTGGACGGTGCTTCGGATACAGAACCTTGCGCCCGAACTCCACTGCCAACGATGGCGGCATGCCGGAAGCCGAAGCCACCAGGCAGGCCTTGATGGCTTCGTACAGATTCACTTCTTCCTTGGCATCGTGGGCCAGGGACGTGGCCAGCGGGCCGAAGAAACCGTAGGCCGCGAGAATACCGAAGAAGGTACCTACCAGTGCCGCACCGACGTGCATGCCGATGGCTTTCTGGTCGCCTTCACCGAGGGAGGCCATGGTCACCACGATCCCGAGCACCGCGGCAACAATACCGAAACCGGGCATGCCGTCGGCGATGCCGGTCACGGCGTGGGATGGGTGCTCCAGCTCTTCCTTGAGGCTGAACAGTTCCATGTCGAACAGGCCTTCCAGCTCATGGGGCGCCATGTTGCCGGACGACATGATGCGCAGGTAATCACAGATATAGGCGGTCATGCGCTCGTCTTTGAGCACGGCCGGGTACTTGGCGAAAATCGGGCTCGCCGCGGCGTCCTCGATGTCGCCTTCGATGGCCATCATGCCTTCGCGGCGGCTCTTGTTGAGGATCTCGTAGATCAGCCCCAGCACTTCCAGGTAGAAGGTGTGGGAGAAGCGCGAGCTGAACATGCCCAGCGACTTCTTGATCACGTGCATCGTCATGTAGCCGGGGTTGGCCTGCAGGAATGCGCCGAACGCCGCACCGCCGATAATCAGCACTTCGAAAGGCTGGATCAGCGCCGCAATCTTGCCGTGGGAAAGGACGTATCCGCCGAGCACGCTCGCGATGACGACGATGATGCCGATAATTTTAGCCATAGGGGATGAGTACTTGCGCCGTCGGGTTCAGGGTCATATTCGCAAGAGTTGAAAACTCTTGTTCTACTTATCGGCAAATCTGCGCCAGACTATAGCCCGTTATGGCGAAAAACCAGTTCGGCCCGTCCCGGGCGTGTTGACCGCAAGTGATGATCGCGCCCCAATCATGGCAAATGAAACGACAGTCCCAACTCAAAAACCCGCCACCCTCGCCGCTTGGATAAAGCGCCTGGACGATGTGCTGTTGCCTGTTCCACAGGCGAGCCACGACCGGGTTTGCAAGGCCATCGGCGACAACCGCAGTTCGTTGCGGGATATTGCAGAGCTGATGCAGAACAGCCCGGCGCTGGTGCTGAGCGTGATGCGCGAGGCCAATAACCAGGCCCACGGCAGCCTCGCGGAGCCGGCAGAAAACCTCGAAGTGGCGATCAATCGCCTCGGCCTCAAGCGCACCGAGGAGCTGCTGCGGCGCCTGCCTTCCGTGCCGCTGAATGAAATCCCCGTGGCCCTGCGCCAGCTGCAGATGATCAGCCAGCACGCTTCGCAACAAGCCAGCGGCCTGTTCGCCAGCCGCCTGGCGCGGTTGTGGCAAGACATTCACTGGGGCAGCCTGCTGTTCCTTTCGCCGCTGTGGCCGATGGCGATTGCCTATCCCAAGCTGCTGGAAGAATGGGAGCTGCGGGTGATTCACAAGGGCGAATCGGCCCGCACAGTCGAACAGGAGCTGTTCGGCGTACGCCTGCTGGACCTGTGCCTGGGGCTGACCAACACCTGGCGCCTGCCGATCTGGGTATCCCAGGGTTATACGTTACTGCTGACGGAACAACGCTTGCTGGTCAAGGCGCTGAGCATTGCCCGTGAAGACGAGCCGTTGCGCCAACAGCAGTTGCTGGATGCCGACCCGAACCTGCGTCGCTGGCTGAACCAGCCGGCCAACACTGTGCTGTTGGCCAACGGCCTGGCGCTGGCGGCGCAGGAGTCCTGGACCTGCCCGCACACCCAGCGCTGGCAATACCTCACTGCGCTTTACCTGCAGCAACCGTTGGCCGAAGTGCAGCAACAGTCCCACCAACACGCGGCGATCAGCGCCCGCAGCACCCTGATGCGCGACCTGTGGCACCCGGCGCTGTCGTTGATCTGGCCATGGGATGTGCAGCGCGTTCACCACGGCTTGCTGCCGGCACCGCCACCCACCGCCGAGTCCCTGGCGATCTGGCGCAAGCGCTGCACCGAATTGCTCGTAGAGCCCAGCCGCTTTGCCAATGCCATGCACCTGACCACCTGCGCCAAGGAAGCCCTCGTGGCCTGCGGCATGCAACGGGTGATGCTGCTGATGGCGGACAAAACCTTGAGCACGCTACGTGTGCATCAAGTCGACGGCCTGCCGAAGGACGCCGACCACATGAGCCTCGACGTGGCGCAAAGCACCCTGCTGCAACGCCTGCTGGCCAAGTCCGCCCAGGTGCGCCTCAACCCCGACAACCACGCCCAGTTCTCGGCACTGCTGCCGCCGGAACTGCGCCGCCTGTTCAAGGGCGAACACCTGCTGCTGCGCTCCCTGAGCTGCAATGGCCGGGTGGTGATGCTGATGGTGGCCGACCAGGGCGGCGGGCCGTTCTCGGAAACCACCGTGCAGGCCTTCGGCAAAACCGCCCAATGCATCGAAAAGGCCCTGCACAGCTTTACCAACCGCAGTGCCTGACGCTTGCGCTACAATCGCCCTCCCTTAGCGCCCAATTTTTATGCCCAGGAGACCTCACATGCCTGACTTCTCTGGCTTGCCGCTGGTCATCGAGGCCAGTGACCTGCTCGGTCGCCTCGATGCCGAACACCTGATCCTGGTGGACCTCACCAGCGCTGCGCGTTACGCCGAAGGGCATATCCCCGGCGCACGTTTCGTTGATCCAAAACGCACTCAACTGGGCCAGCCACCAGCGCCGGGCCTGCTGCCGGGCAAGGCTGATCTGGAAAAGCTGTTCGGCGAACTGGGCCACACTCCGGATGCCACTTACGTGGTGTACGACGACGAAGGCGGTGGCTGGGCCGGGCGATTCATCTGGATGCTCGACGTCATCGGCCACAAGAAATACCACTACCTCGACGGCGGCCTGCTGGCGTGGCTGGAAGAAAAACACCCAGTGTCCACCGAGGTACCGGCCAGCGCCGGCGGCCCGGTCAGCCTGACGTTGCATGAAGAACCCACCGCCACCCGCGAATACCTGCAAAGCCGTCTCGGCGCTGCCGACCTGGGCATCTGGGACGCCCGTGGCCCGCTGGAATACTCCGGCGAGAAAGTCCTCGCGGCCAAGGGTGGACACATCCCGGGCGCGGTGAACTTCGAATGGACCGCCGGCATGGACAAGGCACGCCAACTGCGCATCCGCCGCGACATGCCGCAGATCCTCGAAGACCTCGGGCTGACCCGCGACAAAGAAATCATCACCCACTGCCAGACTCACCACCGTTCTGGCTTCACCTACCTGGTGGCCAAGGCGCTCGGTTATCCGCGAGTCAAAGGTTATGCCGGTTCCTGGGGCGAATGGGGCAACCACCCCGACACCCCCGTTGAGATTTAAGGTTTAAGGACAGTTAATGAAAAAGCAGTTGTTCATCCTCAGCCAGTACTTGCTGCCCCACCACCTGCTGTCGCGTCTGGCCGGTTGCATTGCCGAATGCCGCGTGCGCTGGTTCAAGAATGCGTTCACCAGCTGGTTTGCCAAGCGTTATCAAGTGGACATGTCCCAGGCCCTGGTTGAAGACGTGACCGCTTACGAGCACTTCAACGCCTTCTTCACCCGCGCACTGAAAGACGGTGCACGGCCGCTGGATCAAACCCCAGGTGCGGTGTTGAGCCCGGCCGATGGCGCGGTCAGCCAGTTGGGCCCGATTGAACATGGCCGGGTGTTCCAGGCCAAGGGCCACAGCTTCAGCGTGCTGGAATTGCTGGGCGGCGATGCGGCGGTGGCTGCGCCGTTCATGGGCGGCGATTTCGCCACTGTTTACCTGTCGCCGAAGGACTACCACCGGGTGCATATGCCATTGGCCGGCACCCTGCGGGAAATGGTTTATATCCCTGGCCGAATCTTCTCGGTAAACCAGACCACCGCCGAAAATGTGCCGGAACTGTTTGCGCGTAACGAGCGTGTTGCCTGCATCTTCGACACCGAACGCGGCCCGATGGCCGTGGTGCTGGTTGGCGCGATGATCGTGGCATCGATTGAAACGGTTTGGGCAGGATTGGTAACGCCGCCAAAACGCGAGCTGAAAACCTTCCGTTATGACGAAGCTGCCCGTGGGCCGATCCACCTGGAAAAAGGTGCGGAACTGGGGCGCTTCAAGCTGGGTTCGACGGCAATCGTGCTGTTTGGGCCGGACCAGGTTCAATGGTCGGAAGCACTGCAGGCGGGGACGCCGGTGCAGATGGGCCAGGGCATGGGTTTGCCGAAAGCCTGACCTAGCGATCATTCCCACGCTCCGCGTGGGAATGCATCCCGGGACGCTCCGCGTCCCAACCTCAAAATCGGACGCGGAGCGTCCAGGGCGGCGTTCCCACGCAGAGCGTGGGAACGATCTTCAGAGCTGACCGTCGCGATCGCGGAACCCCAACAGGTACAACACGCCATCCAGCCCTAAAGTCGAAATCGCCTGCTTGGCCGATTGCTTGACCAGCGGCTTGGCCCGGAACGCCACACCCAACCCGGCAATCGCCAGCATCGGCAAGTCATTTGCCCCGTCGCCGACCGCAATGGTCTGCTCCAGACGCAACCCTTCCTTGTGTGCCAATTCCCGCAACAGGTCAGCCTTACGCTGTGCGTCGACAATCGGCTCCACGGCGACGCCCGTCACCTTGCCGTCCACCACTTCCAGCTCGTTGGCGAACACATAGTCGATACCCAGCTTGGCCTGCAATTGCTTGGCGAAGTAGGTGAAACCGCCCGACAGGATCGCGGTCTTGTAGCCCAGGCGCTTGAGTTCGGCGAACAGGGTTTCGGCGCCTTCGGTCAGTCGCAGGGAGGCACCGATGGAGTCCAGTACGCTCACATCCAGGCCCTTGAGCAGCGCCAGGCGCTCCTTGAAGCTGGCTCGGAAATCCAGCTCACCAGCCATGGCACGCTCGGTAATTTCCGAAACCTGCTCGCCTACACCGGCAGCCTTGGCCAATTCGTCGATGACTTCGGCTTCGATCAGCGTCGAATCCATGTCGAACACCGCCAGGCGGCGATTACGGCGGAACAGCGAGTCTTCCTGGAAGGCGATATCGACATTCAGCTCCTGGGCAACGCTCAGGAATTCGGCACGCAGGGCCTGGGGATCTGCCGGCTCACCGCGTACGGAGAACTCGATGCAGCCCTTGCCCTTGTCTGCTGGCGTGTCCAACGGCATACGACCCGACAGACGGTCAATGTGGTCGATATTCAAACCGTACTGAGCCGTGATCGAACTGACACGCTGCAATTGCTCGGCCGTCACCTTGCGGGTCAACAGGGTCACGATGTGGCGTTTTTTGCCCTGGCCGGCCACCCAGCTCTGGTAATCCTCTTCGGACACCGGGGTGAAACGCACCTGCTGATCCAGCTTATACGCCGTAAACAGGATGTCCTTGAGCACGGACGAGGCTTGCTCGGTGCTGGGAATTTCCACCAGGATGCCGAACGACAGCGTGTCGTGAATCACTGCCTGGCCGATGTCGAGAATGTTCACACCACCCTGGGCCAGAACACCGGTAATGGCTGCGGTGAGACCCGGACGGTCCTCACCTGTGATGTTAATCAGGACAATTTCGCGCAAAGCGCACCCCCGAGCTGGAAAAAAACCGCATTCTACCCACTTTCAGTGACCATCGGGCACAGCCAGCGCTTTGCCGGTCTTGGGCCTGTCGCTATACTGCGCGTCAACTTCACGGACTAAAGAGCCGAGCTTAAGTGAACCGGCCCACGCCAGTAAAAACCGATAACTTCTTCCTGCTGATCTTCCGGGCACTGCGCCACCGCCGTGTACCGATCGCATTACGCATCGCCAGCCATAACGTGATCCTGGTCGCCCTGGCCCTGGTCATCTACGCCTGCGTGATGGGTTTGCAGTTCAAGCAGGCCATGCACGAGCAAGCCGACGCTTTGGGCGAGAGCCTGACCACCCAGACCGCCACCTCGGCGACTGAGTTGTTGGTGTCCAACGACATCCTCAGCCTCAACGTGCTGCTCAACAACCTGACCAAGAACCCGCTGGTTGCCCACGCCGCTATCTATAGCGTGGACAACCGGATCATGGCCGAAGCCGGGCAACGCCCGAAAAACGGCCTGCTGGGTGAAGCCGAAGGCCTGTACCAGAGCAATATCACGTTTCAGGACGTGAAGGCCGGCCAACTGCGCATCAGCCTGGACATGCAACAGTTCCAGCAGCCGATGACCATCAGCCTGCAAAGCATGGGTATCTTGAGTGCGATCCTGCTGGCACTGTCCCTGGCCTTGAGCCTGCGCCTGGGCCGGCATATCTCCACGCCACTGATGCAACTGCGCATCTGGCTGCGGGATATCGATGAACACACCCCGGCCACCGACCGCCAGGACGAAATCGGCGACCTCGCCCGCCAACTGCACACCAGCTTCGCGCCGGAGCCCGTAGTGCCCGAGGTTGAACCCGAGCCCGAGTTCGACGACACCGACTACGAAGACGACGAGCCCGAGTTTGAAGTGCGCAACCTGCGGGACCCGAGCTTCGACGAGTCTGCGCCGGTAGCGGCCCAAAAGCCGGCGACCCGTCATGTGATCAAGGCAGAAGAAGACGAACTGGACGAAGAAGACCCGTTCGCCGATCTTCGCGATACTTCAGTGCCAACCGCTCCTGCTGTGCAGCCTGCTCCGGTGCGCAGCACCCAGCCCCAGCACAGCGCCGTATTGGCCGTGCAACTGGGCGCACAGGATCAACTGCGTCGCTTGCCGCGGGCACGCCTGACCGAGTTGCTGGAACGTTATCGTGACTGCCTCGACCAGGCGGCCTCGCTGTATCAGAGCGAACTGCACACCCTGAACGACGGCAGCACCTTGATGCTGTTCCACAGCGAAGACAGCGGCGAAGACTACCTGACCAACGCCATCTGCTGCGGTGAACTGCTGCGGGCCCTGGGCCATGCGCTGCAAATCGAAGTGGCCGACAGCGGCATCACCCTGCAACTGCAATTGGGCCTGACGGTGGGCGACGATCTGTATGGCATGAGCCAGATCGATCTGCTCCTGACCGAGATTGCCCAGGATGCGCTGGCCTTGTCGCAACACAGCCGCAACCTGCTGCTGGTGGAACGCAAGATCAGTGACGACGTGCTGATTCGCCAGCGTGCGCGGATCCGCCCGATTGCCAGCCCTGAAGGTGCGTGCTGTGTGGAGCGGTTGATGGAGCCTTACCCGTCGATGCTTGAGCGCCAGCTGGCGCGGATGCATGAGACGCGGGCGAAGAACTAAAGAACAACGCAAATCAATGTGGGAGCGGGCTTGCTCGCGAAAGCGGCCTGTCAGTCAGCCTATGTATCGACTGATCCGCCGCCTTCGCGAGCAAGCCCGCTCCCACATTAGATCTGCGTACCGCTCAAATCCCGCACAAACAAAAGGCCCGCTCATCAGCGGGCCTTTTTGTTGGTCTGTATTCAGGTCAGAACCTGAACACTTCCATATCGGTGCGAATCGGCACGGCCATCGGCATCTTCGGCTTCTCCGGTGCCGCAGCCTTGGGCTGCGCCGGGGCTTGTTTGCGTGGCGCTTCTGCCACCGCTGGCTGATTGGCCAATGGCTTGAGGGCCACCGACAGCTGGTCAGCCAAACGTTGCAGCAACACACCCTGGGCCTGGACCTGGGACGCGGTGCTGCCGCTGTGCTCTTCCTGCAAGTGCACGATGCGGTTATCCCGCACCTGGCCACGACGGTCGATCAAGCGCCATTGCGCGTCGAGGATAGCGGGCTGCGAAACGCCCGAGTCCAGTCGCGTAATGGTCAGCAGCACCTGTACGTCCGGGGCAAAACCCAACGGCGCCGGCGCCAATACCACACGCTGGCTGTCCAGGTGGCCAGCCACCTGGCGCAACATCAACTGATTGATGTCGGACGAAAGGCTACCGGCCCAGCGGCCATCGGTGGAACCTTGCAGGCTGCCGTCGTTCTGACGTTGCAGCAGGGTTTCACGTTGCAGATAGTCGGCCACTACAACAGGGCCAAGCAATACAGCCATGCCGGCACTTTGTGCAGGCTGAGCCGGACTTCCACTGTCCAGCTGATACAGCGACACCGGTTGGTGTGTGCTGCAACCCGCCAGGCCCAAAAGGCCAGCGAGCAACAAAAATAAAGGAAGGCGCGGAGCAGTCATCATCCCATCCAGGTGGCTGCCACAAGGCGAACCACAATGTAATACTCAAAAATAACCTGTACGCGCTCAGCCACGCCGGCGCTGGAAAGGCCATATCATCCGTGAATATGCGCCATGACTCCAGCGCGAAAGCGTCGATCTACGGGTTAAATCGTAGATCGGGCGCTCTATATCGCCTTAAACGGGCGTTTCCACCAGTAAAGCGTCCACTCGCTGGAAGCCGCGCGGCAGTTTATTGCCACGACGACCCCGCTCACCCTTGTAGTGCTCGAGGTCGTCAGGGCGCAGTGACAACGTGCGCTTGCCGGCCTGCAACACCAGGGTCGAGCCTTCCGGGATCACGGCGATGTCGGTCACGTACTCTTCGCGACTGGCCACCCGCTCCCCGGGAATACCAATGATCTTGTTGCCCTTGCCTTTGCCCAACTGCGGCAAATCGCTGATCTTGAACACCAGCAGGCGCCCTTCGGTCGTCACCGACGCCAGCCAGTTGCCTTCACGGTCTTCCACCGGACGCGGCAGGATCACCTTGGCGTTGTTCGGCAGGCTCAACAACGCCTTGCCCGCCTTGTTCTTGGCCTGCAGGTCTTCACCCTTGACCACGAACCCATAGCCCGCATCGGAAGCGATGACGTACAACGAGTCATCGTCCGGCAGCAGCACGCACTCAAAATTCGCACCCGGCGGCGGTGTCAGGCGCCCGGTCAACGGCTCGCCCTGCCCCCGCGCCGATGGCAAGGTGTGCGCCGGCACCGAGTAACTGCGACCGGTGGAGTCGATAAACACCGCAAACTGGTTGGAACGCCCCGCCGCCGCGGTTTTGAAACCGTCGCCAGCCTTATAAGACAGACCGGTGGCGTCAATATCATGCCCTTTGGCTGAGCGAACCCAACCCTTTTCCGACAGAACGACGGTAATTTTCTCGTTGGGCAGCAACTCGGTTTCGGTCAGGGCCTTGGCTTCGGCGCGCTCGACAATCGGCGAGCGGCGGTCGTCGCCATAGGTTTCGGCGTCCTTGATCAGCTCGGTGCGCACCAGCTTCTTCAGCTTGGCCTCGCTGCCCAGCAGGGCCTGGAGCTTGGCTTGTTCCTTGAGCAGCGCGTCCTGTTCGTCCCGCAGCTTCATCTCTTCCAGTCGCGCCAACTGACGCAGACGGGTGTCGAGGATGTAGTCGGCCTGGATTTCGCTGAGTTCGAAGCGCGCGATCAGCTCGGCCTTCGGGTGCTCGGCGGTACGGATGATATGGATCACTTCATCCAGGTTGAGGTAAGCGATCAGCAAGCCGTCCAACAGGTGCAGGCGGCGTTCGACCTTGTCCAGGCGGAATTGCAGGCGGCGACGCACGGTCTGCACCCGGAATTCCAGCCATTCCACCAGCAAAGCCCGCAGGTTCTTCAACTGCGGCTTGCCGTCCAGGCCAATGATGTTGATGTTGACCCGATAGCTGGACTCCAGCTCAGTGCTGGCGAACAGATGCTGCATCAGCACTTCATGGTCGACCCGGCTGTTGGTCGGGATGATCACGATGCGGCACGGGTTTTCGTGGTCGGACTCGTCACGCAGGTCGGCGACTTGCGGCAGCTTCGACGGCTTGGCCTGCATCAGCGCGGCAATCTGCTCCAGCACCTTGGCGCCGGACACCTGGTGCGGCAGCGCGGTGACGATGATGTCGCCGTCTTCGATGTGGTACACGGCGCGCATGCGCACCGAGCCTTTACCGGTCTGGTAGATTTTCAGCAGGTCGGCGCGAGGCGTGATGATTTCTGCTTCGGTCGGGTAATCCGGGCCCTGGATATGCTCGCAGAGCTGTTCGACCGTAGCCTTCGGCTCATCCAGCAGGCGCACGCAGGCGCTGGCCACTTCCCGCAGGTTGTGGGGCGGTACGTCAGTGGCCATGCCCACGGCGATACCCGTGGTGCCATTGAGCAGGATATTCGGCAAACGTGCCGGCAACACCAGCGGCTCGTCGAGGGTGCCGTCAAAGTTCGGGCCCCAGTTGGCCGTGCCCTGGCCCAGTTCGCTGAGCAGCACTTCCGAATACCGCGACAGACGCGCTTCGGTGTAACGCATGGCGGCGAAGGACTTCGGATCATCCGGCGCACCCCAGTTACCCTGGCCGTCCACCAACGTGTAGCGGTAGCTGAACGGCTGGGCCATCAGCACCATGGCTTCGTAGCACGCCGAGTCGCCGTGAGGGTGGAATTTACCGAGCACGTCACCGACGGTACGCGCCGACTTCTTGTGCTTGGAGTCAGCGTCCAGGCCCAACTCACTCATCGCATAGATAATGCGCCGCTGTACGGGCTTCAGGCCGTCGCCGATATGCGGCAAGGCACGGTCCATGATCACGTACATGGAGTAGTTGAGGTAGGCATTTTCGGTGAAGTCAGCCAGCGACCGGCGTTCAACGCCATCTAAGCTGTCTGCAAGGATGTCACTCATGCGGGCCTCATCATTGTTTGGTCTGGCGCAGCAGCAAAGTGCCGCTGCGCTGGGTAAATTCAAGTTGTTTCAATGCACTCATGCCCAGCAATACCTGTTCATCGCCCAAACCCGGTACCACGATGGCGCGCACGTCCCGAAGGACGATATCGCCCAGTTGCAGGCGGCCCAACTCGGTCCGAAAGCCCTGGGTTCGCCCGTTGGCCGTACTCACGCCAACCGGCATGCCGCGTTCAAGCCCGAGACGGTCGGCCAATTCAGCCGGAACCGCCACGTCGGTGGCCCCGGTGTCGAGCATGAACTGCACCGGCTTGCCGTTGATCTGGCCAGTGGCGACAAAATGCCCTTGGCCGTTGCCCAGCAGTTTTACTTCGATATAACCCTCGTGCTGCTCCGAGGTCACCACGGCATTGGGGTTTTCCTGTCGCGCTTCCCACTGCCCAAAAAATCGTGTCGCCAAAAACAGGCCGGCGCCCCACGCGACGAACATCAACACACGCCCGGCGCGCTTGCCGGGTGGTTGCGCACTCATGGCTTGGCGCTCCAGCCACCCGCAGGGGCGGCGAAACGATAGACCACCGGCCGCTTTTCGCCATCGGCGCGGGCACCGAAGTTATTGTCGATGCCGATCCAGGCACCGTCAGCGTCCACCACCAAGGCTTCGGCCAATCCATAGGCCTGGGCATAACGCCGATTCGGCGTCAGCGCTTCATCGGCAAACGACCAGCACAACTCCACCTGGGCCGTGACCGCATCCCGGCGACACACCTGAAACGCATTGCGCTCCAGGGTAAACAGCTTGCCATTGAACAGCGCCAGGTCGGAAAAGTCCTTGGACACCGCCTTGGCGCCCGGAAACTGCGCCGGCTGCATCTCCTGGCCGGCCTCGCTCAGCAATACACAAGGGCCTTCACAATCCCAGAGGGTTTGCGGGCGCTTGATGGAAATCAGCCCGCGCCGCTCGCGTTCGGCCGCAAGCCAGATTTGATTGCCTTCCGGGTTCACCACGATGCCTTCAAACAACGCGTTGAAGTGCAGCAACATGCCACTGGCCCGAGCTTCGCGAACCATGCCCGGGGCGATCTTCAGCCACTCCGTTTCACCGTGTTCTGAGGAGAAAGGCACCCTGAGAACCGCCGCGTGGGCTTCGCTGACAATGTAACGGTTACCCGCCGCATCGCAGCTGATGCCTTCAAAATCCAGATCACCACCACGAATCAACGCAGCTGCCCTGGTGCGTGAGCGCAGGCCAAAGGGCAAACCCGACGCCGGCACCGGCGGCACATCAATCCCGTATGTCTCTGCTTTCCAGACGTCACCGGCGGTATCGAGCCGGTAGATCTGGTCGTCATCGCGATCGGAGACTGTCCACAATTCGCTACCGCATGAGGCCAGGCCCGACAGGTTTCCGCCGCGCATGCCTTCCACCGGGTGTTCCGACAACAGCTTCAGCTCAGCCACAGGCGCCGCGACCACCGAGGTGGTCGCCAACCCGCTCAACAACAGTATCGCCAGGGCGAAACCGCTGCGCATCAGCCCAGAACCTCGGCCAGGTTGCCCTTGGACTCCAGCCAGTTCTTGCGGTCCGGCGCGCGTTTCTTCGCCAGCAACATGTCCATCATTTCCGAGGTAGCGGCGAAATCTTCCAGGGTCAACTGCACCAGGCGCCGGGTGTTCGGGTCCATGGTGGTTTCCCGCAGCTGCGGCGGGTTCATCTCACCCAGGCCCTTGAATCGGGTGACCTGCGGCTTGCCGCGTTTCTTCTCGGCCACCAGGCGATCGAGGATGCCATCGCGCTCGGCTTCGTCCAGGGCGTAGAAAATCTCCTTGCCCAAGTCGATGCGGTACAAAGGCGGCATGGCGACATAGACGTGACCCGCATCCACCAACGGGCGGAAATGCTGGACGAACAGTGCACAGAGCAAGGTC
The DNA here is from genome assembly GCF_013385345.1 of Pseudomonas sp. I8001. Classification (NCBI taxonomy): domain Bacteria; kingdom Pseudomonadati; phylum Pseudomonadota; class Gammaproteobacteria; order Pseudomonadales; family Pseudomonadaceae; genus Pseudomonas; species Pseudomonas sp. I8001. The sequence continues at coordinate 207,517 of NZ_JACAQC010000005.1, forward strand.
GCAATGTGCAAGCCGTCGGAGTCGGCGTCGGCGAGGATGCAGATCTTGCCGTAGCGCAGCTGACTCATGTCCGCCGCGCCCGGGTCGACACCGATGGCCACGGCGATGTTGTGCACTTCCTGGCTGGCCAGCACTTCGCTGCCATCGACTTCCCAGGTGTTGAGAATCTTGCCCCGCAGCGGCAGGATCGCCTGGAATTCCTTGTCCCGCGCTTGCTTGGCGGAACCGCCGGCGGAGTCACCTTCCACCAGGAACAGTTCGGAACGCATCGGGTCTTGCCCGGCGCAATCCGCCAGCTTGCCCGGCAGTGCCGGACCCTGGGTGATGCGCTTGCGCTCGACTTTCTTGCTGGCCTTCAGGCGACGGCCGGCGTTGTTGATCGCCAGCTCCGCCAGGGCCAGGCCCAATTCAGGGTGTTCGTTGAGCCACAGGCTGAAAGCGTCCTTGACCACACCGGAGACAAACGCCGCTGCCTCACGGGACGACAGGCGCTCCTTGGTCTGGCCGGAGAATTGCGGCTCCTGCATCTTCATCGACAGGACGAACGCGATCCGCTCCCAGACGTCTTCCGGCGCCAGCTTCACGCCGCGCGGCAGCAGGCTGCGGTATTCGCAGAATTCGCGCATGGCATCCAGCAAGCCCTGGCGCAAACCGTTGACGTGGGTACCGCCCTGGGCCGTCGGGATCAGGTTGACGTAGCTTTCCTGGACGCTGTCGCCACCTTCCGGCAGCCACAACAAGGCCCAGTCCACGGCTTCTTTATTACCCGCCAGGCTGCCGCAGAACGGCTCGTTCGGCAGGCGCTCGAATTCGCTGACAGAGTCTTCCAGGTAGGAACGCAGGCCGTCTTCGTAATGCCACTCGACCTTTTCGCCGGTGCCTTTGTCTTCAAAGCTGACCAGCAGGCCCGGGCACAGAACAGCCTTGGCCTTGAGCACATGCTTGAGGCGGCTGATGGAGAATTTGGGTGAATCGAAGTATTTCGGGTCCGGCGCGAAGTACACGCTGGTGCCGGTGTTGCGCTTGCCGACGGTGCCGATCACTTCCAGGTCGGTGGCCTTGTAGCCATCGGCGAAAGTCATCTGATACTCGTTGCCGTCGCGCTTGACCTTGACCCGTACGTGGTTCGACAGGGCGTTGACCACGGAAATACCCACACCGTGCAAGCCACCGGAGAACTGGTAGTTCTTGTTGGAGAACTTGCCGCCGGCGTGCAGCTTGGTGAGGATCAGCTCGACGCCCGACACACCCTCTTCCGGGTGAATGTCCACCGGCATGCCACGACCGTCGTCGGACACTTCCAGGGAATGGTCGGCGTGAAGGATGACTTGTACCGACTTGGCGTGCCCGGCCAAGGCTTCGTCGACGCTGTTGTCGATTACTTCCTGGGCAAGGTGGTTCGGCCGACTGGTGTCGGTGTACATGCCGGGGCGTTTGCGCACCGGGTCGAGGCCCGAGAGGACTTCGATGGCGTCGGCGTTATAAGAGCTAGCGCTGGGAGTGGCCATGGGGTCTCGTCGTGAGTCGTTCGATTAAAAAGTAACCTGCGGTTTCACAATGCGGTGAAATCGAAGGATTGGTACTGATCGGAGCCTATGCCGGCAAAACTCAACAGCGCCGGTAACTGTTGGGCGAAGCCCTGGTAACCGTGATCGCCACCGGCCTGGATGCGCAAGGCACAGGCCCGGTAATACTGCTGGGCGAGGCGATAATCCAGTGTTTCATCGCCGGTCTGCAACCACACCTGATAACGCTGGGCGTCCTGGGGCGCCGGCACTTCCAGCTCGGCCAGGGCCGCGACGTGGTCGTGGGTCAGCTCCCAGGTCTCATCGGTGTAGAGGTTCTTCTGGGTGCCCAGGTAACCGTCGAACATCCGATGAGGGCTGACTGCCGGGTTGACCAGCAAGGCGTTGAGGCCATGGCGTTCGGCAAGATGGGTTGCATAGTAGCCGCCGAGTGAGCTGCCTACCAGCAGTGGCCTTCCGAGGTCACGGATAGCCGCCTCCAACTGGGGGATCGCCTGGCGGGGGTGGTGATGCAGGGCCGGCACGCGCAGTTGGTCGGCCAGACCGAGGCTGTCCATCACGGTGATCAACTGGCTCGCCTTGTTGGAGGCTGGTGCGCTGTTGAAACCGTGGATATACAAGATCGATGCGGACATTCCGGGTCCTCTGGGGGCGGCTTTAAAGAGGGGCAGTTTACAGGGAACCCGGAAGCATGAGCAGGGCCATGGATGAATGCAGCCCGCTCAAGGCCTTAACCTGTCTTGGATTTGAGAAAATCTTTCAGTGCCGAGGCAAGCTCCTGGAAAATGGCGACGATATCGCCACCCAACCCTGCAGGCTTTTCTTCATGTTTAGCGGGCTCAGCTGCCAGCTTCATCATCAACAGAATTAAGGCTATTGGCATAATCCCCAATAGCCACAAGAGCATTGGTGTGGTTTCGAGTTTAACCCCGTGTATAAGCTTGAAGGTATATACGGCAAATGCCCCGAAAACGTATACGGCCGCCACATAGATCGTAACGAAGATGACTCCACGCTGAAGCCTGCGGGTATCGGCTTCGTCCAGTTGGCTTTTGTTAAACCGCTCCGTGTCCGGGAGAGGAGGCGCGCTGCCTTCTGAGAAATCCACATCCTGCGGAAAGTTTTGATCCTTCAATTGACTGATCTCGTTTTAGTAGCGAATTAGACCCAGGTTCATCAAACGGTAATGCATGGCGGCACCCGATACATTCAAAATGCCCGCCATCTCGTCGACATCGTATTTTTTTTCCTTGAACACCAGCCACTCAACCACTTCCTTGGGCATTAGTAGTTCCGCGGCGAAGCTGTTTGCATCGCGTTCACGGTACAAATGCGTTCCTGAACTGTAGTTTTTCGCGTTATCCCTGAAGGAATGGCCGTGCTTCAAAAACATGTGACCGAGTTCGTGAGCAATAGTAAAGCGTTGGCGAACATTCGCATCGTCGGGATTAAAGCGGATCACAGGGATATTATTCACAACGTCGAAACAGCCGCTGAGGTCATGAGCGCTCATACCGTAGTCTGGCTCGACGGATGCTCCCGCCGCACGTGCAATACGATATGGATCAACAGGCAGTTGACGGTCCCAATACTGATCGAGGACAGCTTGGGCTGTGCGAACAGGCATGAGCAAATCTCCTTCAATACTGGTTAATAAAAGACTCCACTGGAGAAAGGGGAAAATTGTACAGAAAACTGCGAGTGAACACCGATCTGGCGCACACACAGCCATATTAGACGCGAAAAAAGAAAGGCCCGACTTTCATCTAAGTCGATTTGTAAATACCCCAATCAGTAGCCGTCACTCCCGTAATCCACCTGAAACGCAAATCCCTCCACCCGCTCCACACCAGTTTCCAACCGCCCGTCGGCATGCAACCGCAGCCAGCGATACCCGGGTGCCTGCTCACTCACGCTGAAATCCTCACTCCCGGGAGCGAACTGAATACAGGTAGAAGGCGAAGCCAACAAACGCACCCCATTGCGCTCCCGGTCAATTTCCTGATGCACATGCCCCCAAAGCACCGCCCGCACCTGCGGAAACCGATCCAGCACCGCAAACAACGCCTCAGGATTGCGCAAACCGATGGGCTCCATCCAAGCGCACCCAATCGACACCGGATGATGGTGAAAACACACCAGATGATGCCGAGTCGGCGCCTCACTCAACGATTGCGCCAACAGTTGCAGTTGCTGGTCCTGCAAATACCCCGGCACCGAGCCCGGCACCGCCGAGTCCAGCAGGGTAATCCGCCAGTTACCCACATCCACCACCGGTTCCAGCAACGCACTGTTGATCGCCGCTTGCAGCATCACCTGCGGCTCATCGTGATTCCCCGGGATCCAGCGCGCCGGCGCCTGAATCTGCCGCGTCATGTCACGAAACGCCTGATACGACTCCAGCGTACCGTCCTGGGACAAATCCCCGGTGGCCAGCACCAGATCAATCTGCGGCTGCTGCACCAACACCGTGTCGATCACCCGTTGCAGGCTCTCGCGGGTATTCATGCCCAGCAGGCCGCCGTCTGCCTCGGCAAACAGGTGACTGTCGGACAACTGCACCAGCAACGCCGAAGCGTCAGGGTTCAAGGCGGATACGCTCGGCAAGGCGTTCTCCCAGGGCGTGATCACAGGAATGGACATTTGAGGCGATTATGCTGGGGCAGGACACAAAGAGGAAACCCGTGAAGCGGACGCAGTTCACATCTATCGAACGACTTCGAACTCGTGGCCCAGGGCCAGGCAGTGACTCAACCATTCACCGAGGAACACATTGAGCTGTGCTTTCTCATCGGGTTGGTGCATGAACACGTTGGGGTAAGGATAGATGCTGCGAAAGCGTCGTGCATGTTCGGCGCTGATCACTTCGGCCATGCGTGCGTCGTGGTACACCTGCACTTCCAGCTGCGGCACCGGCAGCCACGGCAGGCTGTGCTCCTGACGCACCCGCAGGGTGGTGGTGTACGGGCAGTTCACGATCACTTCCAGGGTCAGCACGCCGAGCATCTGGTCGCCGTGAGTCACGGCAATGCGCCGCGCCTCGGGGGTGTGGCGCATGTCCGGCAGCAGCCGCATCAGCCGTGCATAGTTGGCCTCGCAGGCTGCTTGCAGCCCGATCAGGTCAACCCGATATCGCTCCCGTGCCTTTACTGCCATAACCCCCTCACTTCCGCGCGATTAAGCGCAAGCCATTGCAGGGCAATAATGCTCGCTGCGTTGGAAATTTTACCGTCACGTACCGCCTGCAGGGCGTCTTCAAAGGCCCAGACAGTGACGCGGATATCTTCGGCTTCCTCTTCCAGTCCATGGACGCCACCGGCCCCGGCGCTTTCGCAACGGCCCAGGAACAAGTGGACAAATTCGGTGCTGCCACCCGGCGACGGAAAGTACTTGGTGATCGGCCAGAGTGCGGAGAAGGTAAGGCCAGCTTCCTCCTCGGCTTCGCGGTGTGCAACCTCCTCCGGTTGCTCATCCTTGTCGATCAGGCCGGCGACCATTTCGATCAGCCACGGGTTGTCGGTACGCCCCATGGCGCCGACGCGAAACTGCTCGATCAGCACCACTTCATCGCGCTGCGGGTCGTAGGGCAGTACACACACGGCGTCATGACGCACAAAGACTTCGCGATTGAGTTCACGGCTCATGCCGCCATCAAACTTCTCGTGCCGCAGTTTCAGCCGATCCAGTTTGTAGAAGCCCTTGTAGGCATTGTCGCGCTGAACAATCTCGACCTTGCTCGGCGTCGATTTCGCTGTGTCCGTCATATCAACCCTCGTTTATTGCCTTGCGGTGTCGAGGCGGCCTCGACATCGCGCCATCCTAACGCGCTCGTGCCCCTTGATGCAGCCCCTTTCCGGTTGCCGGGATAGACGGCGGGCGTCAAACTCACTCTAATCAGCTTAGTGGCGAACTGACTGCCTTGTCGGGAGTCGAAGCTCCACATTTTCACCTTTCCTCGATTTATGAAGGACACACATGTCGCTTTTAAAAATCGCCTCCGTGGCCTGTATCGCCTTGACCCTGGGTGCTTGCCAGAGCCTGTTCCAGCCGAGCTACCTGAAGCCGCTGGACACCACCGCCGACGCCTCCGAGCAGATCAAACCCGGCTGCAGCAGTCCGGATTGCCCGCTGGTAAACATCGACACCGTGCACTTCCCGTCCGAGCCGCAACTGGACCAGATCATCGAACAGCGCCTGCTGCAGATGGCCCGCACTTCACCTGGCCAGGCCATGCCCGCCACCCTGAACGCCTACCGCGACAAGTTCTTGCGTGAGTCCCCGGACCGCAACAGCATGTACTTGCAGGCCAAGGTACGTGAGCAGCATGACGGACTGGTGATCATCGAAGTGTCCAGCTACCTGGACACCGGCACCGCCCACGGTGAGCCGGGCCGCGGCTTCATCAACTATTCACGCCTGCTGCACAAAGAGCTGAGCCTGACCGACATGCTGTTGCCGGGCCAGGAAGATGCATTCTGGAAGACCGCGAAAGTCGCCCACAACAACTGGCTGATCAATTCGCAGATGGACCGTGACCCGGAGTTCGTGAAGAACTGGCCGTTCCAGAAAACCCCGAACGTGGCGCTGACCAGCAATGGCGTGGTGCTCAAGTACAACGTGACCACCATCGCGCCGTACGCATTGGGGCTGATCGAAATGACCATCCCCTATGCGCGCCTCACCGGCGTGATCAAGCCTGAGCTGGTGCCCGCACGCCACTGAAGGCCCGGCCCAGGATGAAGTGCAACAGCCCTGCCAGCACCAGCGCCGGCAGGGTTGCACCGACATCCGGGTACAGATTCGCCAACAGGTGATAGGTGCTGATCCCTCCAAGCCACGCCAGCAGTGCCGGCCAGCGCAGGTTGGCGGCAACCCCATGGCCACGACGGCGCAGGATGAAGTGATCCACCAGCACCACGCCGAACAGCGGCGCGAACACCGAGCCGATCAGCAGCAGGAAGTTCTGGTACTGCGCCAACGGTGCAAAGCAGGCGATCAGCGTGCAGATAACGCCAATGGCCAATGCCAGGTGCTCGACTTTCAAGCGCAACAGAATCCCGCTGGACACCGCCGCCGAGTGAATATCGGCGAACGCGTTTTCTGATTCATCCAACAGGATCAGCAGCAGAGGAATCCCCAGGCCGGCTCCGGCCAATGCCAGCAGCAACGCATTCACTTCACCGCTCGGCGCAAACGCCAGGGTGTAGGCCACGCCAAGGCTCATCAGCCAGAAGTTACCGATGAAGAAACCCAGTGCCGTGCCGCCGAACACGTTTTTCGCGCGTTTGCCGAAACGTGAGTAGTCGGCAATCAGTGGCAGCCAGGACAGCGGCATGGCAATCGCGATATCGAAGCCAACGGCAAACGGCATCGAACCGTCACCAGCCTGGGCCCAGAGAGCGGCCAGGTCGGCTTTGGCGAACAGGTTCCAGGTCAGCCACAGGCAGGCGGCCAGCAGCAGCCAGATGCCCCACTTGCGCAGGATCTGCCGCACGAAGGTCAGCGGACCGCTGACGGCAAGCAAGGTCGCGAGGGCGCCGAATACCAGGGTCCAGAACAATGGGCTGGTCAGCAGGCTGCCTTCGCTGAACGCGCGGGCGCCCAACAGGCTGGCGGCGTCGCGCATCACGATGATTTCGAATGAGCCCCAGCCGATCAGCTGCAGCAGGTTCAGCAGCGCCGGCAGGCTTGCACCCTTGGTGCCGAGGCTGAGTTTCAGGGCGGCCATGGATGACAGGCCGGTATCGCTGCCGATCACGCCGACGGCGGCCAGCAACAGCACGCCGACCAAAGTGCCGAGGAAAATTGCCAGTAAGGAACCGGAGAGGCCCAGGCCCGGCGCCAACAGTGCACCGGTTTGCAGGACCATCAGGCCGATGCCCAGGGAGAACCACAGGGAAAAGAGATCGCGGGCGCCGAAGACGCGTTTGTCCAAGGGGACTGCGATGTCTGGGGAATAGGTGCTGGGTTGAATGCTCAAGGGTGTTATCTCAGAGGGACACTATTATTTGAATCAGCAAAGTCCCCTGTGGCGAGGGAGCTTGCTCCCGCTGGGCGGCGAAGCCGCCCCAAAACCTGCAACCGATGAGTGTCAGTCAAGACACCGATCCAGATTCCGGGAGCGCTGCGCAGTCCAGCGGGAGCAAGCTCCCTCGCCACAGGTTCTGATTCAGACCTTTTTGTACAGCTGGCTACCTTCCTGCTTGAACCGCTCCGCCTGCTCCGCCAGTCCCTTGGCCACGTCCACATCCACCGCTTCAATGCGCTGGTTGGCCGCGTACTCACGCACTTCCTGGGTGATCTTCATCGAGCAGAATTTCGGCCCGCACATCGAGCAGAAATGCGCGACCTTGGCCGAGTCCTTCGGCAAGGTTTCATCGTGGTAAGAACGCGCCGTGTCCGGGTCCAGGCCCAGGTTGAACTGGTCCTCCCAACGGAATTCAAAGCGCGCCTTGCTCAACGCGTTGTCACGAATCTGCGCCCCCGGATGCCCCTTGGCCAAGTCCGCCGCATGGGCCGCGATCTTGTAGGTGATGATCCCGGTCTTCACATCGTCCTTGTTCGGCAGGCCCAAATGCTCCTTCGGCGTGACGTAGCAGAGCATCGCGCAACCGAACCAGCCGATCATCGCCGCCCCGATGCCCGAGGTGATGTGGTCATAACCCGGGGCGATGTCGGTGGTCAGCGGACCGAGGGTGTAGAACGGCGCCTCGTCGCAGCACTCCAGCTGCTTGTCCATGTTCTCCTTGATCAACTGCATCGGCACGTGGCCCGGGCCTTCGATCATGGTTTGCACGTCGTGCTTCCAGGCAATCTTGGTCAACTCGCCGAGGGTTTCCAGCTCGCCGAATTGCGCGGCGTCGTTGGCGTCGGCAATCGAGCCCGGGCGCAGGCCGTCTCCCAGGGAGAAGCTGACGTCGTAGGCTTTCATGATTTCGCAGATTTCGTCGAAATGGGTGTAGGTGAAGTTCTCTTTGTGGTGCGCCAGGCACCACTTGGCCATGATCGAACCACCACGGGACACGATGCCGGTGACGCGCTTGGCGGTCAGCGGTACATAGCGCAGCAATACGCCGGCGTGGATGGTGAAGTAGTCGACGCCCTGCTCGGCCTGTTCGATCAGGGTGTCGCGGAACAGCTCCCAGGTCAGGTCTTCAGCGGCGCCGCCGACTTTTTCCAGGGCCTGGTAGATCGGCACGGTACCGATCGGCACCGGCGAGTTGCGGATGATCCACTCGCGGGTTTCATGGATGTGCTTGCCGGTGGACAGGTCCATCACCGTGTCCGAACCCCAGCGAATGCCCCACGTCAGTTTCGCCACCTCTTCTTCGATGGACGAACCCAGGGCGCTGTTGCCGATGTTGCCGTTGATCTTCACCAGGAAGTTACGGCCGATGATCATCGGTTCCAGTTCGGTGTGGTTGATGTTGGCCGGGATGATCGCGCGGCCACGGGCGATTTCTTCGCGGACAAATTCCGGAGTGATGATTTTCGGCACGCTGGCGCCGAAGCTGTGGCCGGCGTGCTGCTGGTCCAGCAGGCCGGCGGCGCGGGCCTCTTCCAGCTTCATGTTTTCGCGAATGGCGACGTATTCCATCTCGGCGGTGATGATGCCTTTGCGGGCGTAGTGCATCTGGGTGACGTTGGCCCCGGCCTTGGCACGGCGCGGGTTTTTCACGTGGGCAAAACGCAGCGCGGTCAGCTCGGCATCGCTCAGGCGCTGTTGGCCGAAGTGCGAGCTCAAGCCCGACAGGCGCTCAGTGTCGCCACGGGATTCGATCCACGGCGAGCGCACATCGCCCAGGCCTTTGCGCACGTCGATGATCACGTTCGGGTCGGTGTAGGGGCCTGAGGTGTCGTAGACCACTACGGGCGCATTGATTTCGCCGCCGAAGTCGGTGGGGGTCACGTCGAGACTGACTTCGCGCATCGGCACGCGGATATCCGGACGGGTGCCCTGAACGTAGATTTTTTGCGAGCGGGTAAACGGCTGCACGGAACCGGAGTCGACCTTGGCCGATTCACTCAAGTGCACGGTGTTTTTTGATTTTTGGCTTTTTAATTCGATGCTCATCACGGGCTCTCCAACTATCCAGGCGGTGGATTTTTGTCGGAGTGAACCTGTGACGGATGGACGCACTGTGACAGTGCTGTGCTTGGCGCACGGGCTGTTCGATTGTCGAACAACATCCCGGACGAAGCACAAGAGGACTCGCCGGGTGACGAGAAATCTTGTTCCCTACGCAGGCGCTAACCTGATCAGGTTCAACGGGATCCGGTATTTACCGATCTCAGCCTTCCAACAAGGCACCCCGACAAGAACGCGGCCAGTCTAGACCATGGAGCAGGCAAATTGCCAACGGCGGTGCATTCATCGTGATGAATGGCGTAATTACAGGATTGTTGTGCCGTGATAGCGCCACTACACTCGGTGACTGCCTGAGGTCTTGACGCCAGGAATGGGCCGCCTTAGCCTTGGGCTCCAAATTATCGCTGTAATATTTATTCTAGGGATCGCCTCATGCTGCGCAAACTTTCACTGGCTCTTGCCGTGTCTTGTGCGACCAACGGACTGGTCTGGGCAGCTGAAGCGCCCCTGACGACCAAAACCGACCTGGTCAGCGTCTACCAGGAAGCGGTGGACAACAACGCCGACCTGGCCGCCGCCCGCGCCCAATACGGCGCGCAGAAAGAAGTGGTGCCCCAGGCCCGCGCCGGGTTGCTGCCGAACCTGTCGGCCGGTGCCGACATCAACAATGTGCGCACCCAGCTGGACCAGCCCGCCGCCACGGTCAACCGCGACGCCCATTCCTGGCGCGCGACCTTGAGCCAGCCGCTGTTCCGCGCTGATCGCTGGTTCCAGCTGCAAGCCGCTGAAGCCGTCAACGAGCAGGCCGCGCTGCAACTCTCGGCCACCGAACAGAACCTGATCCTGCAAAGCGCCGAAAACTACTTCGCCGTGCTGCGAGCCCAGGACAACCTGGCGTCCACCAAGGCCGAAGAAGCCGCGTTCAAGCGCCAGCTGGACCAGTCCAACGAACGCTTTGACGTCGGCCTGTCGGACAAGACCGACGTGCTGCAATCCCAGGCCAGCTACGACACCGCACGGGCCAACCGGATCCTGGCCCAGCGCCAGGTGGACGACGCCTTCGAAGCGCTGATCACCCTGACCAACCGCCAGTACAACTCGATCCAGGGCATCGTCCACACGCTGCCGGTGCTGCCGCCGTCGCCGAACGACGCCAAGGCCTGGGTCGAAACCGCCGGCCGCCAGAACCTGAACCTGCTGGCCAGCAACTATGCCGTCACCGCCGCCGAAGAAACCCTCAAGCAACGCAAGGCCGGCCACGCGCCGACGCTGGATGCCGTGGCGCAATATGAAAAAGGTGACAACGACGCCCTGGGCTTCAGCAACCCGAGCGCCTTTGGCCAGCCGTATCACGGTGACGTGTCGCAACGCACCGTAGGCTTGCAGTTGAGCATCCCGCTGTACAGCGGCGGCCTGACCAGCTCGCAAGTGCGCGAATCCTATTCCCGCCTGGGGCAGACCGAGCAGCAGCGCGAAGGCCTGCGTCGCCAGGTGGTGGAAAACACCCGCAACCTGCACCGCGCGGTGAACACCGATGTGGAGCAGGTACAGGCGCGCCGCCAGTCGATCATCTCCAACCAGAGCGCGGTGGAAGCCACGGAAATCGGTTACCAGGTGGGCACGCGCAATATCGTCGATGTGCTGGACGCCCAGCGCCAGCTGTACACCTCGGTGCGCAACTACAACAACAGCCGCTACGACTACATCCTCGACAACCTGCGCTTGAAGCAGGCGGCGGGCACGTTGAACCCGGGGGACTTGCAGGATCTGGCGCGTTACCTGAAGGCCGACTACAACCCGGACAAGGACTTCCTGCCGCCGGACCTGGCCAAGGCCGCCGCGGCGCAGCTGAAGGCTAACCCGGGTTACTAAGACTGCCAAATAACCCAATGTGGGAGCGGGCTTGCTCGCGAAGGCGGTGTATCAGTCGACTTATTCGCTGACTGACACTGCGCATTCGCGAGCAAGCCCGCTCCCACATTTGATTTGTGTTGTTAGACGTTAAGCAGTCTGCCCAATCCGTCCAGCAAACGCTTCAACGCCCCCTGATTGGCGCGCATCACCGCCAGCCCCGCCTGCCCCATCTTCTGCGCGTCCTGCGGCAGCTCGAACAAACGCTGCACCGCCACCGCCAAACCCTCGGCATCGTCCACTTCCTGCAACGCGCCGGCGTCGCGCATCATTGCGCTGATTTCCAGGAAGTTGAACACGTGGGGCCCGCAGATCACCGGCTTGGCCAAGGCCGCCGGCTCCAACGGGTTATGCCCGCCCGTGGCAACCAGGCTACCGCCGACAAAAGCGCTGTCGGCCAGGGCATACAGAAACAGCAACTCGCCCATGGTGTCGCCCAGCAGCACCGAGGTTTGCGCCGTCACCGCCTCGCCGCTGGAGCGACGCACCGTGGCGAAACCCTGTTGCTGGCACAGCTCGAACATCGGGTTGAAGCGCTCCTGATGGCGCGGCACCAGGATCAGCAACGCATTGGGATAACTGGCAAGCAACTGGCGATGGGCAGCGAGCACCACTTCGTCTTCGCCTTCGTGGGTGCTGGCGGCGATCCACACCGGGCGTTCACTGGCGTGCCACTGTTCACGCAACGCGGCGGCGAGCGCCAGCAGTTGCGGGTCGATGGCCAGGTCGAACTTGATCGAGCCGGTGACTTCGACAGTCTCGGGCCGTGCACCCAGGCTGCGAAAACGCTCGGCCTCGGTTTCGGTCTGGACGGCGAACAGGCTCATTTCCGCCAGCATCGGCGCGGTCAGCCTGGCGAAACGCCCGTAGCCCTTGGCCGAGCGAGCCGACAGCCGCGCGTTGGCCAATGCCACGGGAATCCCGCGTTTGGCGCACTGGTGAATATGGTTGGGCCACAGTTCGGTCTCCATGATCACCGCCAGTTTCGGCTGCACGCGATCGAGAAAACGCTTGGCCGCACAGGGCAAATCGTACGGCAGGTAGCAGTGCTGGATGCGCGGCTCGTTGGCGAACAACGCCTGGATGCGCTCGGAACCGGTGGGCGTCATGCAGGTGACGGTGATCGGCAGCTGTGGATAACGTTCCAGCAGCCCGCGAATCATCGGCGCAGCGGCGATGCTTTCGCCCACCGACACCGCATGCACCCAAATCCCGCCGGGTTGCATCACCGGCAAGCCCCAGGAGAAGCGTTCTCCCACGCGCTTCGCGTAAGCAGGCGCTTTGCGGGCTCGCAGCCACAGACGTAAAGCTACCAACGGCAGCGCCAGGTAAAACAGACAGCTGTAGAGAGTTCTATTCATGGCGGCGGAGTTTATCGGCTTTTTCAGTCGATCGCCTGCAAGCACTCGGCAAAACGTTCGGCGAGGAAACGCGCGGCCGGGCCGAGGGGCTCGTCGCGACGCCAGACCAGCTCCACCACCAGCGCCGGCGGGGTCCATTCGCTGTTCAGTTCGACCATCTGGTTCTGATAGGCCGGATACTGCACCACATGCCGCGGCAACCAGGCCCAACCCAGGCCGCGCGCCAGCCACTCGGCCAGCACGTAGAAACTGTCAGCCCGCCACACTTGCGGGCTGGCGGCCTCGCTGCCGGGATACACGCTGGTCTGGGTCGCCATCAGCAATTGGCGAAACTGCGCCAGGCGCTGGCAATCCACGAACTGTTCCTTGGCCATGGGATGCCCGATACCGCACACGGTCACCATCTCCACACTGCCCAGCACGCGGCGCTCCAACGCTTCGGGGATCTGATCGTGATAGAACAGCAGGCCCAGATCCGCCTTGCGCTCCACCAGCTTGCGCGCGACATCGCCTTGGGCGGCGCTGGACAACTGCACTTCCAGGCTGGGAAATTTTCCCGCCAGCGCTTCGAGGCTATCGAGCACCGGCTGATAGAGCATGGCTTCATCCTGGGCCAGGCGCAGGCGCGCCTCTTCACCGCGCATCAATGACAAGGCACGGCCATTCAGGCGCTCGCACTGGCGCAAGACTTCCCGCGCCTCCTCGAGCAGTGCCGTGCCCGCCTCGGTCAAACGGGGCTGGCGGCCGCTGCTGCGATCAAACAGGGATACGCCCAGGTCCGCCTCCAACAGGGCAATCCCATTGCTGACTGCCGATTGTGCCCGACGCTGGTCCCGCGCCACCGCCGAAAATGAACGCTGCTCGGCGACGCTGACAAACAGGCGCATTTGCTCAAGACTCCACTGCACGCTCATGGCTCAACCCATCTTAAATTCGGATAGGTAATGACTTTACCGCATCTGGTAAGTCTCTAAAATGCCAACCTTATCAAGCGACCCTGTACCGAGGATTTACCCCATGAACGCCGCCTACTATTACTTGGCCATTGCCATCTGCTCGGAAGTGATCGCCACCGTTTCCATGAAAGCGATCAAGGGTTTCAGCACGCCAATCCCGTTGTTGCTGGTGATCGTCGGCTACGGCGTGGCCTTCTGGATGCTCACGCTGGTGGTGCGCACCGTGCCGGTGGGTGTCGCGTATGCAGTGTGGGCCGGGATGGGCATCGTGATGGTCAGCATCGCCGCGCTGTTTATCTACGGGCAGAAACTGGATATCCCGGCGATGCTGGGCATGGGCCTGATTGTGCTGGGCGTGGTGGTGATTCAGTTGTTCTCGAAAACGGCCGGGCACTGAGCGTTCACGCGAGATTCAATTGAGGCCGAAACTCGCAGCCTCGTTCCACTCGACAGCTCCTGCGGTGCGTCTGTCATCAGGGAGCGTTGGGGCGAAGATTCACTTCATGAGCCTGTATACTGCGCAGCCTGTCTTGAACACTGAGGTCGCTGCATGCCATCCGTTATTTCCACCGACGTTCTGATTGTCGGCGCCGGGGTTGCCGGCCTCTGGCTCAATGCGCGCCTGCGCCGCCAGGGCTTTTCCACGGTATTGGTGGAAAGCGCCACCCTCGGTGGCGGGCAAAGCGTGAAGTCCCAGGGGATCATCCACGGCGGCGCCAAATACGCACTGCACGGCGCCCTGACCGGTGCCTCCGAAGCCATCGCCGACATGCCCCGCCGCTGGCGCGAAGCCCTGGCGGGCAACGGTGAACTGGATCTCTCCGGTGTGCGCCTGCTGTCCGAAGCCCACTATTTGTGGTCGCCGGGCACCATCGCCGGCAACCTCACCAGTTTCTTCGCGAGCAAGGCCGTGCGTGGCCGCGTGGATCAAGTGAAGGGCGATGACCTGCCACCGGCCCTGCAAGATCGCCGCTTCAAGGGCAAGGTCTATCGCCTGGCCGAACTGGTGATCGACGTCCCAAGCCTTATCGAACGCCTGGCCCAACTGGCCGGCGACGGTTTGCTCGCGGGTAAACAGATCGAACCCTTGCTGGAACAAGGCACACTGGTCGGCCTGAAGGTCGATGGCCGTGAGATCCGCGCCCAGCGTATCGTCGTCAGCGCCGGCGGCGGCACCGCTGACCTGCTCGGCGCCCTGGGCCTGAGCCAGCCCGCCATGCAGCGCCGACCGCTGCACATGATCATCGCCAAGGGCCCCGGCCTGAAGCCGCTGTACGCCCACTGCCTGGGGGGCGGCACCAAGCCGCGCATCACCGTGACCACGCATCCCGCCGCCGACGGCAATTGGGTGTGGTACCTGGGCGGCGATATCGCCGAAGCCGAAGGTGTGGCCCGTACCCCGGAGCAACAGATCGCCACCGCCCAAAAAGAGCTGGGGCAGTTGCTGCCCTGGATCGACATGAGCCAGACCCAATGGGCCACCTTGCGCGTCGACCGCGCCGAACCATTGCAGTCAGGCCTGACCCGCCCGGACAACGCGTTCCTCGCCGAACAGGATCGCCTGTTGGTGGGCTGGCCGACCAAGCTGGCATTGGCACCGGATTTCGCCGATCGAGTGATCAACGCACTGGAACGTGACGGCATCAAGCCCGGAACTACCGAAAAACTGCCCGAGCTGCCGAAACCCGCCATCGCCCAACCTGCCTGGGAGCAACTGCTGCCATGACCCTGCCGACTCTGCACGACCTCCACCGCCCGCTGGGCAGCACCGGCCTGCTGGTCTCGCCGCTGGGCCTGGGCACCGTCAAGCTGGGCCGCGACCAAGGGGTGAAATACCCCAGTGGCTTCCAGATTCCCGATGACGATGCGGCGCGGATGCTGTTACGCCAGGCCCGGCAATTGGGCATCAACCTGATCGACACTGCGCCCGCCTATGGCCGCAGCGAAGAACGCCTGGGCCCGCTGTTGCGCGGCCAGCGCCAGGAATGGGTAATTGTCAGCAAGGTGGGCGAAGAGTTTGCCGAAGGCGTATCCCATCACGACTTCAGCGCAGCCCACACCCGGCTTTCGGTGGAGCGCAGCCTGAAACGACTGGAAACGGATTTTATCGACCTGGTGCTGGTGCACTCCGACGGCAACGACCTGCATATTCTCAATGATTGCGAGGTTTACCAGACCCTGGAAGACCTCAAGCGCGAGGGCAAGATCCGTGGTTTCGGCTTCTCCGGCAAAACCGTCGAGGGCGGTGTAAAGGCTCTGGAACAAGGTGATTGCGCCATGGTCACCTACAATTTGAACGAACAGGCCGAGAAAGCCGTCATTGATTATGCCGCCGCACACGGCAAGGGCATCCTGGTGAAAAAGGCACTAGCCAGTGGCCATGTCTGCCTGGAATCCGGAGTGGATCCAATTCACGCCAGTTTCATGCTGTTGTTTGCGCAAACTGGCGTTGCCAGTGCTATTGTCGGGACCATTAATCCGCTGCACCTCGCCCACAACGTGGCGACCGCTGCCAAGGTCATTCGCCAACTCTGATGCCGCCGACGCGGCCGACCCCGACGCAAGAAGGAGCCGACATGCCGCGAACGCTCATAAGAAAGAACCCCAGCAACTTCAAGACACTGCCGCTGCACGTCGAAGCAACCCCCGAAGGCTTGAGCTACCAGAGCGTCGGCATGCCGCTCAACTTCGCCCAGACCCTGCAACGGCGCAAGCCGGTGGAGGTGAAAGACACCGAGCGTTTCGTGCTGGAGCTGGCCAACCTTGGGGTCTCGGTGCGCCTGACGCTGCACTGGCAGAACCGCGATTACTGGGTGCTGGTGCGCCAGCGCCGACAAGACCGTGGCGACGTCGTGCTCAAGCTGATCTCCGGCTATGTGCCGGCCCACGAACTGAACCTGCCACTGCACACCGCCATCCAGGAAATCGCCGAGGAATGCCTGCTGGAAACCCCGGAAGGCTGGCTGGGCGGTCGTTTCAATGACACCTGGCTGCCGGCGCCCTACTCGTCGGCCCTGCACTACCGCGAAGCGTTGCCGTTCCGTCTCTCACCGCTGTCCGGGGCCGCGCGCCCGGTGCGCTGCGCCACCATGCAATTGATTGAACGGCCACGCGCCTACGTGCACCTGCCCACGGCTTCGCTGCAGTTGATTTATGACTTGCGCCTGGAAGTGCCCAAGGAGGCGAAGTCCCTGAGCCTGTTTCATGTGGACGAGCGCCTGGAGGGCGACCAATTGGTGGCCCGCCTGGACCGCCAGCGCCCGGACCTGTACCTGATGCCGCTGAAGGACGGGCAGCCGTGTGCGGAGCTGTATACCTTGAAGAAGGATCAGCTGTATCCGGCGAGTACGCGAGGGTTGTATCTGGCTGAAAGCTTTGCCCAGCAGGAAGGCTGGATCGTGCGGGATGAGCGGATCCGCTGGAAGGACTGGCTGCGCCAGCAAGGGCTGAGTGCACCGGAGAAAGAATCGAAATTGAAGCGCTTGACGGGTAAGGCGCGGCAGATCTTGCGCAAGATCGTGCCGAAGAAAAAAGCCAACCCGTAACCGGACATCAGGTCGCGGCGGTCGAATGTGGGAGCGGGCTTGCTCGCGAATGCGGTGTATCAGTCACTGCATCTGCCAGCTGACCCACCGCTTTCGCGAGCAAGCCCGCTCCCACACGAACCCGCTCCCACCATCAGTTATTGCGGATCTTCTCGACAATCGCCGTGGTCGAGCTGTTTTCCACCAACCCCAGCACTTTGACCTTGCCACCGTAGGCACTGACGATATCGGCACCCACCACCTGGTCGACGGAATAATCACCGCCCTTGACCAGCACGTCCGGCTTGACCTGGGCCAGCAGGTTTTCCGGGGTCGCCTCGGCAAAGCTGATCACCCAGTCCACCGCACCCAAACCTGCCAGCACCGCCATGCGACGGTCGACACTGTTGATCGGCCGGCCTGGCCCCTTGAGGCGGCTGACCGACGCATCATCGTTGACTGCCACGATCAAGCGATCGCCCTGGGCCCGCGCCTGCTCCAGGTAGGTCACGTGACCGGCGTGGAGGATGTCGAAGCAACCGTTGGTGAAGACAATGCTCTCGTTATGGGCACGGGCATCGTCAATCGCCAGCAACAGTTGCTCAAGGCTCAACACGCCGCGCTCCGAGCCTTCGGATCGCTGGATGGCGCGGCGCAGCTCAGGTGCACTGATGGCCGCCGTACCGAGCTTGCCGACCACGATACCTGCTGCCAGGTTGGCCAGGGCCACCGCATGGGGAAGTTCCTCGCCCGCCGCAATTGCCGCGGCCAGGGTGGAAATCACGGTATCACCGGCACCGGTCACGTCGAACACTTCACGGGCCCGCGCCGGCAGGTGCATGGCCGGGTGATCAGGACGCAGCAAGGTCATGCCGTGTTCGCCACGGGTCACCAGCAAGGCACCCAGGTCGAGGTCGGCCATGAGTTGGGCGCCCTTGGTCACCAGCTCGTGCTCATCGACACAACCGCCGACGATGGTTTCAAATTCGCTGAGGTTCGGCGTGATCAGGCTGGCGCCCCGATAAATCGAGAAGTCCTTGCCCTTGGGATCTGCCAGCACCGGAATGCCCCGGGCCTTGGCGGCCTGGATCAGTACCTGATGGTTTTTCAAGGCGCCTTTCCCGTAGTCGGACAGCACCAGCACCTTGATGCCTTCGAGCATCTCGTCGACCTGGGCGCTGAGCACCAGGGCGTCGGTGGCGAAGGGTTCTTCAAAATCGATACGCAGCAATTGCTGGTGCCGACTCATGACCCGCAGCTTGACGATGGTCGGCTGGTGGGGAATACGCTGGAACAGCGCACGCACACCCGCACCCTTCAGGCTGTTGGCCAGGCTGTCGGCAGCCTCGTCGTCGCCGGTCACACCCACGAGGGATGCCGGGGCGCCGAGGGCGGCAATATTGAGGGCAACGTTGGCAGCGCCACCTGGACGGTCTTCGATTTGCTCGACCTTGACTACCGGTACCGGTGCCTCAGGGGAAATCCGTGAGGTACCGCCATGCCAGTAACGGTCGAGCATGACATCGCCGACCACCAAGACAGGGGCTTGATCGAATCGCGGCATGGACAACTTCATGGAGCAACCCACATACAAAATGAACAGGGGCGCGATATTACCACAGGGTTGTCAAAGGCTTGTGCAATGTAGGAGCCGGCTTGCCGGCGATGCGGCCACCGCGGTTTTTCAGTGCAACCGCGGTGGCCATCGCCGACAAGCCGGCTCCTGCAGATCAGGTGATGTCGGCCGGGATCGGCGCGTCCAGGCCCATGGCATGCAGCCGGGCGTAGTAACCGTTTTGCGCCAGCAATTCGCCGTGGGTACCGCGCTCGACTATCCGTCCATCGTCCATCACCAGGATCAGGTCGGCTTTCTCGATGGTCGACAGGCGGTGAGCGATCACCAGGGTCGTGCGGCCTTGCATGACCTTGTCCAGGGCGGCCTGGATATGGCGCTCCGATTCGGTGTCCAGCGCCGAGGTGGCCTCGTCGAGGATCAGCAATGGCGCGTTCTTGAGCAAGGCCCGGGCGATTGCCAGGCGCTGGCGCTGGCCGCCGGACAGCAGCACGCCGTTTTCGCCGACCTGGGTGTCGAAGCCCTTGGGCAACTGGTCGATGAAGTCCTTGGCATAGGCATCGGCCGCTGCCGCCTCGACATCGGCCCGCGGTGCGCCAGCCAGGTCACCGTAGGCGATGTTGTTGGTCACGGTGTCGCTGAACAGGGTCACGTGCTGGGTCACCTGGGCGATGTGCCGACGCAGGTTGAGCAGGCGATAGTCTTCGATTTCCACGCCGTCGAGCAGGATCTCACCGCTCTCATGGTGGTAGAAACGCGGGATCAGGCTGGCCAGTGTCGACTTGCCGCTACCCGAACGCCCCACCAGGGCAACCATCTGCCCGGGCTCTGCGGTAAAGGTGATGTCCTTGAGCACATGGCGCTCGGTGCCCGGGTAGGTGAAGTTCAGGTTGCGCACTTCCAGGCGGCCGCTGACCTTGTCGCGCTCGATGGTGCCGCGATCGATTTCCACGTCTTCGTCCAACTGCTCGAAAATACTTTCGGCACCGGCCACGCCTTTCTGGATGGTCGAGCTGACTTCGGACAGCTGGCGGATTGGCTTGGGCAACAGGCCGGCCAACGTGATGTAGGCCACCATGTCACCCGCCGACGCATCACCGCGAAGGTACAGGACCAGGAACATCAACACTGCCATGGCGCTGTAGATCACCAGTTGCAGCGCCGGCGTATAGATCGCGCCGGTGCGGGTCATGCGCAGTTGCTTGTTGGTGTTGCTCAGGCTCGCCTTGAGGAAGCGCTTCTGCTCATACACCTCACCGCCGAAGCTGCGCACCACGCGGTAGCCTTGGATGGTTTCCGAGGCAACGTGGGTCACATCGCCCATCGCAACCTGGATCTTCTTGCTCTGCTTGCGGAATTTCTTGCTTGCGGTGCTGACCATCACGGCAATCAACGGCAGGATGGCGATCATCACCAGGGTCAGCCGCCAGTTCATGAACAGCAGCGAGGCGAACAGGAAGATCACCGTCATGCCTTCGCGAATCACCACCTTGATGGCATCGGTCGCAGCACCGGTGACCATGGTCACGTTGAAGGTGATGCGGGAGATCAGGTGCCCGGAGTTGTGATTGTCGAAATAGCGGTTCGGCAGGGTCAGCAGGTTGTTGAACAACTGCACCCGCAGGTCGTGGACCAGGCCCAGGGAAACCTTGGCCAGCAGGTAGTTGCCCAGGAACGAACCGAGGCCCTGCCACGCGGCGATCAGGATGATCAGCAACGGCACGGCCTGCAGCAGTTGCAGGTCACGCAGGAAAGGCACCGTGGGGAACAACACCGCTTCAGGGTTGGACAGGCCATCGACAAAGTACTTGAGGATGTAGCCCAGCATCGGCTGGGTCGAAGCGAAAATCAGAAAGCCGACGATACTCAACGCGAACAAGCCGGCATAGGGCTTAACGTAGCTGAGCAGGCGGAAGTATATTTTCAAGCTCGAAGGGCTTGCGCTCGGACTGGAGTCGGTCATATCACGCGGCGGTTTTGAAAAAGGAGGCTGACTTTAGCACAGCTTCTCTGTTGTACTTGCACGCGGCACAACCGCAGCCCCGTTGGATCCAACGGACGACATTATATAGCCACTACTTTAGTATGGTCGGCTTTCTTTATTCTGGAACGGCTTTTCTGTATGCACTCCAAGCGCCTTACCTATGGCTCAAATCGCGTTTTCGACTTCCTCTGTTTGTGGATTCTGCCCATCGGCTTGTTGTTGCTCCTGAGTTCGCTGTTCTTCGTCACCAATCGAAACGTGCTGCACAGGTTCTACTACCTGCTGTTCGCAGCGCCGACACTGTTGCTGCTGTGCCTGCGCCCGACGGAATTCAAGCAGGTATTGCGCGAGCCCCTGGCGATTGCCTTCCTGGTTTTCTCGGGCTGGGCGCTCACCAGCCTGCTCTGGAGCCCTGAGGCCACGACAGACTCCGACCTGTTCAAGCGGCCACCGAATACCTTCACGTTGTTTGTCGGCTTAGGACTGTTGCTGCATTACCGCAGCGAACTGTTCAAGCCGATCTTCTTCTGTGCCGCGCTGATTGCGCTGATATCGAGCGCCTGCAGTCTGGTGGCTTTTGCTCCCCACCTCTCGGATGGCTCGCGAATGATCGGCGGGCGTGGCGCTCTTGATAATCCGCTGCTGAGCTCTCACGTATTCGGATTCTTCTGCATTTACTGGCTGTACGTATGCATGACCACCAAGCGTGCGCACGTACTCTGGTTCAGCGTTCCGGCACTGGCAATCATGGGCGCTGCAGTGATGGCCACCGGCTCGAGAACGCCGCTGGTTGCCCTGCTCCTTGCCGTGCTCTGGATGAGTTTCATCACTCGCAATCGGCGCTCGGCCCTGCTGATCGCCTGTATGGCGCTGGGGGCCGCGGCGCTGCTGCTGCTCTATCCCGAACTGATCACCAATCGTGGCAGCTCGTCCCGCTTCGAACTCTGGAGCATGTCGCTTGAGCGTATTGCCGAACACCCCTGGATCGGCCACAGCTACGACTCAGAGTTGTACCTGACACTCGCCGACGGCAATCAACTGCGCGAACCCCACAGCTTTGCCCTCGGCGTGCTCTATTACGTCGGCATCATCGGCTTCATCCCGTGGATATTCATGCTCGGCTGGGGCCTGTACAAAAGCCTCAAGGAACGTGCGCAGCCATTGTTCATCCTGGCCTCCTCCCTGCTGGCCTATGGCATCGGTGCCGGCCTGACCGAAGGCGGCGGCATTCTCTCGCGACCAAAAGAGCACTGGTTCCTGCTGTGGATCCCGCTGGCACTGATCGCCGGCCTGAGCATCGCCCAGCGTCGCCGCAGCCTGCTGCGCATGCCGGTTCAACGCCTGAAATCGCAAGACTTCGAACAGCTGTGCGCCAACGCCCACGTGATCGAAGCCGATGGCCTGGGGCCCAAGGTCCTGCGCCTGGAGGATGGCAGCTTCCTCAAGCTGTTCCGCCCTCGTCGCTGGTACACCTCAGGCAGCTTCAATCCCTATTCAGAGCGCTTTGCCAGCAACAGCGAGCAACTGCGTGCATTGGGGATTCCATCACCGGTCATCCTCAATCTCTATCAGTTAAAGGATGCGAGCAGCGCCGTACGTTATCAGCCGCTGCCCGGCCTGACCCTGCGCCAGGCCCTGCAAAGCCTGGACAGCAGCCTGCGGGAATCGCTGATCGAACGTTTCGGCCGGTTCATGGCCCAGCTCCACGAGCGCGGCGTGTACTTCCGCTCCCTGCACCTGGGCAACGTACTTTTGATGGATGATGGCGAGTTCGGCCTGATTGACGTGGCAGACATGCGCATCTACCCATCGCCGCTGCGTAACGCCCTGCGCCAGCGCAACCTGCGGCACATGCAGCGTTATCCCCAGGACCGCAACTGGTTGTTCGAAACCCACTTTGAACAACTCGCCGCTGGCTACGCTTCGGCTGCATCGCCAAGCGCCACGGCGAAGATCCGTGACCAGGTGTCCAGGCTCAATCGTCCGGTTGCGCAGGTAGCGAACCCGGCCAAGTGATGGTTTGAAGCGCCGGGGTTGCAGGCCCCGGGCCATTGCGGTGAACGCAATGGCCCGGCCGAAGCCCTATGAGCTGCGCTGCGGCGCCAGGTACAGCCGCACCAACCCACGCAAGGTCTTGCGACCCCAGAACTTCAACGGAATCTGCTTGAGGATCTCCCGCGCCAGTGGGCGGTCACGGTCGGCGGTCTTGAGGAACATCGAGTTCAGGAAGTTGTAGCGAACCTGATCGTAGGCGGGATGATCGCTGAACAACCCGTAGGTCTTGAGGATGTTCTGGATCATGTAGCGGTGATTCTTGTAGGTGTTGGTCGCGTGCTGGCGATAGCGCGCCATCACCACGCTCAACACGTCGATGGTGTACCCGGCGTGGGTGATCTTCAATTCGATCAGCAAGTCTTCCAGCGGAATCAGCGGATCGAACCCTCCGACCTCTTCCAGCGCCTGCCGACGGATCATCAGCGTCGGTGCCGGCGGAAAGGGCTTGCGATCGAGGAACAGGTCATCGAAATCCAGGCTGCGAAACGGCAAGTCGCGGCGCTGCTTCTTCTCCGGGTATGGCTTGCCGTCCCCATCAATCAACTCGATATTGCCGGCGCAAATACCCACCTTCGGCTTGCCTTCCATGTAGGCAACCTGGGTGGCGATGCGCTCGGGCAGCATGATGTCATCGGAGCCGAATGGCGCGATCAGGCTGCCTTTGGCGCGAGCGATGGCACCGTTCAGGGTATTGGTCAGGCCCTGGTTCTGCTGCACCTGGAAATCAAACCCGTGTTCGGCCTGCAAGCGCTGGATGCGCTCCACGCTGTCATCCCTGGAGCCATCGTCTACCACCAGCAACTCGATGTTGGGGTAGGTCTGGCCGAGCACACTGAGAATGCTCTGCTCGATGTACGGCCCGTGGTTGTAGGAGGCGATGATCACAGTGACCAGGGGTTGCTGCAGACTCATGCTTTACCTACTTCACGCAGACCGGTTTCGATCAGGTTCAAATACTTGTGCCGGAACTCGTCCAGGGTGTGGTTTTCTTCCAGGTAGCGGAACACTTGCTCACCCTTGGCGCGCAGTTCTTCGTCGCTCAGCGCCAGGTAAGTGTCCAGTGCTGCCGCCAACTGCTCGACATTGCCCGGATCATGGGAGAGGCCGCCGGCACCTTGCACCAACGGCAGCATCGCCGGGCCATTGGAGGCGATGACCGGCAGATGGCCGCTCATGCCTTCCAGCAGCGCCAGGCCCAGGCCTTCGAACAACGACGGCATGGTCCAGATGTCGAAACCGCGCACATACTTCATGCCATCTTCGCGAAAGCCCAGCAGGTGCGCACGGCCGGTCAGGCCCAGGCGCTCGATATCGGCGCGCAGGTCTGCTTCGGCGCGGCCGGAGCCGATGATCCCCACCTGGGCCTCAGGGTATTTGTCCTTGAGGGTGGCGAACGCTTGCAACAAATGGGTGTGGCCCTTGATCGGCACCAGGCGGCCCAGGGCGCCAATCATCCGCGCATCCAGCGGCAGGCCAAGGGCCTTGCGCGCTTCATCCCGTGGCAACTGCAAGGCTTCGGCCTGGGGGATGTCGATGGCATTGGTGACAAAGGTGGTGTTTTCGCGGGTGAACCCGCAGTTGAGGTCCACCAGGTAATCCCTGACCGCTGCCGACACCCCGACGAATCGCCACGCCGGGCTGACCCACTTCTGCGTCTGGCGCCGGCGGTAGCCCCGGGCGTACTCGCCAAAACCGTGGGAGATGCCGATGCACAGGGGGATCTTCAACCAGCGGTTGAGCGACAGCATCATGTTCACCGACTTGAAGCGGTTACAGATGACCACGTCGAATTTCTGCTCGCGGCAATATTTGTAGATCTGCCACATCGCGCCGAAACGAATGCCCTTGAGGGACTTTTCCGGCAACTCGAAATAATGGGAGTGCTCAGCCACGCTCAGGGGCTGGCCGGGCAGCGGGCGGCCGCTGAGGAACCCGGATGTGACCTCGAAACGTTCAGCCGGCAAGGCCTTGACGATCTGCTCGCCGAGGTCGGCGAAGTCGTGGGTCTTGACGTTGTAGTCCGGCTGTAACTGCAAAACCTTGAAACGAGGTTTCATAACTCTCCATGCTGCAATCTGGCTGCGGGCGCGCAGCCCGGCGAAAAGGGGCGGCAGGCGCTGCAAGCCTGCCTTCAATAAGGTCTCAATCCTGCTTCAACACCCAGAGCAACTCATGACGGCGCACCGCCTTGCGGAAGAACTCATTCTCTCCGTAAGGCGATGGACTACGGCCCGCCAATAATTGCTGCAACCACCTGCGCACGCGGCGCTTGAACGGCGCCCGCGGCTGCAAGTCGTGCATCATGCCCAGGGCCATGGCCTTGTCCTGCTGCTGGCTGAGCGTCAGCGGCAAACTGCAAGGCACCAGTTCACGAGAGGCATCAAAACGCGGCGGCAAGGCCACGCCAGCGCCCGAATCACCCATGGGCCAACGATCGTTATCATGCAGGTGGTTGGCGTAGCCGAGCAACGTGCCCGGTTGCCACTCCAGGCCTTGCAAGGCTTCGAGAATCGCAGCGTGGGCGCAGATGTGATCCGGGTGCGGATCCAGCAACGGCGTCGGCAACACGATCACCTGCGGGCGCGCCTTGAGCAGCAATGCCCGCAGGTCGGCAATCAGGTTATTCCAGGTCGGGGCGCCGTCCACATCCCCGGGCAAGGCCAGGGCATTGAACTGGCGAAACAGCCGCGTATCGCCCAACTGAGCTTCCCGGGAAGCCTGGGGCTGATCCGGTGCGGCCTGCATCGCTGCAAGCTGCATGCAGAAGTACCCCAACTGCACGCACTGCGCTTCGGGAACGCCCGCCCAACGCGGCACGGTGACGCTGTCCCAGGCACGCAGGCGGCCTTTAAGCCGTGCGGCATCGGCCTTGGGCATGCCCATTTGTTGATAGTGATCGGCTTCGATTTCGCCCGCCGTCAGGGTGACGATCCAGCTCTCATCGGCTTGGCTGTAGAGGCTGAAGGCGGCCAGCTCGGCATCGTCGGCATGGGGCGCGATGACCATCACCCGTTGGCGACGGTAGTCCGGCTGGCGGAACAACCAGAGCGTAGGCTGCCCCTTGATGCGGCAGAAGCGCCCGCGCAAGCGCAGCTTACCGCTGGCCAGCGCTTCGCCCATGCCCGTCAGGTTGAGGTAACGCCGGCCTGAAAGACCACGCTCGAAGACTTGCCGGTCGGGTGCATCCAGGCCCGACACGTCCACCGCCGGGTCGAGAAAACGCCCGAGCCAAGAGCTTTTGAGTTCAATCCCGACGATCAGGGTTTCATCGCCCACCAGAGGCGTGTCCAACAGCAGGCGCCCGGCTTCAAGACGCAGGCCCGTGCACTCGCTCCCTTCAGGAAACGCGTACTCATAGTCGTCTTTAGGCGAGTAGAACAGATGATCGGCAAACCAGGCCTCATGCGCGGCCCACAGCACCACGGCCAGCACCAGCGGCAACCACCAGGCCACCAGCACACCGACAGCCACCAACAGCAACAGGCCCACCACCAGCGCAATACGCTTGTTGCGCCGGTGCTGCTTGAGCAATTGCTGTTTGCGACTCATACGCTGAACACCGGCACCGGGTTGCACCAGCGCTCCTTGTATTCACGGTCGGAACGCCCGAAGGAGAAACGCAGCGGCTTGTCGCTCGCTCGCGCTTGCTCCCAGGCACTTTGGGTATTGAGGAAACTCAGCACGCTGCCGGGGCTGAACGCCTTGGTTTCAGGGTCGACACCGCCGTTGACGTATTCGGCGCTGACCCACTGCGGCGCCTGCACCTGATACACCAGTTGCACGGCAATCGCAGCATCATTGAGAAACAGCACCGAGCCGAACAGGAATTCCTTGAGCAACTCCAGCACCTCGGCCAAGCGCTCGGCTCCCGCCGCAGGGAAACCCCAACGCCGCTGGAACAGGTCGCAATAAATCGCCGCCAGTTCGCTGCTGGAAAACTCGCCGACCGCCCTTACCACGCCGCCCGCCTCTTCCAGCAAACGCAGTTCGCGGCGCTGGTTGTAGCGAAACTTCTTCGACAGCTCTTCCGGTGTGCGCGCCATGGCCAACTGCTCGGCCTGGGGCTTGAGGGTGCTTACGCGCCCCTCATTCAGTGCAGAGAGATAGCGCGCGCGATGGCGCAACGGCACCTGCGCATCGGCGGCAAGCGGCAGGATGATCTCGGCGTTACCCAGATCAAACAGGCCTTTTTTGCCTTTGCGCTTGAGCACGTCCTTGGACAGGGCCAGGTCGCGCCCCCAGGTAGCAATTGCGCCCTTCAGCTCACCGTCCTGCTCCCAGCCCAGGTAGCGCACCGGAATCTGCGCCAGGTGCGCCAGCCGCTCGACGATCTGCGGATGAGTCGCCACGCTGCCGCCAAAACGCTGCCAGGCCTGGGCGTAAACCTCGGCCTCGACAGGCGTCCAGCCACGTTCACGCCAGCCCTGGAAGCGGTTCAGCATTTAGACCACGGCGTCATAAGGGTCCACGCCGTCCTTGACCACGAGGATGTCTTCCATGATCAGGTACTGCAGGTCGGAACCGAAGAACATGTTCAGCGCGTCGGTCGGCGAGCAGATCATCGCTTCGCCACGACGGTTGAGCGAGGTGTTCAGCGACACACCATTGCCGGTCAGTACTTCCAGTTCTTTCATCATGTCGTAGTAGCGCGGGTTGTATTCGCGCTTGAGCACCTGGGCACGGGAGGTACCATCTTCATGGACCACTTCCGGCACGCGGGTTTTCCACTCTTCCGACACTTCAAAAGTGAAGGTCATGAACGGCGCCGGGTGATCGACCTTGATCATCTGTGGCGCAACGGTGTCGAGCATCGACGGGCAGAAAGGCCTCCAGCGCTCGCGGAACTTGATCTGGTGGTTGATCCGGTCAGCCACGCCGGTGGCGCTTGGGCAACCGATGATCGAACGACCGCCCAGGGCACGCGGGCCAAACTCCATGCGGCCCTGGAACCAGGCCACCGGGTTGCCGTCGACCATGATCCTGGCGATGCGCTTGGGCATGTTTTCAATCTTGCGCCAGGCCGGCTTGCTCTCGTGCTTGGCGCACGCCGCGATCACGTCTTCGTTGCTGTAGGACGGGCCGAGATAGACGTGTTCCATCTTCTCAACCGGTACGCCACGGGCGTGAGACACGTAGGCGGCTGCACCCACCGCAGTACCGGCATCGCCGGACGCCGGCTGCACGAACAGCTCCTTGACGTCGTCGCGGGCAATGATCTTCTGGTTCAGCTTGACGTTCAGCGCACAGCCGCCGGCAAACGCCAGCTTGCCGGTGTCTTTGAGGATGTCGCCCAGGTAATGGTCGATCATCTGCAACGCCAGCTTCTCGAACAGCGCCTGCATGCTGGCCGCGTAGTGGATGTACGGCTCGTCGGCGATATCGCCTTCGCGCTTCGGACCCAGCCACTCGATCAGTTTTGGCGAGAAGTAGAAACCCTTGCCCTTCTCTTTGTAGCGACGCAGGCCGATGACGTTGGCGTAGTCGGTGTTGATCACCAGCTCGCCGTTTTCAAAGGAGGCCAGGCGCGAGAAATCGTACTTGCTGGCATCGCCATACGGCGCCATGCCCATGACCTTGAACTCACCGTCGAGCATCTCGAAACCGAGGAACTCGGTGATCGCGCCATACAGGCCGCCGAGGGAGTCCGGATCGTAGAATTCCTTGATCTTGTGGATCTTGCCGTTTTCGCCGTAGCCGAAGAAGGTGGTGGCGTACTCGCCCTTGCCGTCGATCCCGAGGATCGCGGTCTTCTCCTGGAAGCCCGAGCAGTGGTAGGCACTGGAGGCGTGAGCCAGATGGTGTTCAACCGGTTCGATCTTGATTTTCTTCGGATCGAAGCCCAGTTGCTCCAGGCACCAGACGATCTTGTTGCGATAGCGCTTGTAGCGACGGTTGCCCATCAGGATCGCGTCGAGGGCGCGGTCCGGGGCGTACCAGTAACGCTTGGCGTAGTGCCAGCGGGCCTCGCCGAACAGGCTGATGGGGGCGAACGGAATCGCCACCACATCAACGTCGGAAGGCTTGATACCGGCTTGTTCCAGGCAGAACTTCGCCGATTCGTAGGGCATGCGGTTCTTTGCATGTTTGTCGCGTACGAAGCGCTCTTCTTCGGCGGCCGCGATCAGCTTGCCGTCGATGTACAAGGCTGCGGAAGGATCATGGCTAAGGGCGCCGGACAGGCCAAGAATCGTCAATGCCACAGGGGTCTAGCCTCTTTTAGTCTGCATGCAGGCGCGTCACGCCTGAAAAAAGTGTGCTCCCCGCCTGGGCGAGAAACAGCTAAAGGGCGGGATTATAGCGTAAACACGGCGCGGGATGATCTAGGGATTGTGGCGACCGGTTGTCACTGCAGGCCTAGCGGAAAATCTCGATGCTGCCGTCCCTGTTCTGGCGGTAGACCGTGTAGGGCAGCACAAGGGTGTCGAGCAAGCCGGAGGCCACGAGCTCGGCGGCGAAGATCGGCAGGGAGCCGGAGGCATCGCGCGTGTGCTCTTTGGTGGTGTCGGGGGCGCCGTTCAAGGTGCAGAAACCGTAGATCACCCCACTGTAGATGCGCGGCACGTTTTCACAATAACTGCGCGATTCCTTGAGGTTCTGGCTGGCAACGGCGTCCGGGCGAAACACCGTGTTGATGGTGCCGCAACCGGTGGTGGATACCAGTACAGCGGCGAGAAGAAATCTGGTTGCAAGACTCACGGACAACTCCATTTGGCATAAGTGTGGGCATTCATCCCTGGCCCATACACCCCTACTGGATCCGTTTATGAACCCGGGCGCCAATAAATACTGATGTTGCCATCGGTACCTTGGCGATAAACCGTGTAGGGCAGGACCACTGTATCAACAATGCCCGAGACCGTTATATCCAATAGAACGAACGGCACCAGTATTCCAGTAGGGTCCGGCACGGCATGCAGCAGGCAGAAATCGAAGGCGACGCCACTGTAGACACGAGGAATCGACTGACAATAGGTTTTTTGCTTTCTGAGTTCACGTGCCGCTGCCGCATCCTCGCGCAATACCGTATTGGCCGTTCCACAGCCGCTCAACACAAGGATTCCAATGCTTAGCGCAGCAGTCATTTTTAGCGTCATGGCCAGCCCTCTGAATGGTCAGCAACGCTAACATCGGCCCTGTTCGTGCCCCAGACCCCGTGCACCGCCGCGCCATGTAGGAGGATTCCGAAATGGTAAAAGCTGGCTGAATCGTTAAACTCGCGCACTTTTGTGCGTCATGGATGCTGGTTTACTCATGAAAGTTGTTGCCCCCAAACGCTTCGCCCTGTTGCTTCCCGGCCTTCTGGGCCTGTGTAACGGCGCCCAGGCCGACGAGGCTCCGCTGGTCCTCGACCCCAGCGTGGTCACCGGTTCGCGCAGTGCCAGCCCGTCGTTTGACCTGCCGTATTCGGTGGACAGCATCAGCCGCGAGCAAATCAGCGATGGCCAACTGGGCATCAATGCTTCAGAGGCACTGTCCCGCGTGCCCGGCCTGGTGGTTCAAAATCGCCAGAACTACGCCCAGGACTTGCAGATTTCCTCCCGTGGCTTCGGTGCCCGCTCGGCATTTGGTGTGCGCGGTATCAAGCTGATCGCCGACGGCATACCCGCCAGCACCCCGGACGGTCAGGGCCAGGCGGCCACGTTCAACCTCGACACCGCCGAGCGCATCGAAGTCCTGCGCGGCCCGGCCGCCACACTGTATGGCAGCAATGCCGGCGGCGTGATCCAGATGTTCTCCCGCAACGGCGAAGGCCCGCCGCGCATCGGTGCCGAGACGCTGGTGGGCAGTGACGGCCTGAGCAAGAACCACCTCACCGCCGAAGGCGCGGCAGACGGCGCAGGCTTCGTGCTGGACGCCTCGCGCATGGACACCGACGGTTATCGCGACCACAGCAGCGCCCGCCGCGACCAGACCTTTGCCAAGCTCAATTTCGAGCCCGATGAAGACAGCAAACTGGCGCTGATCTACAGCAGCCTGGAACAGAACGGCACGCAGGATCCGCTGGGGCAGGCGTGGGATGCGTACAAGGCCGACCCGCGCTCGGTCAGCAGCGCCGCCGAGCTGTACAACACCCGCAAAAGCATCGACCACCAGCAACTGGGGATGAATTACGAGCGGTATTTCGGTGACGCCACACTGCAGGTGAATGCCTATACCGGGCGACGGAGCGTGATTCAGTACCTGTCGATTCCCAAGGGAACGCCCGCCAACGAACGCGGCGGCGGCGTGGTGCAGTTCGACCGCAAGTTCTACGGCGGCTCCGTGCGCTGGATGCAACCGGTCGACAGCGTGCCGGGCGAGCTGATGATCATCACCGGCCTGGATTTCGACCAGAGCGAAGACAGCCGCCACGGCTACCAGAACTACAGCGGCAACACCCTTGGCGTAAAAGGCCAGTTGCGCCGGGATGAAATCGACACCGCCCGCAGCCTCGACCCCTACATCCAGGCCAACTGGGCCATCAATCGCTGGACCCTGCAAGCCGGGGTACGCCACAGCACCATGGAACTGGATGTCGACGACCAGTTCCTGAGCAACGGCGACTCCAGCGGCAACAAGACCTATCAGAAGAACACACCGTCCGTGAGCGTGATGTACGCCTTCACGCCCGACCTGCACGGCTACGTCAGTGCCGGCAAGGGGTTCGAGACGCCAACCCAGGCGGAACTGGCGTACGCGCCGGGCAACATCGAAGGGTTCAACTTCGGCCTGAAGCCGTCGGAAAGCACGCAGTATGAAGTGGGCTTGAAGGCACAGTTGAACGACACCCGGGTCAACGCCGCTGTCTTCCAGATCACCACCGAGGACGAGCTGGTGGTGGACCAATCGATCGGCGGCCGCACCAGCTACCAGAACGCCGGCCGCACCCTGCGCCGCGGCTTCGAGCTGGGCATCGAAAGCCAACTCAGCGAGCAGTGGAGCACCAACATCGCCTACACCCGCCTGCAAGCCACCTACGACAGCGACTTCATTGGTGGCGGCAAACCGGTGGACAAAGGCAACTACCTCCCCGGTGTGCCGCAAACCACACTGTTCGCAGAGCTCAACTGGAAACCCCGGGACTGGGTCAGCACCGCCGTGGAAGGCATGTACCGCAGCAAGGTCTACGTCGAAGACACCAACCAGCAACACGCGGCACCGGGCTACAGCGTGTTCAACTGGCGTGCACGCTTTGAGCAGAAGGTGGAGCACTGGACGTTCCACCAGACCCTGCGCCTGGATAACTTGCTGGATCGCCAGTACGTAGGGTCGGTCATCGTCGGAGACGGCAACGGCCGCTATTACGAAGCAGCGCCGGGACGCTCGTGGTATGCAGGCGCCGGCGCCGAGTACACATTTTAGAAACTGACCATCGAACTTGTGGCGAGGGAGCTTGCTCCCGTTGGGCCGCGCAGCGGCCCTAAACCCCTAGCCCACTGCCTTTGGCAACCGCTGATCAATCACCCGATACAACGCACTGCTCTCAGGCCAGTTACGCATAAACCTTGCCCGATCCCTGGCATATGCCGGAGCGAAGCTGCTCAAGGACGTGTGCTGACACATCGAATCCAGGTCGATCAGCGCCCAGCGATCCGTGTGCCAGAACAGGTTATGCCCCTTGAAATCCCCATGGCTGATGCGCTCGCGGATCAACTCTGCGAACAAATAATCCAGGGCCTGCAATTCGGCCTCGGGTGCCTCGCCACTCTCAACATACGGCGCGAACCGCT
The DNA here is from genome assembly GCF_013385345.1 of Pseudomonas sp. I8001. NCBI lineage: Bacteria > Pseudomonadati > Pseudomonadota > Gammaproteobacteria > Pseudomonadales > Pseudomonadaceae > Pseudomonas > Pseudomonas sp. I8001. The sequence continues at coordinate 240,206 of NZ_JACAQC010000005.1, forward strand.
CGATGATGTCCGGCCCCGGCAGGTACTCGGTCACCAGATACGCGCGGCTGCGCAGCCACAGGAAGCGCTTTTCCAGCAACGCCAGCGGCTTGGGCGTGGCGATGCCGAGGAACGCCAGGCGATTGCCTTCGCGCCACGAATGCCAGGCCCGGCTCGGGCGCCAGAAGCGCTTGAGCCAATGGGCAAAACCCTTGATGTTGTAGCGCTTGATCACGAGTGGTCGACCGGCCACCTCGACCTTGGCGACACTGGCCGCCCCACCGGTTTTATACAGGTGGCCCTGGTCGAGCAGCGCATCGGCCTGCGCCAGCACCGGCAGCATCGCCGCTTCTTCCTCACGACGAGTCGCGCGCAGGGCGAACGGCCCGCGCACGACGCTGAACAGCGTGCACTCCCGGCCAACCTTGCTCAGGAAGTCCTTCAAGCGCCAGACGCTGACCTTGCGTACCTGCTTCTGTAACGCTTCGAGCGGCAACGCGTGTTCGCCATTGCTCAGCAGGTAATACACCAGCAACTCTTCGGTAAACGGCTCGAGGTTTTTCGGCAACTGCGCGAAAAACACCCCAAGGTTTTCCAGCACCCGGTTGCGCGACAGCGGTTTGCCCGCTTCTTCGACACAGATCCCGGCGCCGTCGATCAAATACAGTTTGCCGTCCTGACGCAGCAGGTTGTCCAGGTGCAGGTCTTCCTGCCACAGGCCCTTGGCGTGCATCTGCGCAATCGCACCCAGCGCTTCGGCGAGCACCGCTTGCTGCTGGTCAGCCAGCGGCGGCAAGTGTTCAACAGCCTGCCACGCATCAGCCAGGCTATCGGCGCCTTCCAGAAACTCGAACAGCAGCCAACCACCCTCACCCTCTTGCAGACCATCGGCCAGCAACAGCGGTGTGGTCAGGCCTTGTTCGGCCAACAACCGCACGCCCCTGAGTTCACGCTGAAAATGCCGCGCCGCCTTGCTGCCCACCAACAATTTGGCCAGCACCGGGCGCCCGCGCCACACAGCTGCGCCGACATAACGCTGGCCCGGCAATACCCGCAGCAGGCTCAGCAGTTGCAACTGCCCAGGCCCGGCAGCGTCTGCCAGTTCGATGCTCAGGGGCAGGCTTGGCGTGCGTCCGGCATTTTTCAGTTCGGACAAACGCATCAGCGGTTCTCCTTGTGACTGCGCCGGGCCGCCAGGCGCTGGTGCCAGGTGGCAACCAATGCGCTGTCCTGCGGCTGGTCCAGGTAAGCCGCCAACAGCTGGCGAACCTGATCGTCCGACCACTGCGGCGCACGGCGCAACAGCGGTTCCAGGTCCTTGACCCGGTCCCGCCAGCCGAACAGCAGCGGGCGGGTTTTCTCCAGGTCGATCAACTGCGCCGCGTACCCGTCGCCGGTGGCCTGCAGGAAAATATGCTTGGGATAAAAACAGCCATGCACCTGGCCCACGCTGTGCAACTGACGAGCAAGCTGACCGCAGGCCAGCAGGATTGCCCGCTGCTGCACGTCGCTCAACTCAGACCATTGCTCCAGCAATGAATCCAGGTCATTCCAACCATCCAGCGCCCGGGTCAGCAACATCGCCCGATGCTCTCCGGCCACTTTGCGCTCACCGAAAAACGCCGCCTGCAATGCCGGAATACCCAATTGCCGATAGCGGCTGATATTACGAAATTCGCGGGCAAAACTCGGCTCGCCAAACGGGCGGTGCAAGGTGCGCGTCAGGTAGTTGCTCTGGCGCTTGAGGTAGTAGCCCTGGCCTTCGAGTTCGAGGCGAAACACGCTGCTCCAGCCGCCGCGGCTGGTATTGGGCTCGTCCACCGCATCCAGTTGCTTGGCCCATAGCGCGTCGAAAGTGCCGAGGCCGTTGCGCTCAAGCAATGCTCGATCTTCGGCCGCCAGGAAATCACTCATTCTCGCCCCTCGAAAAACTTCACCACGTGGCGAATTCGCTGTTTGTCCGCCGCACTCAAGTGTTTGCGCTGACGGTATTGCATGTAGAAACGCAGGCGCTGGGTAGCCGACAAGTGATACTTGGCGACTTTGTCCAGGCAGGCCAGGTCCTTGGTAATGCGGTACTTGAGCCAGAACCCGCGCCAGAAATCGCCATTGGGGCAATCGATCAGGTACAGGGTTTGCTGGTCGTCTACCAACAAGTTGCGCCACTTCAAATCGTTGTGGGTAAACCGGTGGTCGTGCATGGTCCGCGTGTATTCAGCGAGCTGGCGACTGATCTTGTTGACCCACACCGGGTCTGACAGTTGCGGGTCATTGCGCTCGGCCAATGCCGACAAGTCTTCAGTCTTCGGCAGCTCGCGCGTGATCATCGCCCCGCGGTGATACGCCAGGCCTTTACGCTCCAGACCCCAGGCGATCACATCGGCGGTGGGTATGCCCCACTTGGCGAAGCGCTTGAGGTTCTGCCATTCGGACTTGACTCGTGGCTTGCCCAGATAGCGGCGCAACCCCTTGCCTGCACCGACGTAGCGCTTGACGTAATAGTTGACCCCGCCGCGCTCCACGCGAATCACTTCGGACAACGGATCGCGGGTCAGCCGCTCGCCTTGCAGGGCGAACACGGCTTCCAGGCTACCAAAGTCATCCGCCAGGGCGGCGTAAGCGGGTTCCAGGTTCCAACCCGCCATCAGAGCGCATCCCCGTATCGTTGCTTGCGTGCGTAAAGCTTGGCGGCCATGCGTTCCAGCGCCGACAGCAGCGCGCTTTGCTCGCCCAGGATCTGGCGCAAAGGTTGCTGGAAGTACGCCTTGAGAAACCGCAGTTTGTCGCGCCGGGTCAAACCGATCTCCAGGGCGGAGTAGTAAAGCCCCGCCAGGTCCTTGTCACGCCAGCGCCGGGGAATCTTCGAACGCACCTGGGCACGGTGCAGGTCGATCACCGAGAGCTTGATGTTGTGCACGGTAACCGGCTGGTCGGTGTGCAACAGGAAATGGCACAGGTAGCAATCACGATGGTTCACGCCCCCCCGGTGCATCGTGCCCAGGGTGCGCGCAAGCTCAACGGTCAAGGCATGCCGAATCGCCGGCACGGGCGGCTGTTTGACCCAGTCCATGGTCAGGTCTTCAAGGCTGACGATAGGCGCCAGCTCTTCAGTGACGATGAACGAGTGCTGGTCGGCCGGGTTGCTGCCCTTTTCACCAAAGGCCACGCCGGTCATGGTGGGCACGCCGAGTTCCTGCAGACGCTGGATCGCGTCCCACTCCTGGCCCGCGCCCAAGACAGGCAACTTGGCCGTGATCAGGTTCTTGAGGATTTCACCCCAGCCAATTCCCCGGTGGATCTTTACAAAATAATGGCGGCCTTCCACTTCCGTACGCAGGGTACGGCGCGCGGCCAGCTCACGAAACACCTGGCCGTCCAGCTTCTCGACTTCGGCGAACGCATCGCGTCCGGCCCACAGGGTCTTGAACGGTTCGGCAAGAATCAACTTCATCGGTTTGGCTCCGCCAGAATCAGGTCCGCAGCGTACTGCGGCATGCTATAGAGGTCGGCCGTCTCAGCGAAGGCCAGACCATTGCGGCTCCACGCCGCGCGCGCTTGTGGATCGTCGAGCATATCCACCAGGTACTGGTTGAGCTGCGCCTGCTCGAACGGTTCGTCCAACACCCGCCCACTCTGGGCCTTGTCGATGTAAAACGCGTAGCCGCAGACCTTGCTCACCAGCACCGGGAGGCCGGCGACCACCGCTTCGATCAGCACCATGCCGGCCGCCTCGTTGTACGCGGGGTGGATCAACAGGTCAGCGCCCAGCAGAAAGCGCGGGATATCGCTGCGGCCCTTGAAGAACTGCACCTGGTCGCCCAGGCCCAGCGCAGCACTCTGCAATTGGAATACTTTGGGGTCGTCCTGGCCGATTACAAATAGCCGGGTGCGTTTCTTCAGGCTCGACGGCAGCGCGGCCACGGCCTTGAGGCTGCGATCGACGCCCTTGGTCTTGAAGCCCGAGCCAATCTGCACCAGCAGCAAATCATCGTCGGCCAGGCCGAATTCGCGACGAAACTCGGCGCGGATCTCGGCAGCATTGGGCGGCGCGCGGCGGTCGCGGGCGATGCCCGGCGGCAACAAATGAAAACGCTCGGCCTGGGTCCCGTAATACTGGGTGAACAGCTGCTGCTGGTGTTCGGACAGCACCATGATCTGCGTCTTGGCGTCTTTGTCGAACACTGCACGCTCGTATTCGGCAAAGTGCTTGTACCGGCCGAACCAGCGATACATCGGGTTGCGCAGGTTCTGCGCCTTGTCTTCGAACACGCCGTCGGCGGCGAAGTACAGGTCCAGCCCCGGCATCTTGTTGAAGCCCACCACGCGGTCCACCGGGCGCTTGGCCAGGTCGGCCTGGATCCAGGCGTAGAGCTTTTCATTGCGCCGATGGTTGACCAGCGCCTTGACCGGCGCCACCAGTACTTCAAAGCCCGGCGGCACGTCACCCTCCCAGATCAGCGTATAGACGCGAATCTGATGCCCGCGCTGCTGGCACTCCAGGGCAATGCGCATGAAGTCGCGCTGCAGGCCACCAAAGGGGAAGTATTTGTAGAGGACAAAAGCCAGTTGCATCAGTGTTCCTCAGCCAGTAACAACGTGCTTAAACGAGTTGCGACACGCTCAGGGTTCAGGCGAGTGAAGCACAGGGGCCACTCGCGCTTGAGATCGAACCGACGCTGGTCTTCGGCAGTCGGTTGATAAGTGCATTTCTTTTGCAGGCATGGCGCACACGGGAAGTCGCTGGCCAGGTGAATCTGCGCCTTGCCATAAGCCCCGGTCAGGCCGGGATTGGTAGGGCCGAACAGGGAAATCGTTGGCACATCCAGCGCTGCGGCCAAGTGGCCAAGGCCGGTGTCGACCGCAACACACGCCTTCGCACCCGCCAGCACTCGGGCCACGCCCGCGAGGTTCAGCCTGGGCAGCACTTCGGCGTTTTTCAGGCCCTGGGCCAGGCGTTCAGCCCGAGCTTTTTCGGCGGCATTGCCCCACGGCAACTTCACGTCCACGCCAAAGCGGTCCATGCGTTCGGCCAGGTCGCGCCAGTAGGCTTCCGGCCAGTGCTTGGTGTCCCAGGTGGTGCCGTGCAGCAGCAGTACAAACGGTTTTTTCGGCGGCAGGCCCAGCAGCTTGTCGACACTGAGGCCGTAGTCGCCCAGGCCTTTTGGCAGGTCATAACCGAGGGCGACGGCAAACAGCTGGCGCAAGCGCTCCACCGCGTGCTGCCCACGGGCCACGGCCAGGCGCCGGGAATAGAAGTGCGCCGCCAATGGCTCGCGAACCGACTGTTTGTCGAAACCGGCCACCGGGGCACGTACGTAGCGGGTCAGCCAGGCACTTTTCAGCAGGCCCTGGGCGTCGATCACCAGGTCGTATTTGGTCGACTGCACGCTCTTCTTGAAGCGCCGCCATTCGCCACTCTTGAAGGTCTGCCAGAGGTTCTTGCGCCAGCGGCGGATCGCCACCGGGATCACCTTGTCCACCGCCGGGTGCCAGGTGGGAATCTCGGCGAAGCCTTCTTCCACCACCCAGTCAAACCGGATGCCCGGGATCGCCCGCGCCGCGTCGGTCAACGCCGGCAAGGCATGAATCACATCGCCCAGGGATGAGGTCTTGATTACCAGAACCCGCAACTTAACGAACCTCGACCACAGTGCCCTGCAACCGCTGCAACGCGTCGCTGACAGGTTGCGGCAGCAACTGGCGCAGGCAGTTGTAGTGGCCGAAGCGGCAGGTGCGATCAAAACACGGGCTGCAATCCAGGCCCAGGCGCACCACTTCGACCTTGTCGGCCAGCGGTGGGGTAAACCCGGGAGACGTCGAGCCATACACTGCCACCAGCGGGCGGTTCAGCGCCGCGGCCACGTGCATCAGGCCGGAGTCGTTGGACACCACCGAGTCGGCACAGGACAGCAGGTCGATGGCCTCGGCCAGGGATGTGTCGCCGCTCAGGTTGACCGCCTCTTCGCGCAGCCCCGGGATCAAGCGCTGGCGAATATCCTCGCCCACCGAATGATCGTTTTTCGAGCCGAACAACCAGACCTGCCAGCCCTCGCGAATCTTCATCTCCGCAACCTTGGCGTAATGCTCCGAAGGCCAGCGCTTGGACTCGCCAAACTCGGCGCCAGGGCACAGCGCCAGCACCGGACGGTCCAGCTCCAGGCCGAACTTGGCCAGGGCGGCGTCGCGGGTGACCTGGTCGATTTGCAGGCTCGGGCGCGGATAAGGCGTCGGCAACTCGGCTCCCGGCGCGTAGGCCAGGGCCATGAAGCGCTCGATCATCAGCGGGTAACGGGCCTTGTCGAGCTTGCGCACATCGTTGAGCAGGCCATAGCGAAACTCGCCACGCCAGCCGGTGCGTTTGGGAATACCGGCGAAGAACGGCACCAGTGCCGACTTCATCGAGTTGGGCAACAGGATCGCCTGATCGTACTGGCCAGCCAGGGACTTGCCGATGCGTCGACGGGTCGCCAGCTCCAGCGCGCCGTGGCCGAGCGGGAAGCTCAAGGCCTGACGCACCTCGGGCATGCGCTCAAGGATCGGCCGGCTCCACTCGGGGGCGAGCACGTCGATTTGGCAGTCGGGATGACGTTGCTTGAGGCACTGGAACAGTGTCTGCGCCATCACCATGTCACCGACCCAACTGGGCCCAACGATCAGAATATTCATGTAGTTTCCACAAACGATACGGGGAGGCTCATGCCTCCCCGCCTTATATAGTGTTTCAGCTTAACCCCAGTTCATGCCAGATTCGCTGCACCTGGCGCCGTTCGTCAGCGAACTGGTCCCCGGCCACCGTACCGGCCTCGTTCTGCAGGGCCTGGCGGTGAGCGGCGGAACGGTAGGCTTTATACACCTCGCGCAGCAAATGGGCATCGGCGGCGGGCATCAGCCCGACCTGCTCCAGGCCTTCCAGAATGCGGATATTGTCGGTGTAGCGCAGCAACGATGGATGTTGCGCAGACCACGCCAGAGCCGCGTATTGCACCATAAATTCAATATCGACGATACCTCCGGCGTCCTGCTTGAGGTCGAACGACGCCGTGGGTTCGAAGGCATTCGCCGCCGTTCCCGCCGCCGTGGACTTGGTGCCGAGGTTGTCGCGCATCTTGGCGCGCATCTCGCTGACCTCCTGGCGCAGCTTGTCCAGGTCCTGCGCACGGCCCAGCACTTGCGCCCGTACCTGCTCGAAAGCACGGCCCACATCCTGACTGCCTACCAGCACTCGCGCACGCACCAGCGCCTGGTGCTCCCAGGTCCAGGCTTCGTTTTCCTGATAACGCGCAAATGCGCCCAGGGAACTCACCAGCAAACCGGATGCGCCCGAAGGCCGCAGGCGCATGTCCACTTCATACAACTGGCCCGAGTTGGTCTGGGTGGTCAGCAGGTGAATGATCCGCTGCCCCAGCCGGGTAAAGAACTGCGCGCCATCGATCGGCTTGGCACCGTCGGTTTCGGCCTGGGGGTCACCGTCATGGATAAACACCAGGTCCAGGTCCGAACCATGCCCCAATTCGATGCCGCCGACTTTCCCATAACCGACAATGATGAAGCCAGGATCGCACAAGGTGCCGTCCACCCGTTGCGGCGAGCCGTAGCGGGCAACCGTCTGGCGCCAGGCCAGGGCCAGCACTTGTTCGAGGATGGCTTCGGCGAGCCAGGTCAGGTAGTCGCTGACTTTCATCAGCGGCAGGCTGCCGGCGATTTCCGAGGCGGCCACCCGCAGGCGGTGGGCCAGCTTGAAGTGGCGCAGGGCTTCCATCTGCTGCTCAAGGTCGTCTTCGGGAATACGCGTCAGGCGCTCGCGCAATTCGGCGGCCAGTTCCGGCGCCAGCGGCGGCTTGAACAGGCGGCCTTCGTTGAGCAGTTCGTCCAGCAGCAGCGGGAAGCGAGTGATCTGCTCGGCAATCCACGGGCTGGCGGCGCACAGGGTCAGAAGGCGACGCAGGGCGTCGGGGTTTTCCGTCAGCAACACCAGATAAGCGGAACGCCGGGCGACGGCTTCGACCAAGGGCAGGACGCGCTCCAGTACCAGGTCCGGGTTGGCATGTTCGACGGCCTGGGCCAGCAAGCGCGGGATAAATGCATCCAGACGCTCGCGACCCAGGCGCTGCATGGCACGCAATTGCGGACTGCTGCGCAGGCCGGCCAGGGTTTTCAAGGCTTTGGGCGCGTCGGTAAAACCACCTTCCTGCAACTGACGGCAGGCGGCTTCCTCGTCCTGGGACTCCTCCCACAACGGTAACCACTCACCGCCCACCACCAACTCGCTCTCTTCGCCCTCTTCTTCATCCGGATCGGCAATCACCTGGCGGAAATGCCAGTCCACCCGGCCACGCCAGTACATCAGGCGCTCATGAAACGCGGTCCAGTCCGGAAAGCCCAGCATAAAGGCAATCCGCGCCTGGTCTTCGGTGCCATCCGGGAGCATCTGCGTCTGGCGATCGGCGATCGCCTGGATCGCGTGCTCGGTGTAGCGCAGGAATTCATAGCCATCGCGCAGCTCGGCGACCACCGCCGGCGGCAGGTAACCCTGGCCTTCCAGGGTACCCAGCACTTTTAACAGTGGGCGCTGCTGCAGGCTCAGGTCACGGCCACCGTGGATCAGCTGGAACGCCTGGGCGATAAATTCGACTTCACGGATGCCGCCCGAGCCGAGCTTGATGTTCTCGGCCATGCCCTTGCGCCGCACTTCCTGCTGGATCAGCTGCTTCATGGTGCGCAGCGCTTCGATGGCGGAGAAGTCCAGGTAACGCCGGTAGACAAACGGTCGCAGCATGTCGAGCAGTTGCGCACCGGCCACCTGGTCACCGGCCACCACCCGCGCCTTGATCATGGCGTAGCGTTCCCAGTCGCGGCCCTGGTCCTGGTAGTACTGCTCCAGCGCGTTGAAGCTGAGCACCAGCGCCCCGGCCGAGCCGTAAGGTCGCAGGCGCATGTCGACCCGGAACACAAAGCCGTCGACGGTCATCGGGTCCAGGGCCTTGATCAGTTTTTGACCAAGGCGGATGAAGAACTCCTGGTTGTCCAGCGAGCGCTTCACGCCAACCGTGTCGCCGCCTTCGGGGTAGGCGAAGATCAGGTCGATGTCGGACGACAGGTTCAGCTCCACTGCGCCGAGCTTGCCCATGCCGAGGATGACCATGTGCTGCGGTTCGCCGCTGCGACGGCCCGTGGGTGTGCCGAACAATACGCAGTGGCGCTGGTACAACCACTGATAGGCCTGGTCGATGCTGGCGTCGGCCATGTCCGACAGGTCGCGGCAGGTTTGCACCAGGTCCGCCTGTCGGGTCAGGTCGCGCCAGATGATCCGCACCTGCTGGCGGGTGCGCTGGCGGCGCAGAACCCGGCCCAGTTCGTCTTCTGTCTCGGCTTGTTGCACGGCCGTTGCAATCTGCCCGCACAGCTCGCCGGGGGCAAAGCTGCGGTCCAGTTCGCCCCAGGCCACCAGCTCGAGCAACATCAAAGGGTCACGAACACTCTGTTCAATGACGAAATCACTGGCGGCGCACACACGGGCGAAGTCAGCCCAACGTTGCGGCGTCCACTCAGAAAGGCCATTATCGCCGTCCAATCCGGCCACGGCGTCACGAAATGACTGCTCGGCCCGCTTGGCAAATGGAAGCAGGATGGCCGGGAGTTCGGCCTGCATTGGAAGGCTCATGGTCTATCCTTGATCGGCGCGTAAAGGGCTTGTAGCTGTGAACGCAAGAACCACGCTCGGTGAAGGACTGTCGAACAAAGGTTAGAAATAGCTGAAAATTTTTCTTTTTTGGCAGTCAACATCAAATCTCTACCCTTTCTTGTTCGCAAAAGATCAACAATAACGATTATGCTCGCCAGCTAGACCGAGCAATCCGCTCAGTCTTGTGTAGTTTTACTACTCGTATATACATTCGAAAGGCTGAAATGGCCGACGATTTGTAGTAAAACTACAGGACGCCGAAGCAACCTTCGGCCATCCAAGAATTTATGTCGTCTGCCCACAAGGCCAGTCGCAAACTTCAGGCAACCGATTCTGGTAGCCTTTCCGCCCTGGAGCAAGCCATGCAAGACCTCGATCCCGTCGAAACCCAGGAATGGCTGGACGCCCTGGAATCGGTTCTCGACAAAGAAGGCGAAGACCGTGCTCACTACCTGATGACCCGTATGGGCGAACTCGCGACCCGCAGCGGCTCGCAACTGCCCTACGCCATCACCACGCCGTATCGCAACACCATCCCGGTAACCCACGAAGCACGCATGCCTGGCGACCTGTTCATGGAACGCCGCATTCGCTCGCTGGTACGCTGGAACGCCATGGCGATGGTAATGCGCACGAACTTGAAAGATTCTGACCTGGGCGGTCACATCTCCAGCTTCGCTTCCAGCGCAACCCTGTATGACATCGGCTTCAACTACTTCTTCCAGGCCCCGACCGAAGAACATGGCGGCGACCTGATCTACTTCCAGGGCCACACCTCGCCAGGCGTCTACGCCCGTGCGTTCATGGAAGGCCGCATCACCGAAGAACAAATGAACAACTTCCGCCAGGAAGTCGACGGCCAGGGCCTCTCGTCCTATCCGCACCCTTGGCTGATGCCTGATTTCTGGCAGTTCCCGACGGTATCCATGGGCTTGGGCCCGATCCAGGCGATCTACCAGGCACGCTTCATGAAGTACCTGGAAGCCCGTGGCTTCATCCCTGAAGGCAAGCAGAAAGTCTGGTGCTTCCTGGGCGACGGCGAGTGTGACGAGCCGGAATCCCTGGGCGCCATCTCCCTGGCCGGCCGCGAGAAGCTGGACAACCTGATCTTCGTCATCAACTGCAACCTGCAGCGCCTCGACGGCCCGGTTCGCGGCAACGGCAAGATCATCCAGGAACTCGAAGGCGTGTTCCGTGGTGCTCAGTGGAACGTGACCAAAGTCATCTGGGGCCGTTTCTGGGACCCACTGCTGGCCAAGGACGTCGACGGCATCCTGCAACGCCGCATGGACGAAGTCATCGACGGCGAGTACCAGAACTACAAAGCCAAAGACGGCGCGTTCGTACGTGAACACTTCTTCAACACGCCTGAACTCAAGGCAATGGTTGCAGACCTGTCCGACGACGAGATCTGGAAACTCAACCGTGGCGGCCACGACCCGTACAAGGTCTACGCGGCGTACCACGAAGCGGTCAACCACAAAGAACAACCGACCGTCATCCTGGCCAAGACCATCAAGGGTTATGGCACCGGTGCCGGCGAAGCGAAGAACACTGCGCACAACACCAAGAAAGTCGATGTCGACAGCCTGAAGTTGTTCCGCGACCGCTTCGACATCCCGGTCAAGGACGAAGAGCTGGAGAACCTGCCGTTCTTCAAGCCGGAGCCAAACAGCGCCGAAGCCCGCTACCTCAGCGAGCGTCGCACTGCACTGGGCGGTTTCGTGCCACAGCGCCGCGCCAAGAGCTTCAACATCCCGACTCCGCCACTGGATACCCTCAAGGCGATCCTGGACGGCTCGGGCGACCGTGAAATCTCCACCACCATGGCCTTCGTGCGGATCCTCGCGCAGTTGGTCAAGGACAAGGAAATCGGCTCGCGTATCGTGCCGATCATCCCGGACGAAGCCCGTACCTTCGGTATGGAAGGCATGTTCCGTCAGTTGGGCATCTACTCCTCCGTCGGCCAGCTCTACGAGCCAGTCGATAAAGACCAGGTGATGTTCTACAAGGAAGACAAGAAGGGCCAGATCCTCGAAGAAGGCATCAACGAAGCGGGCGCCATGAGCTCCTTCATCGCTGCCGGTACTTCGTACTCCAGCCACAACCAGCCGATGCTGCCGTTCTACATCTTCTACTCGATGTTCGGTTTCCAGCGTATTGGCGACCTGGCTTGGGCAGCAGGCGACAGCCGTACCCGTGGCTTCCTGATCGGCGGTACTGCCGGGCGGACCACGCTGAACGGCGAAGGCCTGCAACACGAAGACGGTCACAGCCACATCCTGGCGGGCACCATCCCGAACTGCCGCACCTTTGATCCAACCTACGGCTATGAGCTGGCGGTGATCATCCAGGACGGCATGAAGAAGATGACCGAAGAGCAGCAGGACGTTTTCTACTACATCACCGTGATGAACGAGTCCTACCAGCAGCCAGCCATGCCGGCCGGTGTCGAGGAAGGCATCATCAAGGGCATGTACCTGCTCGAAGAAGACACCAAGGAAGCCGCTCACCACGTGCAACTGATGGGCTCCGGCACCATCCTGCGCGAAGTGCGTGAAGCTGCAAAAATCCTGCGTGAAGAGTTCAACGTCGGTGCTGACGTATGGAGCGTTACCAGCTTCAACGAACTGCGTCGCGACGGCCTGGCCGTAGAGCGCAGCAACCGCCTGCACCCGGGCCAGAAGCCTGCGCGCACCTACGTCGAAGAGTGCCTGGCTGGCCGTAAGGGTCCGGTTATCGCCTCTACCGACTACATGAAGCTGTTTGCTGAACAAATTCGTCAGTGGGTACCGTCCAAGGAATTCAAAGTCCTGGGCACCGACGGTTTCGGCCGTAGTGACAGCCGCAAGAAGCTGCGTCACTTCTTCGAAGTCGACCGTCACTTCGTGGTGTTGGCAGCCCTGGAAGCCTTGGCTGACCGTGGTGAAATCGAACCCAAGGTGGTAGCAGACGCTATCGTCAAGTTCGGGATCAACCCGGAAAAACGCAACCCACTGGACTGCTGAGGAGACTTTCTGTGAGCGAACTCATTCGCGTACCTGACATCGGCAGCGGTGAAGGTGAAGTAATTGAACTGTTTGTGAAGGTCGGCGACACCGTCGAAGCCGACCAGAGCATCCTGACCCTGGAATCGGACAAGGCGAGCATGGAAATCCCCGCTCCCAAGGCCGGCGTGGTCAAAAGCCTGAAAGTGAAGCTGGGCGACCGCCTGAAAGAAGGCGACGAACTGCTTGAGCTGGAAATCGAAGGTGCCGCTGATGCGGCCCCTGCGGCGGCCGCTCCTGCTGCTGCCCCGGCGCCTGCCGCCGAGAAGCCTGCCGCTGCTGCCGAGGCCCCTGCGGCTCCGGCGGCTGCACCTGCCGCCGAAACAGTCCAGGACATTCATGTTCCGGACATCGGTTCGTCGGGCAAGGCCAAGATCATCGAGCTGCTGGTTAAAGTCGGCGACACCGTCGAAGCCGATCAATCGCTGATCACCCTGGAGTCCGACAAGGCCTCCATGGAAATCCCTTCGCCGGCTGCCGGTGTGGTGGAAAGCATTGCCGTGAAGCTGGAAGACGAAGTCGGCACTGGTGACTTCATCCTCAAGCTGAAAGTAGCGGGCGCTTCGGCTCCTGCTGCTGCCGCTCCAGCCGCCGCTGCTCCGGCCGCCAAGGCTGAAGCCGCACCGGCTGCCGCCGCGCCTGCACCTGCGCCTGCTGCAAAAGCCGAGGCCGCACCGGCTCCGGCGGCTGCACCTGCGCCAAGCGGTGCCAAGGTTCATGCCGGCCCTGCCGTGCGCCAACTGGCCCGTGAATTCGGCGTCGAGTTGAGCGCGGTAACCGCCAGCGGTCCTCACGGTCGCGTGCTCAAGGAAGACGTGCAGGTTTACGTCAAATCCATGATGCAGAAGGCCAAGGAAGCTCCGGCTGCCGGCGCTGCTACCGGTGGCTCGGGCATTCCGCCGATCCGCACCGTCGACTTCAGCCGCTTCGGCGAAATCGAAGAAGTGCCGATGACCCGCCTGATGCAAATCGGCGCGGCCGGCCTGCACGCCAGCTGGCTGAACATCCCGCACGTGACCCAGTTCGACCAGGCCGACATCACCGACCTGGAAGCATTCCGCGTTGCGCAGAAAGCCGTGGCCGAGAAGGCCGGCGTGAAGCTGACCGTGCTGCCCCTGCTGCTCAAGGCTTGCGCACATTTGCTCAAGGAACTGCCGGACTTCAACAGTTCGCTGGCGCCAAGCGGCAAGGCGATCATTCGCAAGAAGTACGTGCACATCGGCTTTGCCGTTGACACTCCGGATGGCCTGCTGGTACCGGTCATCAAGAACGTCGACCAGAAGAGCCTGCTGCAGCTTGCCGCTGAGGCTGCTGCACTGGCTGCCAAGGCCCGCGACAAGAAGCTCACCCCGGACGACATGCAGGGCGCGTGCTTCACCATCTCCAGCCTCGGGCACATTGGCGGCACTGGCTTCACGCCAATCGTCAACGCGCCGGAAGTGGCGATCCTGGGTGTTTCCAAGGCCACTATCCAGCCTGTGTGGGACGGTAAAGCGTTCCAGCCGAAGCTGATGCTGCCACTGTCGCTGTCCTACGATCACCGTGTGATCAACGGCGCGGCTGCCGCACGCTTCACCCAGCGCCTGAGCCAGTTGCTGAACGACATCCGCACCATCCTGCTTTAAGCCACAACAGGTCTTCTGCCCATGCAGAAGACCTGGCTTCAACGATTTCCGAGCGCCACGCTCGTACCTCAACCCCGCCAATTGGCGGGGCTTTTTTTGCCTGCTTTCCAGGGAAAACCTGGACACGGAAATCGAGGTTGTACACCGCCCATCACCCCGGTTGCAGAAAACCGCTCGCTGGCCGATAACCCACTTATAGCACTTAGCCTTCATCCTCTCTTGTCAGCCTGTGCTGCATGATGCAACCTTGCCGCAGGCAACAGTAAAGAGGGCGTGAGCCCGGCGCGATGCGCATTTTTCCAAGCGAGTTTCCCCATGAAAAGCCAACCCGATGTCGCCCGTACGGCGGCCGAGGTAGTGACGCAATTACCGGTGCCTTCGCGCCTCGGTATGCTGCGTTTCGAGCGGCTTAATGAGGCTAGCTGGGCCCTGCTGTACCTCGACCCCAATTGCGAACGCCAGTTCGGCCTGCCCGCGATGGAACTGTGCGCCCTGATCGGCTCGCCCTACGCCAGCCTGATGGAGCCCCAGGCGCGCTATCAGCTGCATGATGCGATCCAGGAACAGCTGACCATCAGCCCGCATTACCTGGTGCGCTACACCCTGCACACCAACGACGGCCCGTTGAGCCTGCTGGAACTGGGTGAAGCCTACAAACAACACAATCGTCACCTGCTGCGCGGCTACCTGATGGTGGTCGACGGCCTGTTCAGTGATCTCCCACCGGCCCCTGCGGCAGACCTGGAGAGCCAGAACAGCCGCTTGCAGATTGCCCTGGAACTCAACCAGCGCGCCCAGCAGGAACAACTGCAACACCTTGAGCGGGTACGCGCCCAGCAGGAATTGATCCTGCTGCTGGCCCGCCAGCGCTACAGCACCAACAACTCGCTGCAGGAAGCCGCCGAGCTGATCACCCGCAGTGCCTGCGATATCTACCAGATCGACTGCGCGAGCATCTGGAACCTCGAAAACCAGCATCTGGTGCCGATTTCCGCTTATCACCGCGCCGATCAGCAGCACCACCTGCCAGAGTCTATCGATGCCAGTGGCTTCCCGGATTACCTGGAAGCCCTGCAAACCAGCCGTGCGATCGACGCCACCAACGCCATGCGCGACCCACGCACGCGTGAAATGGCCGAGAGCCTGCGCCCGCGGGACATCCACGCCATGCTCGACGCCAGCATCCGCGTCGATGGCAACGTGGTCGGCGTGTTGTGCCTGGAGCAAAGTGGCAGCACCCGCGTCTGGCAGTCCGACGAGATCGCCTTTGCCGGCGAGCTGGCCGACCAGTTCGCCCAGGTGATCAACAACCACAACCGCCGCACCGCCACCAGTGCCCTGCACTTGTTCCAGCGAGCCGTGGAGCAAAGCGCCAATGCGTTCCTGCTGGTCAATTGCGACGGCGTGGTGGAATACGTCAACCCCAGCTTTACCGCGATCACCCAGTACAGCACCGAAGAAGTCCACGGCCACCAGCTGTCGGAACTGCCGGCACTGGAGAACCTCAGCGAGCTGCTGTTCGACGCGCCTTCAAGCCTGGCCAAGAGCAACAGTTGGCAAGGCGAGTTCAAGAGCCGGCGCAAAAACCTCGAACCCTACTGGGGCCAGTTGTCGATCTCCAAGGTTTATGGCGACAACCGTGAGTTGACCCATTACATCGGCATCTACGAAGACATCACCCAGACCAAGCTGGCCCAGCAGCGCATCGAGCGGCTGGCCTACACCGACAACCTGACCAACCTGGGCAACCGCCCGGCGTTCATCCGCAACCTGGACGAACGCTTTGCCCGGGACAGCGACAGCCCCATCAGCCTGCTGCTGGTGGACATCGACAACTTCAAGCGGATCAACGACAGCCTCGGCCACCAGACCGGCGACAAGCTGTTGATCAGCCTGGCCCGGCGCCTGCGCAACAGCCTGACCGCCAGTGGCAGCCTGGCGCGGTTTGCCAGTAACGAATTTGCCGTGCTGCTGGACGATACCGACCTTGAAACCGGCCAGCAGGTCGCCAGCCAGTTGCTGGCCACCCTCGACAAGCCGATGTTCGTCGACAACCAGCTGATCAGCGTCACCGGCTCCGTGGGCCTCGCCTGCGCGCCGCTGCATGGCCGCGATCCGCAGACCCTGATGCGCAACGCCGGCCTGGCGCTGCACAAGGCCAAGGCCAACGGCAAACACCAGGTGCAGGTATTTACCGAAGCGCTGAATGCCGAAGCCAGCTACAAGCTGTTCGTGGAAAACAATCTGCGCCGCGCCCTGACCCAGAACGAACTGGACGTGTTCTACCAGCCCAAGCTGTGCCTGCGCAGCGGTCGTCTGCTGGGGATGGAAGCGTTGTTACGCTGGAACCATCCGGAAAAGGGCATGATCCGCCCCGATCAATTCATCAGCGTGGCGGAAGAGACCGGGCTGATCATCCCCATCGGCAAATGGATCGCCCGCCAGGCCTGCCGCATGAGCCGACAGCTGACAGCCGCAGGCATGGGCAACCTGCAAGTAGCGATCAACCTGTCGCCCAAGCAGTTTTCCGACCCGGACCTGGTGGCCTCGATTGCCACGATCCTCAAGGAAGAACAGTTGCCGGCCAACCTGCTGGAACTGGAGTTGACCGAAGGCCTGCTGCTGGAAGCCACCGAAGACACGCGCCTGCAACTGGACCAACTGAAGAGCTTCGGCTTGACCCTGGCGATGGATGACTTCGGTACCGGTTACTCGTCGCTGAGCTACCTGAAAAAATTCCCGATCGACATCATCAAGATTGATCGCAGCTTCATCCATGAAATCCCGGACAACCAGGACGACATGGAAATCACCTCGGCGGTGATCGCCATGGCCCACAACCTCAAGCTCAAGGTGGTGGCCGAAGGCATCGAGACTGCCGAGCAGCTGGCGTTCCTGCGCCGCCACCGTTGCGACGTCGGCCAGGGCTACCTGTTCGACCGGCCAATCCCGGGGGCCGAGCTGATGACGATGCTTAAACGCTACCCTCGCGGGCCAATCGCCTGACAGCGCGGTAACACTCGGGCACACTGGCAGTCTGAACTCTTACTTGTAACTCAATCTGACTGAGAGGACTGATCATGGTCTTGCGCTCGGAAATCCTGGTGAATAAAAACGTGCTTCCCACTCAAGAACAAGCTTTGCCTGGCCGTGAAACCCCGATGTCGCTGCCCGAGACGCACTTCGTCAACGGCAACCCCCTACTGGGCCCCTTTGTCGACAACGTAGAGTTTGCGATCTTCGGCCTGGGTTGCTTCTGGGGTGCAGAGCGTCGTTTCTGGCAGCGCGACGGTGTGGTCAGTACGGTGGTGGGCTATGCCGGCGGCTACACGCCGAACCCGACGTATGAAGAAGTCTGCTCGGGCCTGACCGGCCACAGCGAAGTGGTGTTGGTGGTGTTTGACCAGGACAAGATCAGCTACGAAGAGCTGCTGAAAATGTTCTGGGAACTGCACAACCCGACCCAGGGCATGCGCCAGGGCAATGACATCGGCAGCCAGTATCGTTCGGTGATCTACGCGGTCAAGCCGGAGCACCTGGAGGCGGCGAAGGCCAGCGCAGAGGCTTATCAGGCGGAATTGACCAAGGCCGGCCTGGGCACCATCACCACAGAAATCGAAGAAGCACCGACGGTGTACTTCGCCGAGGCGTATCACCAGCAGTACCTGGCGAAGAATCCGCAGGGTTACTGCGGAATCGGCGGCACCGGCGTGACCTGCCCGATCTAAGAGCGACACCGATAAAAATGTGGGAGCGGGCTTGCTCGCGAAAGCGGAGTGTCAGTCACTGAATGTGTTTCTGATACACCGCTTTCGCGAGCAAGCCCGCCCCCACATTGGGTCTTCAATACCTTGCGATTGGCTTACTCGGCGATAAGCCAATCCATCTGCCAGCCACCCTGGGTTTGCCCAAGCTGCTTGGACAACCACGGCAGCAGCTCACGCAACTCCTCCTCCAGCCCCCACGGCGGATTGGCAATTGCCAGACCCGAACCGGTCAGGGTGTTGGGCGTGTCCAGCGGATGCACCAGCAATTCCACCCGCAGCAACTTCGGCGCACCGGTACCGGCCAGGTCCTGGTAGAAGCGGCGCAGCATGCGCTGGTCCTTCACCGGGTACCAGATCGCAGCCACTGTCTGGCGCATCCGGCTCACGGCTTCCTTGAGGGACGCGGCGCAGCGCTGCATCTCGTCGAGCTTCTCGAACGGCGGGTCTATCAACATCAACGCACGCTTTTCCGGCACCGGCAGCAATGCCCGTGGCACGTGCCAGCCTTCGCCAAGGTGGACTTTCACCCGACGATCACCCTTCATGTTGTCCTTGAGCAGTAGGCCGTCTTCCGGGTGCTTTTCGTTGAGCAGCACGCGGTCCTGAGGACGAGTCAGGCGTCGCGCCAGCTCCGGCGAACCCGGGTAGTAGCGCAATTCGCCATCCGGGTTCATCTCGTGCAGCACACGCATGTAATCGGCGGTCAGCGGCGGCAGGTCGGCCTGGCCCCACAGGCGGGCGATGCCTTCCAGGTATTCACCGGTACGGTTCGCCTGGTCGCCCTGCAGGTCGTACAGACCAATGCCGGCGTGGGTGTCGAGATAGGCAAACGGCTGCTCCTTGCGCGACATCAGGGCGATGAGGCGGGTCAAGGTCAGGTGTTTGAAGACATCGGCGTGGTTGCCGGCGTGATAGGCGTGACGATAATTCATGGTTGCTCCTGCGCAGGGGGCGAAGTTTACCTTTTACGCAGGCAAAGGTGCAGGGCTGCGCGTCAGGTGGCGCTTATGCCGCAAACACAGGGGCGCTGCCGAAAATAGTCTAATTGGCGGTGCGAAAGCGGATTTATTGTGGCGAGCAATTATCCATGGAGGTCATAACAACTCATGAAAGACGCCACCATCGCTTTGCACCATGGCTTCAAGTCGGACCCGACTACCAAGGCCGTCGCCGTGCCGATCTACCAGAACGTCGCTTTCGAATTTGATAACGCCCAGCACGGCGCCGACCTGTTCAACCTCGACGTGCCCGGCAATATCTACACGCGCATCATGAACCCCACCAACGACGTGCTGGAGCAACGCATCGCGGCGCTGGAAGGCGGCATCGCGGCCCTGGCGGTGTCGGCCGGCAGCGCGGCGATCCACTACGCGATCCAGACCCTGACCCGTGCCGGTGACAACATCGTCACCACCCCGCAGCTGTACGGTGGCACCTACACCCTGTTCGCCCACTTGCTGCCGAGCTTCGGCGTTGACGTGCGCTTCGCCCGTGACGACTCCGCCGAAGCCATCGCCGAGCTGATCGATGACAACACCAAACTGGTGTACTGCGAGAGCATCGGCAACCCGGCAGGCAATATCATCGATATCGAAGCCCTGGCCAACGTCGCCCACGCCCGTGGCGTGCCGCTGATGGTGGACAACACCGTGGCCACGCCAATCCTGTGCAAGCCGATCCAGTTCGGCGCGGACATCGTCGTGCATTCGGTGACCAAATACGTGGGCGGCCACGGCAACTCGCTGGGTGGCGTGATCGTCGACAGCGGCACCTTTCCCTGGACCCAGTACCCGGAGAAATTCCCCGGACTCAACCAGCCGGAGCCGGCCTATCACGGTGTGGTCTACACCGAAAAATTCGGCCCGGCGGCGTTCATTGCCCGCGCCCGTACCGTGCCGCTGCGCAACACCGGCGCGGCCCTGGCGCCGATGAATGCATTCCTGCTGCTGCAAGGCCTGGAAACCCTGGCCCTGCGCATGGAGCGCCACACCGAAAACGCCTTGAAAATTGCCCACTTCCTGCAAGACCACGCACTGGTGGAGTGGGTCAGCTACGCCGGCCTGCCGGATCACCCCCACCATCACCTGGCGCAGAAATACATGCAGGGCAAACCGTCGGCGATTCTGTCCTTCGGCCTGAAGGGTGGTTATGAGGCAGGTGTGCGTTTCTACGATTCACTGCAGATCTTCAAGCGCCTGGTGAACATTGGCGATGCCAAGTCCCTGGCCTGCCACCCGGCTTCCACCACCCATCGCCAGATGAATGAACAGGAGCAGGCGAAGGCCGGGGTGAAGCCGGAGATGATTCGCCTGTCGGTGGGCATCGAGGCCATTGAAGACCTGATCGAGGACCTGCAGCAGTCGCTGACCTCAACCCAGCTCTGAGGCCAGCCAGGCGGCCAGCGCCTGATGGCTGACATCCGGCCGGCGCACGAAGTAGGCGACCTTGTGCTTCAAGGTCGCCGGCACAAAGGCGCTGTACAGGTCCGGGCGCTGTTCTTCCAGCCACTGCAACAGGTTGTCCACCTGCGTAACGCTCGTTTGCTCACCCAGGCGCTGGAGAACATGCGGCGGCACTTGCCACCATGGGCCGGGCTTTGCCGCTCCCGCTGCCGTAACCGCTACCTCATGCTGGCGACCATTGATCCAGTAGCGACTGAACACCGGGAGCAACTCCTTTGCCTGTGGCCCCAGCGCCTGCAACACAGGCAGGACATAAGCACCGTCCCAGAAGCGAAAGAACACCGCCGGCCCTTCCGGCAACAGTACCTTGGTCAGGCTGCGCAGATGCTCGACGACGGTGTGCAAGGAACAGGACGACACCGCCAGCCAACCCCAGTCGATACCTTCGCATTCGGCGGCCCATTTCAGAAAAGCGCTGTCCGCGGCGACCACCGCGACGTAGGGCATGACCTCATCCCACGCAGCATACTCGCTGCCCGCCCAGATGGGGCTAAGTGCACGTCCGTCGGTACGCCGCCACGCATCGAGCGGCTTGCAGTCGCTGGCATTGCCCATCACCGCAAACAACTGCTCGCCCGCCTGCAACGGCGCAGCCTCAAGCCACTGCCCGGGAGAAATCATGGCGCACCACCGGGCAGTGATGTATTGCGATGCAGGGGCGTATTGCACACGCCATTCCTGCAGCGCTCGCACTCTTCGCAAAAGGGTGCGCTGCGCTTCAGGCTTAACACCTGGACGGCACTCAACGGTGCAGGCATTACCGCCAGCAACTTTTCCTGCAGCCCCGGCGTCAGCGGCGCTCCCGCCGGTGCCGGGGCGCCGCCAAGCTGAATTTGCGTGCTGCTGAAAATCCCGCCCGCCGAAACGTTGATCCACTGCCCACCGGCCTGGAGGGTCACGCTGGCACCCGCATCAATAACGACGTTTTGCCCGGCACCGATGTGAATGGTCAACCCGGCACGTACCTGCTGGGAGCCCGCGACCATCAGGTGATCGTCCTGCTTGAGTTCGGTCAGGCGGTTGCCGTGGGTGGTGCGCTGTTCTTCGCCCTGAAGCTCGTGACGATCAAGGCCTTTGACGATCACGTCGCGCTGGTTGTCGACCTGCACGTGCTGGTCGTGCAGTACATGCTGGGTCCAGTTGCGCTGGGCGCGCAGGTAGATTTCCTCGGCACCCTTGCGGTCCTCGATGCGCAGCTCGTTGTAGCCACCGCCGCCGGGGCTGGTCTGGCTACGGAAGATGCTGCGGGTCTTGTCGGCTGGCAGGTCCAGCGGCACCGGCGTGGCGGCATTGGCCAGGCAACCGACCACCAGCGGCGTGTCGGCGTCGCCGTCGACGAAACCCACCAGCACCTCCATGCCCACCCGCGGGATCAACACCGAGCCGTAGTGCTCATGGGCCCAGCCACTGGCCACCCGCAGCCAGCAACTGGAATGTTCGTCGTGCTCCCCGGCGCGATCCCAGGCCATCTGCACCTTGACCCGGCCATACTCGTCACAATGGATCTCGCTGCCTGCCGGCCCTGTAACCACGGCGTTTTGATAGCCAGACACCGGCGGTCGCGATACCAGCAGCGGTGTTCGAAACGGCACCTCCCATGGCGTTACGACAAAGTGATTGCTGTAGCCCTGAGCCGATTCATCACCTGAGGCGTCGATGGTCGACTCCTCCAGCACCTGAGGCTGACGCCCTGCATGCGTCACCTGGGTGACCAGCCACAAATCATTCCATTCCTGGCGAGGATGCCCTTCCATCCTCAGGAACTGCCCGCTGACCAGGGACGGCTGGTCGCTATGGCCACTGGCCTGGCGAAAGTCACCGCGATGGCGCTCCAACCTACGTTGCGCCAGGTATTTACCATGAACGCGATCCGTAAAATTCCCGGGATAACACTGTTCCTCCAGCATGGGACGCTGGCCGCCGGACACCGTGCTTTCCAAGCTCAGGCGTGGCTTTCTGAAGTCGTAGTCCCGCAGATTCACATCGCTGGTACGGGTCTGCAACCGCAGGGTAAAACGCTTGATCACCGGCGTGTCGGCAACCATCCCCGAACCCGCCGCGTATTGAGTGGCTTGCTCAGGCTGGGCGAACACGCTCTGGTCATCGCCGAACACCAAAAGGTGGCGCTCGGGGTGGTGCTGGAAGTGGTAGTGAATGCCCGACTCGGCGCACAAGCGCTGGATGAACGCCAGATCGGTTTCGCCAAACTGAACGCAGTACTCACGCTCGGGGTACACCCCGCTCAGTTGAAACGAGAAGGCATCCGCCTGGATACCCTGCCCTTCCAGCACCAGTGCAATGACCTGCGGCACCGTCCGGTTCTGGAAAATCCGCTGGTGAGCGCTGTGCTCAAGATAAGCCAACTGCGGAACCAGCGTGATCTGATAACGCGTCAGGCGCTTGCCCGAGTCGCCTTGCGCCACCCGATAGACCTGGCCATGAATACCATGGCCATGCGCATCAAACCCCAGGAACGCCTGGCGATGCATCAAGCTTTCCAGGTCAAGGTCGGGTTGCTCGCTGACCAGTTCAAGGTCAAAACGATAGGGCAGGCTGATGAATTCATCGCCCGTGAACTCACGTACCTTGAGATCACTGGGCACACCGTCGAGGGTCAGGCTAAAGGCACTTTGATTGGCAGGAGCGAACATCCGGTGTTTCTCTGCGAGTAGTGGGTGGCCGATTCTGCACCAGCTGTTTGCCGAGCTGAGTGCGCTGCAGGCAAATCAGTAAATCCCTACATCGCAGGCGCTTTAATCTTCATGTATCAGGCATCGAAGCCCTACCACCAGCGTGCTAGCGTATTCGTCCCCCGTCGCCCCATGACAATGGAAAAAACATGGCCACCCGCTACGCAAAAATCGTCCTGACCCTTGCCCTGGCAGCCTTCGCCACACTCGTGGCCTTCAGCAACATCACCGACTACGGCTCCAACTTTGCCTTCGTCAAACATGTGCTGAGCATGGACACCACCTTCCCCGGCAACGCCGCGATGTATCGCGCCATCACCACCCCATGGCTGTGGCACGGTGCATATTGGCTGATCATCGCCGGTGAAGCCCTGACGGCCGTGCTGCTGGCGCGTGGAGCACTGGCCTTGTGGCGGGCTCGTCGTGCCACAGGTATCGACTTCAATCGCGCCAAGAAAAGCGCAATCGTCGGGCTGACCCTGGGTTTCGTGGTGTGGTTCTTCGGCTTTATGGTGATCGGCGGCGAGTGGTTCCTGATGTGGCAATCCCATCAGTGGAACGGCCAGGAAGCGGCGTTCAAGTTCTATATGGCGATCCTGGGTGTGCTGATTTTTCTCAACCAGCCGGACACTGACCACGACTGAAAAACCACGAATTCAAAATCGGTGGATGCCCTTTCACAAACTACTGTCAGATAGCTGACGGTAGTTTGTAGCCCTTTTCCCAAAGTATAAAAACCGCCTCACATTCAACGCTCACAGCCACCAGGCGAGCGCTTACATTGGCCGTTTACTTCAGTGATCATCTGAACCTGTGAAAACAACACTGCGAAATCTGGAAGGCAAAAAAAACGGCCCGTCATCCAAAAGATGCGGGCCGTTTTCACTTCAGCGGGCATTCAAGCCCCCGCCGATTACTTGTTGAGGTTGTAATCCGCCTCGGCTGCGTCAAACCGCTGAAGCATGCCAGCCGTCGGAGCGCCCAGCTTGCTCACGAAGTAGATCGCCAGGCTGGCGAAGATGAAGCCCGGGATGATTTCGTACAGGCCAAACAGGCTGAAGTGCTTCCACACGATCACGGTGATCGCACCCACCAGGATGCCGGCCAATGCGCCATTACGCGTCATGCCTTTCCACAGTACGGAGATCAGTACCACAGGACCGAACGCAGCACCGAAACCGGCCCAGGCGTAGCTCACCAGGCCCAGTACGCGGTTTTCCGGGTTGGCGGCCATGGCGATGGCAATCAGCGCCACCAACAGCACCATGGCGCGACCGACCCATACCAGCTCGACCTGGGAGGCGTTTTTACGCAGGAAGGTTTTGTAGAAGTCTTCGGTGAGGGCACTGGAGCACACCAGCAACTGGCAGCTCAGGGTGCTCATTACCGCCGCCAGGATGGCCGACAGCAGCACACCGGCAATCCATGGGTTGAAGAGCAGCTTGGCCAGCTCGATGAACACACGCTCGTGGTTCTCGGTCACGGGACCGGCGACTTCCGGGTGCGCCGAGAAGTAGGCGATACCGAAGAAGCCCACCGCCACGGTGCCGCCCAGGCACAGGATCATCCAGGTCATGGAGATGCGACGTGCGTTGGCAATCGATTTCACCGAATCCGCCGCCATGAAACGCGCGAGGATGTGCGGCTGGCCGAAGTAACCCAGGCCCCAGCCCATCAGCGAAATGATGCCGATGAAGGTGGTGTTTTTCAGCATGTTGAAGTTGTCAGGGTTCTGCGCTTCGATCGCCAGGAAGGTGGTGTCGACGCCACCGGTGGCCAGCAGCACGATGATCGGGGTCAACAACAAGGCGAAGATCATCAGCGTGGCTTGCACTGTGTCGGTCCAGCTCACGGCCAGGAAACCCCCGACGAAGGTGTAGGCAATGGTCGCGGCAGCACCGGCCCACAGCGCGGTCTCGTAGGACATGCCGAAGGTGCTTTCAAACAGACGGGCGCCAGCCACGATGCCGGAAGCGCAGTAGATGGTGAAGAACACCAGGATCACCACCGCAGAGATGATTCGCAGCAGGCCGCTTTTATCTTCGAAACGGCTGGAGAAGTAATCCGGCAGGGTCAGGGCGTCGCCGTTGTGCTCGGTCTGCACCCGCAGGCGGCCGGCTACAAACAGCCAGTTCAGGTAGGCACCGACGATCAGGCCGATGGCGATCCAGCTTTCCGACAGGCCAGACATGTAGATCGCGCCGGGCAAGCCCATCAGCAACCAGCCGCTCATGTCCGAGGCACCGGCCGAGAGCGCGGTAACCACGCTGCCGAGGCTGCGACCGCCGAGGATGTAGTCGGAAAGGTTGTTGGTGGAGCGATAGGCCATAAAGCCGATCAGCACCATGGCAGCGATATAGATCACAAATGTGATCAGGGTAGGATTACTTACGCTCATTGAGTTACGCCCTGGCTTTGTTTTTATGTAGCGGCGGTCTGTCCGGACGGCCATCCACTTTGCTAGTGGATAGACGAAGCCTGGCGCCGCGCATTTATGACTGACGTTTCCCCAGGAAAGCCATCAGCCGATGAACCGTCAGTAAGAGGTTGCACCTTGGGCGCGAATGCTATTCAACAAAGCAAATAAGGTGCAACCAGTTTCTTGAGAATAAGTTGCACCTCGATGTTTTTTGTGGAAAACACCGTGTTTTTGCTCCTTTTCGGAGCAAGAGCAGCCAAAGTCATAAGCAAATGCACCAAGGCGCAGCCGATTCGGCTGCGGCGATAATTTTTCCCGATCAGCATCAAAAAATTCATGGATAAAAAGGGTTGCACCCGGTTGCACCTCTCTCGGCGCAAAGCTAATCTTGCCGCCAGCTGATGCCACGCAGTAGTGGCACCCATGAGGATAAAAAGATGGCTACGACCACCCTTGGGGTCAAACTTGACGACCCGACCCGCGAGCGCCTGAAGGCGGCCGCGACCTCCATTGATCGCACGCCGCACTGGCTGATCAAGCAGGCGATTTTCAATTACCTGGAGAAACTCGAGGGTGGTGCAACCCTGGCCGAGCTCAACGGCCTGGGCAGCAAGGACGCGGAAGAAGCCGGCGAGGTCCAGACCGACCACGCCCACCAGTGCTTTCTGGAATTTGCCGAAAGCATCCTGCCGCAATCCGTACTGCGCGCCTCGATCACCGCCGCCTACCGTCGCCCGGAGCCGGAAGTGGTGCCGATGCTGATCGAGCAGGCTCGCCTGCCCGCGGCAATGGCCGAGGCCACCAACAAGCTCGCCTCTTCGATCGCCGAGAAACTGCGCAATCAGAAAAGCGCCGGCGGCCGTGCAGGCATCGTCCAGGGCCTGCTGCAGGAATTCTCCCTGTCGTCCCAGGAAGGCGTAGCGCTGATGTGCCTCGCGGAAGCGCTGCTGCGCATCCCCGACAAGGGCACCCGCGACGCACTGATCCGCGACAAGATCAGCACCGGCAACTGGCACCCGCACCTGGGCAACAGCCCGTCGCTGTTCGTCAACGCCGCCACCTGGGGCCTGTTGCTGACCGGCAAACTGGTCGCCACCCACAACGAAGCCGGCCTGACCTCGTCCCTGAGCCGCATCATCGGCAAGAGCGGCGAGCCGATGATCCGCAAGGGCGTCGACATGGCCATGCGCCTGATGGGCGAGCAGTTCGTCACCGGTGAAACCATCGCCGAAGCCCTGGCCAATGCGAGCAAGTTCGAAGCCAAGGGCTTCCGCTATTCCTACGACATGCTCGGTGAAGCCGCACTCACCGAACACGACGCCCAGAAGTACCTGGCCTCGTACGAACAAGCCATCCACTCGATCGGCAAAGCGTCCCACGGTCGTGGGATTTATGAAGGCCCGGGCATTTCCATCAAGCTTTCGGCCCTGCACCCGCGTTACAGCCGTGCGCAGTACGAGCGCGTGATGGACGAGCTGTACCCGCGCCTGCTGTCGCTGACCCTGCTGGCCAAGCAGTACGACATCGGCCTGAACATCGACGCCGAAGAAGCCGACCGCCTGGAGCTGTCCCTCGACCTGCTGGAACGCCTGTGCTTCGAGCCGCAACTGACGGGCTGGAACGGCATCGGTTTCGTGATCCAGGCTTACCAGAAGCGTTGCCCGTATGTGATCGACTACGTGATCGACCTGGCACGCCGCAGCCGCCACCGCCTGATGATCCGCCTGGTAAAAGGCGCGTACTGGGACAGCGAAATCAAGCGCGCCCAGGTCGAAGGCCTGGAAGGCTATCCGGTGTACACCCGCAAGGTGTACACCGACGTTTCCTACATTGCCTGCGCACGCAAACTGCTTTCGGTACCGGAAGTTATCTACCCGCAGTTCGCCACCCACAACGCTCACACCTTGTCGGCGATTTACCATATTGCCGGTCAGAACTATTACCCCGGCCAGTACGAGTTCCAATGCCTGCACGGCATGGGCGAGCCTCTGTACGAGCAGGTTGTAGGCAAGGTCTCCGAAGGCAAGCTGAACCGTCCGTGCCGCGTGTACGCACCCGTCGGCACCCACGAAACACTGCTGGCTTACCTGGTGCGTCGCTTGCTGGAAAACGGCGCCAACACCTCGTTCGTCAACCGTATTGCCGACCAATCCATCTCGATCCAGGAGCTGGTGGCCGATCCAGTGGCCAGCATCGAGCAGATGGCGACGCTGGAAGGCGGCTTCGGCCTGCCGCACCCGCGTATCCCGCTGCCGCGTGACCTGTATGGTGCCGAGCGCGCCAACTCCGCCGGTATCGACCTGGCCAACGAACACCGCCTGGCGTCGCTGTCCTGCGCCTTGCTGGCTACCGCGCATAACAACTGGAAAGCCGCGCCGATGCTCGGTTGCGCTTCCAGCAATGAAGCGGCTGCACCGGTGTTGAACCCGTCGGATCTGCGTGACGTGGTTGGCCACGTACAGGAAGCAACTGTCGAAGACGTCGACAACGCCATCCAGTGCGCCCTGAACGCTGCGCCAATCTGGCAGGCCACCCCGCCCGCCGAACGCGCCGCGATCCTGGAACGTGCCGCCGATTTGATGGAAGGCGAGATCCAGCCGCTGATGGGCCTGCTGGCCCGCGAAGCCGGCAAGACCTTCGCCAACGCCATCGCCGAAGTGCGTGAAGCCGTGGACTTCCTGCGTTACTACGCGGTGCAGGCTCGCAACGATTTCACCAACGACGCTCACCGCCCGCTGGGTCCGGTGGTGTGCATCAGCCCGTGGAACTTCCCGCTGGCGATCTTCAGTGGGCAGGTCGCCGCTGCACTGGCCGCCGGCAACCCGGTACTGGCCAAGCCTGCCGAGCAAACACCGCTGGTGGCCGCACAAGCCGTGCGCCTGCTGCTGGAAGCCGGGATTCCGGAAGGCGTGCTGCAACTGCTGCCGGGCCAGGGCGAAACCGTCGGTGCGCGCCTGGTGGGTGATGATCGCGTCAAGGGCGTGATGTTCACCGGTTCCACCGAGGTTGCGCGCTTGCTGCAACGCAGTGTCGCCGGCCGTCTGGATGCACAGGGTCGTCCGATTCCGCTGATCGCCGAAACCGGTGGCCAGAACGCAATGATCGTCGACTCCT
Organism: Pseudomonas sp. I8001; assembly: GCF_013385345.1. Taxonomy (NCBI): domain Bacteria; kingdom Pseudomonadati; phylum Pseudomonadota; class Gammaproteobacteria; order Pseudomonadales; family Pseudomonadaceae; genus Pseudomonas; species Pseudomonas sp. I8001. The sequence goes on from NZ_JACAQC010000005.1 coordinate 268,991, forward strand.
CGGCACTCACCGAACAAGTGGTGATCGACGTAGTGTCGTCGGCCTTCGACAGTGCCGGTCAACGTTGCTCGGCCCTGCGCGTACTGTGCTTGCAGGAAGATTCCGCTGACCGCGTCATCGAAATGCTTAAAGGTGCCATGGCTGAATGCCGCCTCGGCAACCCGGAGCGCCTGTCGGTGGATATCGGCCCGGTGATCGACGCCGAAGCCAAGGCGGGCATCGAGAAACATATCCAGGCCATGCGCGACAAAGGCCGCAACGTTTACCAGGTCGCGATTGCCGATAGCGAAGAGATCAAGCGCGGCACCTTCGTGATGCCAACCCTGATCGAACTGGAAAGCTTCGACGAACTGCAACGGGAGATCTTCGGCCCGGTGCTGCACGTGGTGCGCTACAAGCGCAAAGAGATCGACCAGCTTATCGGCCAGATCAATGCATCCGGCTATGGCCTGACCCTGGGCGTGCACACCCGCATCGACGAGACCATCGCCAAGGTGATCGACAACGTCCATGCCGGTAACGTCTACGTTAACCGCAACATCGTGGGTGCCGTGGTCGGTGTGCAGCCGTTCGGTGGCGAAGGCTTGTCGGGCACTGGCCCGAAAGCTGGCGGCCCGCTGTATCTGTACCGTCTGCTGTCGACCCGTCCTACGGACGCCATCGAGCAATCCTTCGTCCGTGGTGATGCACTGGCCGCACCGGATGTTCGCCTGCGGGAGGCCATGAGCAAGCCGCTGACCGCCCTGAAAGCCTGGGCCGACAGCAGCAAGCTGAGCGACTTGAGCGCCCTGTGCGTGCAGTTCGCCGCGCAATCCCAAAGCGGTATCACCCGCCAACTGGCCGGCCCGACCGGCGAGCGCAACAGCTATGCCATCCTGCCCCGCGAGCACGTGTTGTGCCTGGCGGAAGTGGAAGGCGACCTGCTGACGCAACTGGCGGCCGTGCTGGCAGTCGGCGGCTCGGCGGTATGGCCGGAAACTGAATTGACCAAGGCCGTGTTCGCACGCTTGCCGAAGGATATTCAGGCGAAGATCACGCGGGTGGCTGACTGGACCAAGGATGAAACCGTGTTTGATGCCGTGCTGCATCACGGCGATTCCGACCAACTGCGCGGGGTTTGCCAGCAAGTGGCCAAGCGTGGCGGGGCGATTGTCGGGGTTCACGGTTTGTCTTCGGGCGAAACCGGGATTGCCCTGGAGCGTCTGGTGATCGAGCGGGCGTTGAGCGTCAACACCGCTGCGGCGGGCGGCAACGCCAGCCTGATGACCATCGGCTAACTGAAGAAACGCGGTCAAAATGTGGGAGCAGGCTTATGTGGGAGCTGGCTTGCCTGCGATGGCATCACCTCGGTGTATCTGACACATCGAGGTGCCTGCATCGCGGGCAAGCCCGGCTCCCACAAAAGCCCCCACATTGACCGCGTTCCACCTTCGAGCCGCGTTTTGCTCCTCCATCACCCAGATCAATCTTGCTATCCAGCCTCTATTTGCGCACTTAGACTCAGGCCCATTCCCACACAGGTAAGCCGCCATGTCCGAGACGCTGCTCAGTTCCCGCAATCTGGCTTTCGAGCTGTACGAAGTCCTCGATGCCGAGGGCCTGACCCAGCGCGAGCGGTTTGCCGAACACAACCGTGAAACCTTCGACGCCGCCATCGGCACCGCCCGCAGCATTGCCGAGAAGTTCTTCGCCCCGCATAACCGCAAGGGCGACGAGAACGAGCCCCGCTACGAAAACGGTCAGGCGATTCTGATTCCCGAGGTGAAACCGGCGGTAGATGCCTTCCTCGAAGCCGGTTTTCTCAACGCCGCCCGCAGCTTCGAAGCCGGTGGCATGCAACTGCCCACCCTGCTCTCCCAGGCGTGTTTCGCCCACTTCCAGTCGGCCAACGCCGCATCCACGTCCTACCCGTTCCTGACCATGGGCGCCGCCAACCTGATCGAGAGCTTCGGCACCGAGGAGCAGAAACAACGCTTCCTGCAACCAATGATCGAAGGCCGCTTCTTCGGCACCATGGCCTTGACCGAGCCCCATGCGGGCTCATCGCTGTCGGATATTCGTACCCGCGCAGAGCCGGCGGCTGACGGCAGCTATCGCCTCAAGGGCAACAAGATCTTCATCTCCGGCGGCGATCACCCGCTGTCGGAGAACATCGTGCACATGGTGCTGGCCAAGCTGCCGGACGCACCTGCCGGGGTGAAGGGCATTTCGCTGTTTATCGTGCCCAAGTTCCTGGTCAACGACGACGGCAGCCTGGGCAAGCGCAACGATGTGCTGCTGGCCGGGCTGTTTCACAAGATGGGCTGGCGTGGCACCACCTCGACCGCGTTGAATTTCGGCGATAACGGCGAGTGCGTCGGCTACCTGGTGGGCCAGCCGCACCAGGGCCTGAGTTGCATGTTCCAGATGATGAACGAAGCGCGGATCGGCGTGGGCATGGGCGCGGTGATGCTGGGTTACGCCGGCTACCTGTACTCCCTGGAATATGCCCGTGAACGTCCCCAAGGCCGCTTGCCCGACAGCAAGGATCCCAACACCGCGCCGGTGTCGATCATCCAGCACGCCGATATCAAACGCATGCTGTTGACCCAAAAAGCCTACGTGGAAGGCGCCTTCGACCTTGGCTTGTACGCCGCGCGCCTGTTCGACGACACCACCACCCTGGAAACCGAAGCTGCGCGCAAACAGGCCCACGAACTGCTGGACCTGCTGACGCCGATCGTCAAATCCTGGCCATCGGAGTTTTGCCTGAAGGCCAACGAACTGGCGATCCAGATTCTTGGCGGCCATGGTTACACCCGCGAATACCCGGTGGAACAGTACTACCGCGACAACCGCCTGAACCCGATCCATGAAGGCACCCACGGCATTCAGTCGCTGGACTTGCTCGGGCGCAAGCTGGCGCAGAACGGAGGTGCGGGCTTGAAGCAACTGATCCGCCTGATCGCCGAGACCGGCGCACGGGCACAGGAGTATCCGTCGCTGAATGCCTTGCGGGAACCGCTGGAACAACTGGTGGCGCGCCTGCAAGAGGTCACCCTCGGCCTGCTGACGGATCTCGCCCAGGGCAAGGTCAACAGCAGCCTGGCGAATTCGGCGCTGTACCTGAAGGTGTTCGGGCATATGGTGATTGGCTGGCGCTGGCTGGAACAGGCAATTCGCGCCGAGGAAGGGCTGGCCAGGGGCAATGCTGCCGATGTCGCCTTCTATAAGGGCAAGCTCCAGGCCGCCCGGTACTTCCTGACGTGGGAAATACCGGGCTGCCATCATGAACTGGCGATTCTCGAGGCACGCGATGACACGTGCCTGGGGATGCAGGATGAGTGGTTCTAAGGCGTTCCGATTGCCTTGGAAATCACCTCGACCGTGGCGCTGACTTGCTCTTGGTAACGGTCGAGTTCCTGCTGGTGGTGCTTTTGCATTTCGATCTGCTCGGCGCACAGGTTCAGCGCCGCCAGCACCAATAGCTTGTCACCGATCAGCGTCGGGTACTTTTTCTTGGTGGTGGCCAGGGATGCCTTGAGCATCGTCACGGCGCTCATCAGGGTGTTGTCTTCCCCCTCCGGTGCCTTGATCGAGTAATCCTCACCGAGAATCGAAACGACCTTTATCCCTTCATTCATGCGCTGACAGGACCTGCGCTCACACGCTCAACCAACGCCTGGATACGGGCAGCGGTGGCGCCCTGCTTTTCTTCCTGTTCCATCAGGTTCAGCTGCAAGCTGTCGTTTTCATCCTTGGCGCGAGCCAGTTCGGCCTTGAGGGATTCGTTGGTGCCCAGTAGATCCTGGTTCTGCTGTACCAGGTCGCTGACCAGTTGTTCCAATTGGCTGAGGGATGCTTCTAACATTTTGATTTCTCGGGCTTTTTCAAAGGGCGGTGACGATAAAGAAAATTCACCTCGGATGCCAGGGTTATCCCTGGCGCGGGGCCTTGATTTTACAGGGCAGGCCACGCTTTCGAGCCTTAGTGACTGCATTTATGGCATCTGGTTCCTGAATCCCGTCGGCCCGCCCCGATCTGCGACAAAAGCGCGCACCCCCTCAAGACTTTAGTCGTATGACCGATAGGTCATGGACACCCCGCTCAAACCCCGCATGGATCGCGCTTCTCCCCAGGATCACAACATGTCTCTTCGTAATATGAATATCGCGCCGCGGGCCTTTCTCGGCTTCGCGTTGATTGGCGCGCTGATGTTGTTTCTCGGTGTGTTCGCCCTGAACCAGATGAGCAAGATCCGTGCGGCGACGGAAGACATCACCCTTAGCAGCGTGCCGAGCATTCGCGCCCTGGACGAGTTCACTCAACTGACCCTGCGCCTGCGGGTGCTGTCGTATCGCCTGCTGACCAACCGCGAGCCTGACGTCCAGCAAAAGACCCTTGAGTCTTTTGACGTGCGCAATCAGCAGATTCGTACGGCCCAGGCGGTCTACGAGAAGTTGATCGACAGCAGCGAAGAACGTGCTGCCTACGATGAATACGTGCGTCTGCTGGCCCAGTACCATCAGATTGAAGAGCGCATGAAGAGCCTGTCACGGGCCAATCAGGTGGAAGAGCTGCGCACGCTGCTGAATACCGAGCTGCTGAACAACTCGGATCAGGTCAACGCCGTACTGAACCGGCTGCTGGACATCAACAACAAGATGGCGCTGGCCACCAACCAGCAAGCTGCCGACCAGTACGACATGGCGTTTGAGCTGGTGGTGATCCTGCTGATCCTCGCCACGGCGCTGACCATGCTGTTCGCCTGGTTGCTGACCCGCAGCATCACCCTGCCGATCGCCCAGGCCCTGGATGCCGCCGAGGAAATCGCCGAAGGCAACCTGACGCGCCCGATCAAGGTGGAAGGCAACGACGAAGCCGGCCGACTATTGTTGGCAATGGCCAAGATGCAGGACAAATTGAAGGACACCTTGCAGCGCATTTCCGGCTCGGCCACCCAATTGGCCTCCGCCGCGGAAGAGCTGAATGCCGTGACCGACGAAAGCGCCCGTGGCCTGACCCAGCAAAACAACGAAATCGAACAGGCCGCCACGGCGGTGAACGAGATGACCAGCGCGGTTGAAGAAGTGGCCCGCAACGCGGTCAGCACTTCCGAAGCCTCGAAGAACGCCACGTCGTCTGCGGGCGATGGACGTGATTTGGTGCAGGAAACCGTCAGCGCCATTGAACGCATGAGCAGCGACGTGCAAGCCACTGCCACCTTGATCGGCAACCTGGCGGAAGAGTCCCGGGACATCGGCAAGGTGCTGGACGTGATTCGTGGTTTGGCTGACCAGACCAACCTGCTGGCCCTGAACGCCGCGATTGAAGCGGCGCGTGCCGGTGAAGCCGGGCGTGGTTTTGCGGTGGTGGCGGATGAGGTGCGGGCCCTGGCCCATCGCACCCAACAGTCCACCAGCGAAATCGAGCGGATGATCGGCAGCATTCAGGCCGGTACCGAGCATGCAGTGGATTCGATGCGCAACAGCACCGAGCGGGCGGAATCGACGTTGAACATCGCCAAGGGTGCGGGGATGTCGCTGGACACCATCAACACTGCCATCGTTGAAATCAACGAGCGCAACCTGGTGATCGCCAGTGCCGCTGAAGAGCAGGCGCAGGTGGCGCGGGAAGTGGATCGTAACCTGGTGAATATTCGTGACTTGTCGGTGCAGTCGGCAACCGGCGCCAGCCAGACCAGTGCGGCGAGCAGTGAGCTGTCGCGGTTGGCGGTGGATTTGAACGGGATGGTGGGGCGGTTCAGGCTTTAACGGATACCGCAGGGCTAAAAATGTGGGAGCGGGCTTGCTCGCGAATGCGGTGGATCAGATACGCATAAGGCGACTGACACACCGCTTTCGCGAGCAAGCCCGCTCCCACATTGAATATGCGCCAGCCATTCAAAACCTTTTTGACAGCACAGCAATTCAACAGGTTAGAATCGCTGGCACGCAGACTGCATGGTCAGTTTGCGCCTCGTCTTTCCTGCTCATGGAGTACTGCCTTTGAATGCGACGACCATCAACAGCCTGTTCTTGATCGGCGCGTTGCTGGTAGGTGCGAGCATTCTGGTGAGTTCTCTTTCGTCCCGCCTGGGGATTCCGATCCTGGTAATCATCCTGGCCGTGGGCATGATCGCCGGCGTCGACGGCGGCGGCATCATCTTCGATAACTACCCGACTGCCTACCTCGTGGGCAACCTCGCCCTGGCCGTGATCCTGCTCGACGGCGGACTGCGAACGCGGGTAGCCAGTTTCCGTGTAGCCCTCTGGCCTGCGTTGTCCCTGGCGACGGTCGGGGTGCTGATCACCACCGGCCTCACCGGCATGGCAGCCGCCTGGCTGTTCAACCTCAACATCATTCAAGGCCTGCTGATCGGCGCCATCGTCGGCTCCACGGACGCCGCAGCGGTGTTCTCGCTGCTGGGCGGCAAAGGCCTGAACGAACGGGTCACCGCCAGCCTGGAAATCGAATCCGGCAGCAACGACCCGATGGCGGTGTTCCTCACCGTCACCCTGATCGACATGCTTGCCAGCGGCCAGACCGGCCTGCACTGGAGCCTGCTGGGCCACTTGATCCGCGAGTTCGGCATCGGCGGCATCATCGGCCTGGGCGGAGGCTGGTTGATGCTGCAGATGGTCAACCGGATCAACCTGGCCAACGGCCTGTACCCGATCCTGGTGATTTCCGGCGGCCTGGTGGTGTTCGCCCTGACCAACGCCTTGCACGGCAGCGGTTTCCTCGCCGTTTACCTGTGCGGCCTGGTGATCGGCAACCGCCCGGTGCGCAGCCGGCATGGCATTTTGCATATGCTCGACGGCATGGCCTGGCTCGCGCAGATCGGCATGTTCCTGGTGCTGGGCCTGCTGGTCACGCCCCATGATTTGCTGCCCATCGCGCTGCCGGCCCTGGGCCTGGCGCTGTGGATGATTCTCTTCGCACGGCCGCTGTCGGTGATCGTCGGCCTCTTGCCGTTCAAGGCCTTCCATGGCCGAGAGAAAGCCTTTATCGCCTGGGTCGGCCTGCGCGGTGCGGTACCGATCATTCTGGCGGTGTTCCCGCTGATGGCCGGCCTGCCCCACGCGCAGCTGTACTTCAACCTGGCGTTCTTTATCGTGCTGGTGTCGTTGCTGGTGCAGGGTACGAGCCTGCCGTGGGTCGCCAAACTGTTGAAAGTGACGGTACCGCCAGAGCCGGCGCCGATTTCCCGGGCGGCCCTGGAAGTGCACGTCACCAGCGAGTGGGAGCTGTTCGTCTACCGCCTGGGTGCCGAGAAATGGTGCATCGGCGCCGCCCTGCGGGAGCTGAAAATGCCCGAAGGCACGCGGATCGCCGCGCTGTTTCGTGGCCAGCAACTGCTCCATCCGTCGGGTAGTACGGTGCTCGAAGTCGACGATCTGCTGTGCGTAATCGGCCATGAACACAACTTGCCGGCCCTCGGCAAACTGTTCAGCCAGGCACCACAACGGGGCCTCGACCTGCGCTTCTTCGGTGACTTCGTCCTGGAAGGCGACGCCCAGCTGGGCGCGGTTTCGGCCCTGTACGGGCTCAAGCTCGAGGGCATCGACCCGGACATGCCACTGAGTCGTTTCATCACCCAGAAAGTCGGCGGTGCGCCGGTCGTCGGCGACCAGGTGGAATGGAACAACACCATTTGGACCGTCGCGGTCATGGACGGGAACAAGATCGGCAAAGTCGGCGTCAGATTCCCCGAAGGAAGTCGCCCGGGCCCCGGACTCTTCCTCTAAACTGCGGGGCGACGGCGCGCCAGTCGATGTCGGGACGCCCCCTATTTTTCACCTTGCTCGACCGGTCTCTATGACAACCCTGCGCACTTTTCTCGCCACTGCCCTGCTGGGCCTGACTCTCTGCGTCGGCACCGTACACGCGGCCGACCCGCCCAGCATCGATTCCGTCCAGCAAACCCTGGACAAGCTGCCGGACCGCAAACTGCCCGACGCCGACATGAAGGCGCTGCAAAGCATCCTGCAGCAAACGCTCACCTTCCTGGGCAACCAGCAGGACTACCAGCAGCGCCTGGTGGACCTCAAGCGCCAGCTCGAAGACGCGCCGCGCCAGACCGTCGACAACCAGCGCGAACTGACCCGCCTCAAGGCCACCAAGGTCATTCCCGTCGCCCAGCGCTACGCCACCTTGCCCGTGCCACAGCTTGAACAACTGCTGGTGCAGCGCACCACCCAGCAAGGCGACCTGCAAAAGGAACTGGCCGACGCCAACAGCCTGACCATCGCGGCCCAGACCCGTCCCGAGCGCGCCCAGACCGAAATCAGCAGCAGCCAGACGCGCATCCAGCAGATCAACGCGACCCTCAAGGCCGGTAAAGACAACGGCAAGACCCTCAGCGGTGACCAGCGCAACCAGCTGAACGCCGAGTTGGCCGCCCTCAACGCGCTGATTCCCCTGCGCCGCCAGGAACTGGCCGGCAACAGTCAATTGCAAGACCTGGGCAACAGCCAGCACGACCTGGTGCTGGAAAAGACCGCGCGCCTGGAGCAGGAAATCCAGGACCTGCAAACCCTGATCAACCAGAAACGCCTGGCCCAGTCCCAGGAAACCGTGACCCAGCAGTCCATCGAAGCCCAGAAGGCCGGTGGCAGCAGCCTGCTCGCCACGGAAAGCGCGGCCAACCTGAAACTGTCCGACTACCTGCTCAAAAGCACTGACCGGCTCAACGAGCTGACCCAGAAAAACCTGCAAACCAAGCAGCAACTGGACAGCGTGACCCAAAGCGACTCGGCGCTGGACGAGCAGATCAACGTGCTCAAGGGCAGCCTGTTGCTGTCCAAGATCCTCTACAAACAAAAGCAGGCCTTGCCGCGCCTGACCGTGGACCGCGACCTGGCGGATGACATCGCCAACATTCGCCTGTACCAGTTCGAGGTCAACCAGCAGCGCGAACTGATCAGCACCCCGAGCACCTACGTCGACAGCTTGCTGGCCAACCAGCCGGCCGACCAGGTGACGCCACAACTGCGGCGCACCCTGCTGGAACTGGCGATCACCCGCAGCGACCTGCTGGAACGCTTGAGCCGGGAACTGAGCGCACTGCTCAACGAATCCATCACCCTGCAACTGAACCAGAAACAACTGCTGAGCACCGCCACCACCTTGCGGGCGACCCTCGACGAACAGATGTTCTGGATTCCGAGCAACAAGCCGCTGGATACCGAATGGCTGGAAACCGTACCGGCGCACCTGAGCAAACAGGTCAATACCCTGCCGTGGGCCTCCAGCGTCAGCGAGCTGTATGACGGCCTGACCCAGCGCCCGCTGCTGTTCCTGCCCCTGCTGTTGTTGATCGGCGCGCTGCTGTGGCGTCGCAGCTACCTGTATGCCCGGCTGAAAAAAATCCATATGGACATCGGCCACTTCAAACGCGACAGCCAGTGGCACACGCCGGTGGCGATCCTGGTGAATATCGCGCTGGCGATGCCGGTGGCCCTGGGCCTGGCACTCTGCGGCTATGCGCTGCAGATCGACGCCCGCGGGCAAAACGCCAACCTCGGCGCCGCCCTGCTGCAGATCGCCCAGGCGTGGCTGGTGTTCTACACCGCGTATCGGATCCTCGCGCCCGGCGGCGTCGCCGAGTTGCACTTCCGCTGGGAAAAACCCCAGGTCGAATTCCTCCAGGGCTGGGTACGCAAGCTCGGGCTCGTGGTACTGGCGTTGGTGGCCGTGGTGGCCATCGCCGAGCATCAGCCGGCAGCGCTGGCCGACGATGTGCTGGGCATCGGTGTGGTACTGACCTGCTACGCACTGATGGCGTGGCTGCTCGGGCGCCTGCTGCTCAACAGCCCGACCCACGAAAAAGCCTCGCTGTTTCGCAAGGCCGTGGGCCTGGTGTTTACGGCACTGCCGGTGGCGCTGTTTATCGCCGTATGTTTTGGCTACTACTACACCGCCCTCAAGCTCAGCGACCGGCTGATCAACACCTTGTACCTGCTGATGTTCTGGCTGGTGATCGAAGCCACCTTCGTACGTGGCCTGGGCGTTGCGGCACGGCGCCTGGCCTATGCGCGGGCCCTGGCCAAACGCCAGGCCGCCAAGGAAGCCGGTGATGGTGAAGCAGTGATCGAAGAGCCGACCCTGGACATCGAACAGGTCAACGAACAGTCGATGCGCCTGATTCGCCTGGCGCTGCTGGGCGGCTTTATCGCTGCGTTGTACTGGGTATGGTCCGACTTGATCTCGGTGTTTTCCTACCTGGACAACGTCACCCTCTACGAATACACCAGCGGCACCGGCGCCAATATCAGCATGGTGCCCATCAGCATCGGCGACTTGCTCGGCGCCCTGATCATCATCGGCATCACCTTCGCCCTGGCGCGCAACCTGCCCGGCCTGCTGGAAGTGTTGGTGCTGTCCAAGCTCGACCTGGCCCAGGGCAGCGCCTACGCCACCACCACCTTGCTGTCCTATGTGATTGCCGGCGTCGGGTTTGTCTCCACCCTGTCGACCCTCGGCGTGAGCTGGGACAAGTTGCAATGGCTGGTGGCCGCGCTGTCGGTGGGGTTGGGTTTCGGGATGCAGGAAATCTTCGCCAACTTCATCTCCGGCATCATGATCCTGTTCGAGCGGCCGGTACGGATCGGCGACACCATCACCATCGGCAACCTGTCGGGCACGGTGAGCAAGATCCGCATCCGTGCCACCACCATCACCGACTTCGACCGCAAGGACATCATTGTCCCGAACAAGACGTTCATCACCGGGCAACTGATCAACTGGTCGCTGACCGACACCATCACCCGGGTCACCCTGAAGCTGGGCGTGGACTACGGCTCGGACCTGGACCTGGTGAAGGAATTGCTGCTCAAGGCCGCCGCCGAAAACCCACGCGTGTTGAAGGACCCGGCGCCCCACGTGTACTTCCTCAACTTCGGTGAAAGCACCCTCGATCACGAACTGCGCATGCATGTACGGGACCTGGGCGACCGCAACCCGGTGATCGATGAGGTCAACCGCTTCATCAACCGCGAGTTCAAGAACCACCACATCAACATCTCGTTCCGGCAGATGGAGGTTTACCTGAAGAACCTGCATGGCCAGGAATACAAGCTGGTGCCGGTGGAAGAAGAAAACCGGACCATCCTGCCGCCCGCCCAGGACCAGGACCTGCCCGAGCCGCCGCCCGCCAAACTCGACTAAACGCGCTCTCCCCAGCAGAATGGTCGGACATTCTGCTCAGGAGATGGCCGTTGAAAGCCCTCGACGAACTGACCTTCGACAACCGCTTCGCCCGCCTGGGCGACGGCTTCTCAACCCATGTGCTGCCCGAGCCCATCGACGAACCGCGTTTAGTGGTGGCGAGCGAGGCAGCCATGGCGCTGCTGGATCTCGACCCCGCCGTGGCCGAAACACCGGTATTTGCCGAGCTGTTCGGCGGGCACAAGCTGTGGGCCGAGGCCGAGCCGCGGGCGATGATCTATTCCGGGCATCAGTTTGGCTCGTACAACCCGCAACTGGGGGATGGCCGCGGATTGTTGCTGGGCGAGGTGTACAACCAGGCCGGCGAGCATTGGGACCTGCACCTCAAGGGTGCCGGGCAAACCCCGTACTCGCGCATGGGCGATGGTCGTGCGGTGTTGCGCTCGTCGATCCGGGAGTTTCTGGCGTCGGAAGCACTGCATGCGCTGGGCATTCCCAGCAGTCGTGCGCTGTGTGTGATCGGTTCCACCACGCCGGTGTGGCGCGAGAAACAGGAGCGCGCCGCCATGGTGCTGCGCCTGGCCCACAGCCACGTGCGCTTTGGGCATTTCGAATATTTCTACTACACCAAGAAGCCTGAATTGCAGAAGCAATTGGCGGAGCACGTGCTGTCTCTGCACTTCCCCGAATGCATGGAACAGTCGGAACCGTATCTGGCGATGTTCCACGAAATCGTCGAGCGTAATGCCGAGTTGATCGCCAAGTGGCAGGCCTATGGGTTCTGCCATGGAGTGATGAACACCGACAACATGTCGATCCTCGGCATCACCTTCGACTTCGGGCCGTTTGCATTTTTGGACGATTTCGACGCGCAGTTCGTCTGCAACCACTCCGACCATGAAGGGCGTTATTCCTTCAGCAACCAGGTGCCGATCGGGCAGTGGAACCTGAGCGCACTGGCCCAGGCGTTGACGCCGTTTATCAGCGTCGAGGCGCTGCGTGAAACGCTGGGGCTGTATCTGCCGTTGTTCCAGGCCCATTACCTGGACCTGATGCGCCGCCGACTGGGCCTCACCACCGCCGAAGATGACGATCAAAAACTGGTGGAGCGCCTGCTGCAACTGATGCAGAACAGCGGCGTCGACTACACCCTGTTCTTCCGCCGGCTGGGGGATGAATCCGCCGCATTGGCCGTGGCGCGGTTGCGCGACGACTTTGTCGACCTCAAGGGGTTTGATGAGTGGGCGGATCTGTACAAGGCGCGCGTGGAGCGCGACGCCAGCGGCACAGAAGAACAGCGACGTGAGCGGATGCATGGGGTGAATCCGCTTTATATCCTGCGCAACTATTTGGCGCAGAACGCCATCCAGGCGGCGGAGCTTGGGGATTACAGCGAAGTGCGCCGGCTGCATGAAGTGCTGACCAAACCGTTTGAAGAGCAGCCGGGGATGGAACAATACGCCCAGCGGCCGCCGGATTGGGGGAAGCATTTGGAGATTAGTTGTTCTTCATAGCGCGACCTAGATAAAGGTCTCCACTGAAACCCCAAAGCGCTCCGCCAGCCAACGAATCTGCCGCAGGTTGAGCTGGCGTTTGCCACTAAGTACTTCAGAGACAACCGACTGCGCACCAACGCCCGGGAGATCACTTTGGGTCAAGCCATGCTCTCGCATCATTGAACGTAGCACTTCAACGCCACTGGCAACGGGCATCGGCCGGTGCTCGAGATCGTAGGCCTCGATCCAGTCACTGAGGATATCCACCAGGCTCATGAGCGGGCTGGATTCATCTTCGCCTATCAGGTCCAGCAATTCGTCGAGGGCGCTGACCAAGGTATCGTAGTCCGCCTCGTTTCTTGGCTTGCGCAGCAATGACGAAACAAATTGCCAGTGTTCGGCAGCCTGCCTGATGAGTGCGCTCATCTGATTTTCTCCTTCCATTTACCTTGCTCATATTCACGGTGATCGAACAGGTACTTGATATAAATTCGTTGTACTTGGTAATGCACGAAGGCAATCAACCTCAGCTTATTGCCCCCGATGTCAAACACATGGAACTGCCCGACTTTGTCTGTTGCAGGGAACATTCCTTTCATCGACGCAAAGTCGGCGGGACTGTTGCGTTTCATTCTGCGATACCACTCATCCAGTGCCGTGGCTGAATGCGGCCATCTTTCTTTCGCTTCCCATATCCTTTTTTCGCTGATCACTCGCATGCAACATCCTTATCGCATCTTGCTATGAAGGTTAGTCTTGCCGAAAAAATATCGCAATCTGCGATATTCCTTGGCGGACCAGTGGCGCAATTCCAAGCACCCTTCAACAGCCTAGATACGCCGCGATAGAAGTCACCACCAAAAATGTGAACGCGTACGTCACTAGCGTCGAACCTTGATAAACACCCTTCCCGGCTCCAAATAGAACCCATTGGCCACTTTCACGGAGCCCAGCATGTCCGACTCTCTAGTAATCCCCTGCCCCCACTGCAACGGTCTTAACCGCATCCCCAATGAACGCCTGGGCGATGCGCCTAAATGCGGGCGCTGCAAGCAACCGGTGCTGCTGAGCAAACCCTTTGAGCTGAAACAGGGCGATTACGCCAGCCAGATCAAGGGCGACCTGCCGTTGCTGGTGGACGTGTGGGCCGAATGGTGCGGGCCGTGCAAGTCGTTTGCGCCGGTGTTTGAGCAGGCCGCCGGGCAGTTGGCCGGGAAGTGTCGATTGGCCAAGCTCGATAGCGAGGCCAATCAGCAGTTATCCGCTCAGTTGGGGATTCGCTCGATTCCCAGCCTGATCCTGTTCAAGAATGGCCGGGAAGTGGCGCGTCAGAGCGGTGCGTTTCCGTTACCGCAGTTGATGAGCTGGCTGCGCAGTCAGGGCGTTTGAGGTAGCGGGACGCCCCGGTCCATCACTTGCCCCATCAGCAATACGCCCAATTCGCTCAATTGATGAATGGCCAACGCGACATCGCGCTGCTTGCCGGTGAGGTCGTCGGAAAGGTCGAGCAAGAGGGTGGTGACTGAGGAGAAGGTTTCGTAGGTATTGAGGATCAGGGTTTCGGTGGCTTGGCCGGGGCTGACTGTAAAAAGGTACGACGGGGGATTTGGAGTAGCTTTAAACATGGTCGACATTCCTGATTGGAGCCGCCATCTGATCGCTACTAAACGAATTAGGGTGGCAGCTGTACGCAGGTTAGTAGACCGGGAAATGTCGAAGCCGGCGCGCCCGAAGACGCCCTACGCACAGCTACCATCAAGCACAGACTCAGCGCCTGAAAGATGAAGCTTATGCACTTAACGACAAACACTCGGGCTACTAAACCCGATCACTGAGAATTCAGCGACCGAGCAACCTTAGAGACGCCCATCCAGACGCACAAGCCGGCGGATTCTGGCGTAACTGTAGGCAACGGCGCAAGACGACGATTTCCCTGTAGGAACAAAGACCAAATGTGGGAGCGGGCTTGCTCGCGAATGCGGTGAGTCAGTCAATAGAGAATTCGACTGATCCACCGCATTCGCGAGCAAGCCCGCTCCCACATGGGTGATGTGTTGCCTGCTAAATCACGCGTTTTCCAGCAAGTTATGCAATTCCACAAACTGCTGTGTCAGCTTGTGCCGTGGGTCCAGGTGGATCAGCGGCATGTTCGCCTGGTGCGATTCACGCATGCGCACCGAACTGGTGAGGTACACCGGCAGTACCGGCAACCCTTCGGCAATCAATTCATCCAGCATCTGCTGCGGCAGGCTCGCCCGGGCCTGGAACTGGTTGACCACGATGCCTTCCACTTCCAGCCCTTCGTTGTGGTCTTCCTTCAATTCTTCGATCTCGGCCAACAGGCCATACAGCGCCTGGCGGGAGAAGCTGTCGCAATCGAAGGGGATCAACACGCGATCAGCGGCAATCAGCGCTGAAACGGCATAAAAGTTCAGCGCCGGCGGCGTATCCAGGTAGATCCGGTCGTAGTCCTCGCTCAATTCATCCAGCAGCTTTCGCAGCTTGTTGATCTTGTGCTTGGCCTCGAGCTTGGGCTGCAGGTCTGCCAGTTCCGCGGTGGCGGTGATGACGTGCAGGTTGTCGAACGGGGTTTCGTAGATATCCACCTGGTTCTTCTTCGAAAACGGCCCGGAAGACAGGGTTTGCTTGAAGAAGTCGGCGATTCCCATGGGGATATCGTCTCCGGTCAGCCCGGTGAGGTACTGGGTAGAGTTAGCCTGGGCATCGAGGTCCACCAACAGGGTTCGATAGCCTTCGCTGGCGCTGACCGCCGCCAGGTTGCAGGCAATGCTGGACTTGCCAACACCGCCTTTTTGGTTGAACACCACGCGCCGCATGGAAAAACCTCCGTGTATCAATGAATGACCCGAGTGTAGAGGGCAAAAGCGCCCGTTAGCTACCTCGTTTGTTCCTGTACTACAGCATCAGAGGCTCTATCTCGCATAACAATTTCCCGTCTGTCCGACAAAGCAGGAATTGCCTGACACCTGCTGCCCTACCTGCATGATGGACAATCGGTAATTCTTTCCAGCGAATTTGTAATCATCCGTGAACAATTCTTTACCAAAGTTTGCTAGAACCCCGCAGCACCGGGATAATGCGCGCCATTCGGCGATTGCACCCTGTCCCGGTATTCGGGGCCAATGGCCGCACAAGGAAGCCCGCAGGGGCGGGATAACTTCTCAGTGATCAATTTCAACATCGCCCAATGGCGCGCCTGGGCTCCCGGGCTCGAAAGCGCGGACGACTGGCGTACCTGGTGCCGGCAGCCGATGTTGCTCGCCCGCAGCGACGCGGCACCCGACGTGTCCTTCCTGCCGGCCATGCAGCGCCGGCGCCTGAGCCGCCTGGCGCGCATGGCCTTCAGTGTGGGCTGGCCCCTGGCCGAAGGCTTGCAACAGCTGCCATTGGTGTTTGTTTCCCGTCACGGCGAAACCCCACGCACCCTCGATATTCTCAGCGACCTGGCCAACGACGAGCCCCTGTCGCCGACCCAGTTCAGCCTGTCGGTGCATAACGCGGTGATTGGCCTGTGGTCGATCCTGCGCAATGAAACCAGTGAAATGACCGCCCTCGCCGCCGCCGGCGATGGCCTGGAGCACGGCATGCTCGAAGCCGCTGCCCTGCTCAATGAAGGCGCACCGGCTGTATTGCTGATCATTACCGAGGAACAGCCCCCCGAAGCCTATGCGCGCTGGATCGAGGACGTGCCCTTCCCCTACGCCCTCGGCCTGCTGCTGACACCGGGCGACGAGTGGCAGCTGGAACTGAATACAGCCGCTGTCCAACCCACCACCAAAGCCCAGTGGCCCCACGCCCTGAACCTGCTGCGCACCCTGCTGAACGAAGAGGGCGCCTGCCAACATGCCTGGAAGAACCGAGTATGGAACTGGCAACGCAAGTCCTGACCGAAAAGCCCCGGAAGGCCTACTACTGGCGCCTGTTCGCCACTGCCACCGCCTTCGGCCTGTTTGGCCTCGGCGGCCTGTGCCTGCGTGTGCTGGTGTTTCCGCTGCTCAGTTGCCTGCCGGGTGATGCCAAACAGCATCAGCGACGCGCCCGCCACACCATCAGCTGCCTGTTCTGGTTGTTTATCCGCATGATGATGCGCCTGGGCATCCTGACCTACAGCGTCGAAGGCGCGGAAAAGCTTGGCCGCCCAGGCCAGATGATCATTGCCAACCACCCATCGCTGGTGGACGTGGTGTTCCTGATCGCCCAGATGCGCCAGACCAACTGCGTGGTCAAGCAGAGCCTGTGGCAGAACCCGTTCACCCGGGGCCCGGTGCGCGACGCCGGTTACATCAGCAACGACGGCAGCGCCGACATGCTCGACGCCGCCGCCGATGCCCTGCGGGACGGCCAGACCCTGATCATTTTCCCGGAAGGCACCCGCACCTCACCGGGCCAGGCACCGACCTTTCATCGCGGCGCCGCCGCCATTGCCCTGCGCGGTGCGAGCATCATCACTCCGGTAGTGATCAAGGTCAGCCCCACCACACTGACCAAGGCCGAACCCTGGTATCGCATCCCGAATCGCCGCTTTCACTTCAGTTTGCGCGTGGGTGCCGATATAGAACCACAGGCGTTTGCCGCACAAGGGCCCGCGCCCCAGGCATCACGCAAGCTCAACGATTACCTGCACCAGTATTTTATTAAGGAGCTCGCCGAAGATGAGCGACCAACACCGCCTTGAGCACGACATAAAAACGCTGATCATCGAGGCCCTGGGCCTGGAAGACATCAGCGAGAGCGACATCGGCAACGAGCAAACCCTGTTCGGCGAAGGCCTTGGCCTGGATTCAGTCGACGCCCTGGAATTGGGCCTGGCGATCCAGAAAAAGTACGGCATCAAGATCGATGCCGACGCCAAGGACACCCGCAATCACTTCACCAACGTGGCCAGCCTCGCGGCGTTCGTCACGGCCCGACAGGCAGCTTGAGACCGTACCATGCAAACTCGTGACGATATTTTCAACACCTTGCGCGACGCCCTGGTGGAACTGTTTGAACTGGAACCGGAACGCGTCACGCTCGACGCCAACCTGTACCAGGACCTGGAGATCGACAGCATTGATGCAGTGGACCTGATCGACCACATCAAGCGCCAGACCGGCAAGAAAATCGCCGCCGAAGAGTTCAAGGCCGTGCGTACCGTGAATGACGTGGTCGAGGCGGTCTACCGTCTGGTTCAACCGGCCGCATGAGCCGGCTGATCGGCCTTGGCCTGTTGCTGGCGGGGCTGCTGTACCCTTTTGCGGTGTATTACGGCACTGAGCATTTTGCCCCGTGGCAATTTGGCCTGCTGCTGGGCAGCCTGTGGCTGTTGCGCGCCCTGACCGGCGCCAGGCGCCCGGGCAGCCGCTGGATGGCGGCGGCGATCATTGTCTTTTGCCTGCTGCTCGCCTGGTTCGACAACCCGCAGATGCTGCGCTGGTACCCGAGCCTGGTCAGCGCCTTCATGCTGGCACTGTTCGGCCTGAGCCTGAAATACGGGCCGCCGATGGTCGAGCGCCTGGCGCGCATGAGCGAGCCGCAACTGCCCGAAGAAGCGATTGTGTATACCCGCCAGGTCACCGTGGTGTGGAGTGTATTTTTCCTGTGTAACGGCCTGCTCGCCGCCGCGCTCACCCTGTGGGCGCCGCTGAGCTGGTGGACGTTGTACAACGGCATGATCGCCTACGGGCTGATGGGGCTGTTGTTTGCCGTGGAATGGCTGGTACGACAAAGGGTTCGAGGCCGCGTATGAATTGGTTGAATCTTGAGCACTTGCTGCTTGAGCCTGTGGAGCAGCGTTTGGTGACCACCGAACCTGCCCTGGATCACCCACACCTGTGGGAGAAGTCCCTGAGCCTGGCCGGCGGGTTGCAAGCCCGGGGCATCCAGCGCCTGGCGGTGTACCTGGAAGATGCCGGCTTGCTGGCGATCGCCCTGCTGGGTGCGTGGCGAGCAGGCGTCAGCGTGTTGTTGCCTGCCGACCTGCAACCACAAACGCGCCAACGCTGGGACGATGCCGTCGACGCCTGGTTGACCGAGGCCAGCGACTTGGACGCGCTGTATCAAGCGCCATCAAGCGCCGAAGCCCTGGACCTGGATGCCTGCTGCCTGAGCCTGTGCACCTCCGGCTCCAGCGGCGAACCCAAGCGCATCGACAAAACCCTGCGGCAGATGGCCAATGAAGTCCAGGCGCTGGAAACCTTGTGGGGCGCCGACCTGGGCGAGGCGTGCATCATCGGCAGCGTCGCCACCCAGCATATCTATGGCTTGCTGTTCCGGGTGCTGTGGCCGTTGTGTGCCGGGCGCACCTTTGTGCGCCAACAGTTGGCATTTCCCGAGGACTTGCAGCGCGCCAGCCGCGAGCATGCGCAATTTGCCTGGGTCGCCAGCCCGGCGCTCCTCAAGCGCATGGGTGACAACCTCGACTGGCCAGCGCTTACACCGGTCAAACGGGTGTTTTCCTCCGGCGGCGCCTTGCCCCTTGAGGCCGCCGGCAGCCTGCATCAGCGTTTGCAGCAATGGCCGACGGAAATCCTCGGCAGCTCGGAAACCGGCGGCATCGCCTGGCGCCAGGGCGAACAACCGTGGCAGCCGTTTGCCGACGTGCAGCTGAGCCAGGACGCCGACGGCGCCTTGCGCATCGCCTCGCCATACTTGCCCGCCGGCCATGTCGAACAGACCGCCGACGCCGCCACCATCCACGCCGACGGCCGCTTCGAATTGCTCGGCCGCCTGGACCGCATCGTCAAGCTGGAAGAAAAACGCATCTCCCTGCCGATGCTCGAACAAGCGCTGATGGACCATGCCTGGGTCGCTGAAACGCGCCTGGGCGTGGTGCAGGAAAACCGCGCCTCCCTCGGCGCCCTCGTGGTGCTCAGCGCAGGCGGCTTGCATGCCCTGCGTAACCAGGGCCGGCGCACCGTCACCCAAACCCTGCGCCAGCACTTGAGCCAACACTGCGAAGCCCTGGCGCTGCCCCGCCGCTGGCGCCTGTTGCGCCAATTGCCGCTGAACACCCAAGGCAAGCTGCCCCAGGCCGACGTCGAAGCCCTGCTGCTGGCACCGCGCCCGAAAGCCCCGGAAGTACTGGAACAAGTCGAAGCCAACGGTGAATGGACCCTGCAACTGGCGATCCCGCCGGACCTCGCCTACTTCAGCGGCCACTTCCCGCAAACCCCGGTGCTACCGGGCGTGGTGCAAGTGGATTGGGCGCTGAGCCTGGGCCAGCAACTGCTCAAGCTGCCGGGGCCGTTCGCCGGGATGGAAGTGCTCAAGTTCCAGCAACTGGTACGCCCGGATGACCGGATCGAACTGCACCTGCGGTTCGACCAGGAGCGCGGCAAGTTGTACTTCGCCTACCGCAATGAGGCGGCCGCCTGCTCCAGTGGGCGGATCGTGCTGGGGAGGGTCAGTGATTAAGCTTTTGTGGCGAGGGAGCTTGCTCCCGCTGGAGTGCGCAGCGCTCCCAACCCAGGCACTGTGGTTTATCAGGCAAATCGGTGTCGCCTGTGTTGGGGCCGCTTCGCAGCCCAGCGGGAGCAAGCTCCCTCGCCACGCACAGCGCTTCTGCCAATGGGGTACCTGTTATGCATAACCCCTGCGCCTTGATCCCGGTCTACAACCACGAGGCCGCCGTGCCCGCCGTGGTTCATAGCGTGCTGTCCAGCGGCCTGCCATGCCTGCTGGTAGACGACGGCAGCAGCGCCGCCTGCGCCGCCGTGCTGGCGCAACTGGCAACCCTCGACAACGTGTCCCTGCTGACCCTGCCCGCCAACCAGGGCAAAGGCGCCGCCGTCATGGCCGGCTTTCGCGAAGCCGCACGCCTGGGCTTCACCCACGCCCTGCAAGTGGACGCCGACGGCCAGCACGACCTGCGGGAAGTCGGTACCTTCCTCGACGCCTCCCGCGCCCACCCGAATGCGGTGATCTGCGGCTACCCGGAATACGACGACAGCGTGCCCAAGGGCCGCCTTTACGCGCGCTACCTGACCCACGTGTGGGTGTGGATCAACACCTTGTCGCTGCAGATCCGCGATTCCATGTGCGGCTTTCGTGTGTACCCACTGCCACCGACCCTGGCCTTGATGGACTCGGCCAACATCGGCAAACGCATGGATTTCGACTCCGACATCCTGGTGCGCCTGGCCTGGCGCAACCAGCCGATGCGCTGGCTGCCGACCAAGGTCCACTACCCCGCCGACGGCCTGTCGCACTTTCGCCTGTTCCACGACAACGCGCTGATTTCCTCGATGCACACCCGGCTGTTCTTCGGCATGTTGGTGCGCGCGCCGATGATCCTCTGGCGCCGGTGGCAGGCATGAGCCAGGACACCAAGCACTGGGCCGACCGCGAGGAGCGCGGCAGCTTCTGGCTGATGAAATTCACCGCCTTCGCCGCCAAGGTCCTCGGGCGCCGGCTGCTGAGCCCGCTGCTCTACGGCATCGTTTTCTACTTCTTTCTGTTCGGCCGCACGGCCCGCCAAAGCGCCTGGCAATACCAGCAGCGCCTGGCCGACTGGAGCCGGCGCGACGACCTGCGCCCTACCCACAGAAGCGTCTTCGGCCAGTTCATGGCATTCGCCGACGCCCTGCTGGACAAGCTCGACGTATGGAACGGCAAGTTGCGCCTGGAGCAGATCGAAATCATCGACCCGGCCCAACTGCGCGGCCAACTGCGCAGCGAACGCGGGCAGATGCTGGTGGGCGCGCACCTGGGCAATCTTGAGGTGTGCCGCGCCCTCGCCGAGCTTGGCGAAAAGGTCACCATGAACGTGCTGGTGCACACCAAGCACGCTGAACGTTTCAACCGGATTCTGGGCGAAGCCGGGGCGACCAATCTGCGCCTGATCCAGGTCAGCGAACTTGACCCGTCGGTGATGATGCTGCTCAGCCAGCGCCTCGACGACGGCGAGTGGCTGGCGATTGCCGGCGACCGCGTACCGCTGCATGGCGGGCGTACGGTGCGCGTGGATTTCCTCGGCCATGACGCCGCCTTCCCCCAAGGCCCGTGGCTGTTGGCCGGTTTGCTGAAATGCCCGGTCAACCTGCTGATGTGCTTGAAGCATCAAGGCCGTTATCGCCTGATCATCGAGCCGTTTGCCCAGTTGATCGAATGGAAACGCAGCGACCGCCCGCAGGTGATCGCACAATGGACCGCCCGCTACGCCGAGCGCCTGGGCCAGTTCTGCCTGGAAGCGCCCCAACAATGGTTCAACTTTTACCCTTTCTGGAAGACCGATGAAGACGCATCTTGAGCCGGTAACCTTCGGCGAAATTCCCCTGCGCATCGAAGACGTGCTGGCCCTGGCCAACCGTCAGGCGCCGACTCAACTGCAAGCCGATGCCAAGTACCGCCAGCGCATCGCCAAGGGCGCGCAGTTCCTGGATTCGTTGCTGGACAAGGAAGGCGTTATCTACGGCGTGACCACCGGCTACGGCGACTCGTGCGTGGTGGCCGTGCCGTTGCAGCACGTCGAAGCACTGCCCCGCCACCTCTACACGTTCCACGGCTGCGGCCTGGGCAAGTTGCTGGATGCGCAAGCCACCCGCGCGGTGCTGGCGGCGCGGTTGCAGTCGCTGTGCCACGGCGTGTCGGGCGTGCGCGTGGAGTTGCTGGAACGCCTGCATGCGTTCCTGGAGTTCGACGTGCTGCCGCTGATTCCGGAAGAAGGCTCGGTGGGCGCCAGCGGTGATTTGACGCCGCTGTCCTACGTGGCCGCAACCTTGTCTGGTGAGCGCGAAGTGATGTTCCGTGGCGAGCGCCGCCAGGCGGCGGAGGTGCACCGCGAGCTGGGCTGGGACCCGCTGGTGCTGCGCCCGAAAGAGGCCCTGGCACTGATGAACGGCACCGCCGTGATGACCGGCCTCGCCTGCCTGGCCTTCGCCCGCGCCGACTACCTGCTGCAACTGGCCACGCGCATCACCGCGCTGAACGTGGTGGCGCTGCAAGGCAACCCGGAGCATTTCGACGAGCGCCTGTTTGCCGCCAAGCCGCACCCGGGGCAGATGCAAGTCGCCGCCTGGCTGCGCAAGGATCTGGCCATCGACGCGCCGACCGCGCCGCTGCATCGCCTGCAAGACCGTTACTCCCTGCGCTGCGCCCCCCACGTCCTGGGCGTGCTGGCCGACAGCCTGAACTGGTTGCGCTCGTTCATCGAGATCGAACTCAACAGCGCCAACGACAACCCGATCATCGACGCCGAAGAAGAACGCGTGCTGCACGGCGGCCACTTCTACGGCGGCCACATCGCGTTCGCCATGGACAGCCTCAAGACCCTGGTGGCCAACGTCGCCGACCTGCTGGACCGCCAGCTCGCGCTGCTGGTGGACGTGCGTTACAACCACGGCTTGCCGAGCAATTTGTCGGGTGCGCCAGCCGAGCGGGCGATGATCAACCACGGCTTCAAGGCTGTGCAGATCGGCACCAGCGCCTGGACCGCCGAAGCGCTGAAAAACACCATGCCGGCCAGCGTGTTCTCGCGCTCCACCGAGTGCCACAACCAGGACAAGGTGAGCATGGGCACCATCGCCGCCCGCGATGCGATTCGTGTGCTGGAACTGACCGAACAAGTCGCCGCCGCCACTTTGCTCGCCGCCAACCAGGGCGTATGGCTGCGGGCCCAGGCTGAAGACGCACGCCCGCTGCCGCCGGCGCTGGCCGCCATGCACGACGAGCTGGCCAAAGACTTCCCGCCGGTCATCGAAGACCGCGCCCTGGAAGGCGAACTGCGCCTGTGCCTGAAACGCATCGCCGAGCAACACTGGAGGCTGCATGCGTAGCCCCGGCGTGTTGCACTGCGACACTGAAATCCTCGTGCCGTTTTTCGACATCGACACCATGAACGTGGTGTGGCACGGGCACTACGTAAAGTACCTGGAAGTCGCCCGCTGCGCCTTGCTGGACAAGATCGGCCAAAACTACACAGCGATGCTGGAAGCGGGTTACGCCTGGCCGGTGATCGACATGCAGCTGCGCTATGTGCGCGGAGCGACCTTCGGCCAGACCATCAACGTGCGCGCCAGCCTGGTGGAGTGGGAGAACCGCTTGAAGGTCAATTACCTGATCAGCGACAAGGCCACCGGTGAGCGTCTGACCCGCGCCAGCACCGTGCAAGTGGCGGTGGAAATTGCCAGCCGCGAAATGCAGTTGGCGTCGCCAAAAATATTCACTGACGCCATAGAGAGAGCCTTGAAATGAGATTCCCTGTGGGAGCGGGCTTGCTCGCGAAAATCGTCAACGATAACGCAGGCCGCCTGACACCCCGTGGCGCCCTCAGGTTCTTCGCGAGCAAGTCGAATCGTCGCACCGCCGCTCCCACAGGAATCGCCTTCATTCTGTTGTTGGGCATTCCAGGCCTGGCCCATGCTTTCGACCTGCAACAACTCAGCGATCAGCTTGCAAAACCGTCGGTGATCCACGGCAACTTCATCCAGGAAAAACACCTGCGCGCGCTGCCGCAGCCGCTGACCAGCAAGGGCACCTTCGTCCTGGCCAAGGACCACGGCCTGCTGTGGCTGCTGAAAACCCCGCTGCAACAGGACTACCGCATCAGCGCCAACGGCATCGCCCGGCGTGACGCCAACGGCTGGCAATTGCTGCCGAACAAGAGCGCCGGCGCCGAGCAGAACCGTTTGTTCCTCGCCGTGTTACAGGGCGACAGCAGCGGCTTGCAGCGTGACTTCGAGCTGCAACTGCAAGGCGAAGCCCAGCAGTGGAAACTCACGCTGATCCCGCGCTCGCTGCTGCTCAAGCAGGTGTTCACCCAAATCAATATCGACGGCGGCGAACTGGTGCAGAAGATCGAGCTGCTGGAAACCCAGGGCGACAGCACCGTACTGCGCATGCAGGACAGCACCAGCAGCCAGCCCTTGAGCGACGCGGAGCAACACGACTTTGCCGAGTGAACGCTGGTTGCCGCGCCTGTTCCTGATCCTGCTGGTGGCCGTGTTGGCCCTGGCGGGCTGGCAATGGCGCCATGGCGCACCGCTGTCGGCGAACCTGATGGAACTGGTGCCCGGCACCGCGCCGGATGCGCTGGAGCTGCGCGCCGAACAGCGCATGCAGGAACCACTGAACCGCGAAATGCTGGTGCTGGTGGGGCATGCCGACCGGCAAAAAGCCGTGGCCATGGCGACGCAATTGGGCGAAGCCTGGCAAGCCAGCGGCCTGTTTGAGAAAGTTCAGTGGAACCTCCAAGCCGACCTGCCGGCCCTGCGTCAGCAGTTGCTGCAAGGCCGGCTGGCGATGCTCTCGGCCAAGGATCGCGAGCAACTGATCGACGAGCCCCAGGCGTTTATTCAGCAGCGGGTTCAGGCGCTGTTCGACCCGTTCACCGGCTTCAGCCTGGTGCCCAGCCAGGACGATTGGCTGGGCCTCACCGGGCGCATCCAGAACAGCCAGCCGCAACACGGTTCGGTGCAGCTGGATATCGGCAGCGGCGCGCTGATCGCCGATGCCGACGGCAAAAGCTGGGTACTGCTGCGGGCCCGCACCACCGGCAATGCCTTCGACATGAAACTGCCGCTGCAAGTGGCTGACCTGCTCAAGGCCAGCCGCGGGCAGGCCGACCAGCAAGGCGCGCAATTGCTCGCCGCAAGCGGCCTGCTGTATGCAGCCAATGGTCAGCAGCAGGCCACCCGGGAAATCACTTGGGTCGGCGGCGGCGCGACGGTAGGCATCCTGTTATTGCTGCTGCTTGCGTTCCGCCGCTGGCGGGTGTTGCTGGCGTTCGTGCCGGTGCTGGTGGGCATGCTGTTTGGTGCGGTGGCCTGCGTGGCGCTGTTCGGGCATATGCATGTGATCACGCTGGTGCTGGGCTCGAGCCTGATCGGCGTGGCGGTGGATTACCCGCTGCATTACCTGTCCAAGAGCTGGAGCATGAGCCCTTGGCGCAGTTGGCCAGCGTTGCGCGTGACCTTGCCGGGCCTGAGCCTGAGCCTGGGCACCAGTTGCATCGGTTACCTGGCCCTGGCGTGGACGCCGTTCCCGGCGCTGACGCAAATCGCGGTGTTCTCCGCTGCCGGTCTGGTGGGCGCTTACCTGTCGGCCGTGTGCCTGTTGCCGGCCTTGCTCAAAGGCGTCGAGCTGCGCCCGGCGCAATGGCCCCTGCGCATTGCCGAGTTCCTGCTGAGCGTGCGCGAGTCGCTGCTCAAGCGCCTGCCAAGCCCGGTGTTGTTGATACTGGTGTTGGTGTTTTGCGCCGGTGGGCTGTGGCACCTGAACAGCAAAAACGATATCCGCCAGTGGATCGGTGCGCCACCGCAGTTGCTGCAGGAAGCCCAGGCCGTTGCGCGGATTACCGGGTTCCAGCCCACCAGCCAGTTCTTCCTGGTGCGGGCGGACAACCAGCAGCAGTTGCTGGAACGCCAGGCCGCGCTGAGCCAGCGCCTGGATCAGTTGGTGAACATGGACAAGCTCCAGGGTTACCTGGCGCTCAACCAGTTGGTCAGCGCGCCGGCGGAGCAACAGCAACTGCGCGAGGCCCTGAAACAGCTGCCGCAGTACTGGCAGCCATTGCTGGACCTCGGTGTGCCCGCCAGCGCGCTGCAAGCCGAGCTGGCCCAGTTGCAGGCCTTGCCCACCGAAGACATCGACGCAGCACTGGTCGGCCCGCTGGCCGAGCCGTGGCGCACGCTGTGGCTGGGGAATGTCGACGGTGGCGTGGCGGCGATGGTGAGCCTGCAAGGGTTGAACAACCCGGCCTTGCTGCGGGTGCAGGCCCTGGATCTGCCCGGCGTGCAGTTGGTGGACCGCCTGGGCGACTTGAACCAGGTGTTTGCCGCGACGCAAATCAGCGCCGCCGAATTGAAATTGATGTCCTGCGTGTTGATCGTACTGCTGCTGATCCTGCCGTTCGGCTTCGGCGGTGCCTTGCGCATCGTCGCCCTGCCGTTGCTGGCGGCGCTGTGCAGCCTGGCCAGCCTCGGTTGGCTGGGGCAGCCGTTGACGTTGTTCAGCCTGTTCGGCCTGCTGCTGGTGACCGCCATCAGCGTCGATTACGCGATCCTGATGCGTGAACAAATTGGCGGCGCCGCCGTGAGCCTGTTGGGCACACTGTTGGCGGCCGTGACTACTTGGCTATCGTTCGGCCTGCTGGCTATTTCCAGCACACCGGCGGTGAGTAATTTTGGGCTGTCGGTGAGCCTGGGGCTGGCGTTCAGCTTCATGCTGGCGCCGTGGGCCAGCCCGTCCGGGACAAGGAAGATGAGATGAGCAGCCAATACCTGAGTAAAAACTACGTCGAAGAAACCAAGTTCGGCTTCTGGTTCCTGCGCAGCCACACCTGGCAGCACCATGTGCTGCGCGTGGCCATCAACGACCTGCGCAGCTTGTTCAGCGCCCCGCTGCCGGTTGCTCCGGTGCTGCTGGACGCCGGCTGCGGCCAGGGCAAGTCGTTCCAGTACCTGCAGCAGGTGTTCGCCCCCGAACGCCTGATCGGCCTCGA
Source organism: Pseudomonas sp. I8001 (assembly GCF_013385345.1). Lineage (NCBI taxonomy): Bacteria > Pseudomonadati > Pseudomonadota > Gammaproteobacteria > Pseudomonadales > Pseudomonadaceae > Pseudomonas > Pseudomonas sp. I8001. The sequence continues at coordinate 296,078 of NZ_JACAQC010000005.1, forward strand.
CGCCGACCCACACAGCCTCGACCTGAGCCGCGCCGAAGCCGCGCGCCAGGGCATCGCCATCGAGTTGATCGGCAGCGACTGCGCGACCCTCGACGTGGCCGACGCCAGTGTCGACGTACTGTTCTGTCACCAGACCTTCCATCATCTGGTGGAACAGCATCGCGCCCTGAAAGAGTTCTATCGGGTGCTCAAGCCGGGCGGCTACCTGCTGTTTGCCGAATCCACCGAGGCCTATATCGACACTTGGGTAATCCGCTGGCTGTTTCGTCACCCGATGCATGTGCAGAAAAGCGCCGAGGAGTACCTTGAGATGATTCGCGAGCAGGGCTTTGAGTTCGGCCCGCAGAACGTCTCGTACCCGTACCTGTGGTGGAGCCGCGCCACCGACTTCGGCCTGCTTGAGCGCTGGGGCCTGCGCCAGCCAAAACCGGCCGGCCAGCGCGAAGAAACCCTGGTCAACGTGGTCGCCCGCAAACCTCTGGCGAGCGCTGAAACATGATCCGAATGCTGTTGATCGGCTGTCTGTTGCTGCTGGGCGCGTGCGCCAGCCAGCCGCCGTTGCCGTCGAAAAACCCGGTACTGAGCCTGCCACTGCAACTGCACGTACAGCGCGAACAGGACGGCCAGCGCCAGGACTGGTTGCTGGTGATGCAGCGCGAAGGCGGCGGGATTCGCTGGTCGATGATGGACCCGCTGGGCATTCCCCAGGCTCGGCAGATGCTGATCAATGGCGCCTGGCAGGCCGACGGTCTGCTGCCGCCCAATCCCCAGGCACGTGAATTGTTTGCCGCGCTGTTGTTCGCCCTGACCTCGGCGGATGAAGTTTCCAGGCTGTACCCCGGCACCCAGGAAATGGACCTGATCCGCACCCTGCCGTCCCACTGGAAGATCACCTATCACTCCTCCCTGGTGTTTCGCGTGGACGTGATCGGGCAACACCTGACCTACCACATCTCGCCGCTTGGGGCTGCCCGATGACCGCCTACCTCAATGCCCTCGGCGTGATCTGCGCCCTGGGCCGCGACAAGCGCGAAGTCAGCCGCAGCCTGTTTGCCGGCGACTGCTCCGGCATGCGCGCCGAAAGCGGCTGGGTGCCGGAGCGTGTGTTGCCGGTGGCCGCTGTGCACGGTGAACTGGCGGCGATACCGCCCGGGCTGGAATCCCATCGCAGCCGCAATAACCAGTTGCTGCTGGAAGCCGCGTTGCAGATTGACGACGAGATCCGGCAAGCGATCCAGACGTTCGGCGCGTCGCGCATTGGCATCGTGCTCGGCACCAGCACCTCGGGCATCGATGAAGCCAGCCGTGGCATCGCCCACTATCTGCGGGAAAACCAGTTCCCCGCCGACTACGACTATCAGCAACAGGCGCTTGGCGCCCCGGCCGATTTCCTCGCCGACTGGCTGCAACTGAGCGGCCCGGCCTACGTGATTTCCACCGCCTGCACCTCCAGCGCACGAGCGCTGATGAGTGCCCAACGCCTGTTGGACCTGGGTGTGTGCGATGCGGTGATCTGCGGTGGCGTCGACACGCTGTGCAAGCTGACCCTCAATGGTTTTTCGTCCCTGGAAGCGGTTTCGGCAGAGCGCTGCAATCCGTTTTCGCTGAACCGCAACGGCATCAATATCGGCGAAGCCGCCGTGTTGTTCCTGATGAGCAAAACCCCGGCGCCGGTCGCACTGCTGGGCAGTGGCGCCAGTTGCGACGCCCACCATATTTCCGCCCCCGAGCCTACCGGCAAGGGTGCGTTGCAAGCGATGCGCAAGGCCCTAGCCAGCGCACAACTGGCGCCCGGACAAATCGGTTACCTGAACCTGCACGGCACCGCTACCCAACATAACGATGCCATGGAAAGCCTGGCGGTCGCGGCCCTGTTCCCGGACGGCGTAGCCTGCTCCTCGACCAAACCCATGACCGGCCACACCCTGGGCGCCGCCGGCGCGCTGGAAGCGGCGTTCTGCTGGCTGAGCCTGGCAGAAGGCGTAGTGCCGCCCCATGTCTGGGATGGCCAGGCGGACCCCGACCTGCCCGTACTGAAGTGGGCGTCGCCCGGCGACGCCCTGGAAAAACGCTGCCTGATGAGCAACTCGTTTGCCTTCGGTGGCAACAACGTCAGCCTGATTATCGGAGACGCCCCATGACTGATTGGCCGCTCGCCGAACTGCTGCCCCACGCCGGTGACATGATCCTGATCGATCAGGTCCTGAGCTTTGATGAAGAACAGATCCAGACCCGCCTGACGGTCAAGCCCGGCGGTCTTTTCAACCGCGCCGACGGCAGCCTGCCTGCGTGGGTCGGCATTGAGTTGATGGCGCAAAGCGTCGCCGCCTACGCCGGTTGCCGTGCGCGCCAGAAAGGTGAAGCCGTGGAGTTGGGCTTCCTGCTGGGCACGCGCAAGTTCGAGTGCAACGTCGAGCACTTTCCCGCAGGCACCGAGCTGACCATCCACGGCCTGCGCTCCCTGGAAGACGACAACGGCATGGGTGTGTTCGAATGCCACCTCACCGGTCACGGCATCCAGGCCAGCGCACGCTTGAACGTATTTCGACCGCCCCAGGCGGCCAACTATTTAGATGAATCGAAGGACACCACGCCATGACTGAATCCGTATTGGTGACCGGCTCCAGCCGTGGCATCGGCCGCGCTATCGCTGTGCGCCTGGCCCAGGCCGGGCACGACATCGTGCTGCATTGCCGCAGCGGGCGTGCCGAGGCGGATGCGGTGCAGGTCGAAATCGAAGCGCTGGGGCGCAAGGCCCGGGTGTTGCAATTCGATGTGGCGGACCGCGCCAGCTGCAAGGAGATCCTTGAAGCCGACGTGGAAGCCCATGGCGCGTATTACGGCGTGGTGCTCAATGCGGGCCTGACGCGCGATGGCGCGTTTCCAGCGCTGTCGGAAGACGATTGGGACGTGGTGATGCGCACCAACCTCGACGGTTTCTACAACGTGCTGCACCCGGTGATGATGCCGATGATTCGTCGTCGCGCCGCCGGGCGGATCGTGTGCATCACCTCGGTATCCGGGCTGATCGGCAACCGCGGCCAGGTCAACTACAGCGCGTCCAAGGCCGGCCTGATCGGCGCCGCCAAGGCCCTGGCCATCGAGCTGGGCAAGCGCAAGATCACCGTCAACTGCGTGGCCCCCGGGCTGATCGACACCGCGATGCTCGATGAAAACGTACCGGTGGAAGAGCTGATGAAAATGATCCCGGCCCAGCGCATGGGCACGCCGGAAGAAGTCGCCGGGGCGGTGAATTTCCTGATGTCGGCAGAAGCCGGCTACATCACCCGCCAAGTGCTGGCCGTGAATGGAGGCCTGTGCTGATGAAACGCGTGGTGGTCACCGGCATAGCCGGCGTTACGTCCCTGGGCAGCGATTGGGCAACCATCGCCGCCAACTTCCGCGCCAACCGCAGCGGCATCCGGCGCATGGACGAGTGGGACCGTTTCACCGAACTGAACACCCGGCTGGCCGGGCCGATCGATGATTTCGTGGTGCCCGCCCACTGGACCCGCAAGCAACTGCGCAGCATGGGCCGGGTTTCCCGGCTGGCTGTATGGGCGGCGGAGCAGGCGCTGAAAGATGCCGGCTTGCTGGGCGACGAGTCGATCAAGGACGGGCGCATGGGCGTGGCCTGTGGCTCGTCCACCGGCAGCACCGACGAGATCAAGGCCTTCGGCAATATGCTGCTGAACTCGGTGGCCGAGGGGCTGAACGCCAACTCCTACGTGCGGATGATGCCCCACACCACGGCGGCGAATATCAGCATTTTCTTCGGCCTCACCGGCCGGCTGATCCCCACGTCCAGCGCGTGCACCAGCGGCAGCCAGGGCATCGGCTACGCCTATGAGGCCATCAAGTTCGGCCGCCTGCCGCTGATGTTGGCAGGTGGCGCCGAAGAGCTGTGCCCTACCGAAGCCATGGTGTTCGATGCGCTGTACGCCACCAGCCTGAAAAACGATGCACCACAAACCAGCCCGCGTCCCTACGACAGTGGCCGCGACGGCCTGGTGATCGGCGAAGGCGGCGGCATCCTGGTACTCGAAGAGCTGGAACATGCACTGGCCCGTGGCGCGCATATCCACGCGGAAATCGTCGGCTTCGGCAGCAACGCCGACGGCCAGCACACCACCCGCCCGGAACAGGCCACCATGCGCCGCGCCATGGAACTGGCATTGGAAGATGCGGGGCTTGCGCCCGACGCGATCGGCTATGTGAACGGCCATGGCACCGCCACCGACCAGGGCGACATCGCCGAAACCCTGGCCACCAGCAGCCTGTTCGGTAGCCGCATGCCCATCAGTTCGCAGAAGAGTTTCCTTGGGCATACTCTGGGCGCATGCGGCGCGCTGGAGTCGTGGTTCAGCATCGAGATGATGAACCGCAACCAATACGTGCACACCTTCAACCTCGACGAAGTCGACCCGCGCTGCGGCGAGCTGGACTACCTGCAAGGTGAGTTCCGCGAGCTGCACAGCGACTACGTGATGAACAACAATTTTGCCTTTGGCGGCGTCAACACTTCGCTGATTTTCCGCCGCTGGGTGTAAGTTTTTTTACTGACTGGAGAAATGGAATGTCTTCCCTGCTACGCGCAACACTGGTCGCTTTGGCCCTGCTCACCACCGCTGGCTGCACCAACAAACCGGTGCTCAACACCCAGCATGACTTGCCGGCGAACCCGCAGGTCAACGAAGAAAAAATGAAGCAGACCATTATCGCGGCCTTGAACAAACGCCAATGGGTGGTGCAGCGCCTGAGCCCGAAACTGGTGCAGGCCGAGATCAACGTGCGCAACCAGTTCCACGCTGAAATCGACATTCGCTACACCGCCACCAGCTACGCCATCACCTACCGCGACAGCCGCGACCTGGGTTACAAAGACGGCAAGATTCACCGCAACTACAACCGCTGGGTGAGCATGCTGGACCGTGACATCCTGGCGGCGTTGCGCACCAATGGTGTGAGTGACACGGCGCAGTTGCTCCAGCAGACCGGGACGTCGAAGCAGAACTGAAACACCCGCTGCCCTGTGGCGAGGGAGCTTGCTCCCGTTGGGGTGCGAAGCGCCCCTGAAACCTGCGATTGAGGGTTGCCTGGTAAAACTCAGTCGTCGGGTTTCGGGGCTGCTGCGCAGCCCAGCGGGAGCAAGCTCCCTCGCCACAGGTTATACGTCGGTCATACCAATGCCTTGCGGGTCAGCAGCTCGACAAACGCCTTGGCCATCGGCGTCTGCTGACCCTTGCGCTGCACCAGCCACACCGCCGTCACCGCCTCCTGATCCAGCAACGTGCGATACACCACGCCATCAATGCGGATCCGCTGATACGACGCCGGCAACACCGAGACACCCAACCCCGCCGCCACCAGGCCGATGATGGTCATCGCTTCCCCGGCCTCCTGCGCGAAATGCGGGCTGAAGCCCGCATCACGCGCCAGGCTCATCAATTGGGCATACAAGCCACTGCCGTAAGTCCGCGGGAAAAACACAAACGGTTCTTCGGCCAATTGCGCCAGGTGCAAACCCCGCTCACTGCCCTCCACCAACGGATGCCCGGCGTTCAGCACGGCCACCAAGGGCTCGCGCATCAGTTCCACGACGCTCAAGGAATCGGGCAACGGCAACGGTCGCATCAACCCCACCTGAATCGACTCATCCACCAGCGACTCGGCCACCTCCGTGCTGCTCATCTCCTGCAGATTCAAATGCACCGCCGGGAATGCCTGGCGAAACGCGAAGATCGCCTGTGGAATGCTGGAGTTGAACGGCGCAGAAGAGGTGAAGCCAATCTTCAACTCCCCCAGTTCCCCCAGCTGCGCCCGACGCGCCACGTCCGCCGCTTTATCCACCTGCGCCAGCACCAACCGCGCCTCTTGCAGGAACAACCTGCCGGCCTCGCTCAGCTCGACCCGACGATTGGTACGCTCAAACAACCGCGCACCTATCTCCTGCTCCAGCGCCTGGATCTGCTGGCTCAGGGGCGGCTGGGAGATCCCCAGCACCTGCGCGGCGCGGCCAAAATGCAGCTCTTCAGCCACGGCGATGAAGTAACGCAGGTGGCGCAGTTCCATGAAAACCTCATTAGGTCGTAAAAGCTCTTAAACAGGTCGAACAATATATTGGAAAGAATCAATAGGGAGCTATATTCTTTTTTGCATTGCCAGCCCTGGCAGCCTTTCCTCCCCGAGGTCCCGCGTGAAATCTGCTGTCGCTCCGCTTGCTCAAGAAGTACCGCCCACCGCCCTCGATGAAGTGGTGGCACAGCTCAACGAGCAGTACATCGAAAAAGGCACCCCGATGTTCATGCGCACGGTGCTGGCGCTGTTCTCCGGCGGTTTCGCCACTTTCGCCCTGCTCTACTGCGTACAGCCGATGATGCCGGCGCTGTCCCACGAATTTTCCATCAATGCCGCGCAAAGCAGCCTGATTCTCTCGGTGGCCACCGGCATGCTTGCCATTGGCCTGCTGATCACCGGGCCGATTTCCGACACCCTGGGGCGCAAGCCGGTGATGGTTGCCGCGCTGTTCTGCGCCGCACTGTGCACCATCGCCAGCGGCTTGATGCCAAGCTGGGAAGGCATCCTGCTGATGCGCGCACTGGTGGGCCTGTCCCTCAGCGGCCTGGCAGCGGTGGCCATGACCTACCTGAGTGAAGAGATCCACCCGCAACACATCGGCCTGGCCATGGGTTTGTACATCGGTGGTAACGCCATTGGCGGCATGAGCGGGCGCTTGATCATCGGTGTGCTGATCGACTTCGTCAGTTGGCACACGGCGATGCTGATCATTGGCGCCCTGGCGCTGATCGCAGCCACGGTGTTCTGGAAGATCCTCCCCGAGTCGCGCAACTTCCGCGCCAGCACCCTGCACCCGCGCAGCCTGGTGGACGGCTTCACCATGCACTTCAAGGACGCCGGCCTGCCGTGGCTGTTCCTCGAAGCCTTCGTGCTGATGGGCGCCTTTGTGACGATGTTCAACTACATCGGCTACCGCTTGCTGGCGGACCCGTACGATTTGAGCCAGGCCGTGGTAGGCCTGCTGTCGCTGGTCTACCTCTCGGGTATCTACAGCTCGGCGAAAATCGGCTCCCTGGCCGACCGCCTAGGCCGTCGCCGAGTGCTGTGGGGCACCATCGTGCTGATGCTCGGCGGCATCGCCCTGACGCTGTTTACCCCGCTGTGGCTGGTAGTGCCCGGCATGCTGATCTTCACCTTCGGCTTCTTCGGCGCCCACTCAGTGGCCAGCAGCTGGATCGGCCGCCGCGCGCTGAAAGCCAAGGGCCAGGCGTCGTCGCTGTACCTGTTCAGTTACTACGTGGGGTCGAGTATTGCGGGGACGGCGGGCGGGTTTTTCTGGCACTACGCCGGGTGGAACGGGATTGGCGGGTTTATCGTCGCGCTGTTGATCGTCGCGTTGCTGGTGGCGTTGAAGCTGGCGAAGTTACCGCCGTTGCAGGAAGCCAAGGCTTAATCACCGCTCACAAAAAAGCCCGGCATCTGCCGGGCTTTTTCATTGCCGCGCGATCACTCGTGATACTGCGCCGACAACTCGTGCACCGCCCGCAGGAACGCGCCTGCGTGCTCCGGATCAACTTCCGGAGTAATGCCGTGGCCAAGGTTGAACACGTGACCACTGCCTTTGCCGTAGCTGGCAAGGATGCGGCCCACTTCAGCGCGGATCGCTTCCGGCTTGGCGTACAGCACGGTCGGGTCCATGTTGCCTTGCAGCGCAACCTTGTTGCCCACGCGGCGACGGGCTTCGCCGAGGTCGCAGGTCCAGTCCAGGCCCAGCGCGTCGGCGCCGGCGTCGGCGATGCTTTCCAGCCACAGGCCGCCGCCCTTGGTGAACATGATCACCGGCACCTTGCGGCCTTCGTGTTCGCGGATCAGGCCGCTGACGATCTTGCGCATGTAGGCCAGGGAGAACTCCTGGTACGCCGCCGCCGACAGGTTGCCGCCCCAGGTGTCGAAGATCTGCACCGCCTGGGCGCCGGCCATGATCTGGCCGTTGAGGTAGGAGGTGACCGACTGCGCCAGCTTGTCCAGCAGCAGGTGCATGGCTTGCGGGTTGTCGTAGAGCATGGCCTTGGTCTTGCGGAAGTCTTTCGACGAGCCGCCTTCGACCATGTAGGTGGCCAGGGTCCACGGGCTGCCGGAGAAGCCGATCAGCGGCACGCGGCCGTTCAGCTCGCGGCGGATGGTGCTGACCGCATCCATGACGTAGCCCAGGTCCTTGTGGGGATCGGGGATCGGCAGGGCTTCGATATCGGCCAGGGTGCTGACGACTTTCTTGAAACGCGGGCCTTCGCCGGTTTCGAAGTACAGGCCCTGGCCCATGGCGTCAGGGATGGTCAGGATATCGGAGAACAGGATGGCCGCATCCAGCTGTGGATAGCGGTCCAGCGGTTGCATGGTGACTTCGCAGGCGAACTCCGGGTTCATGCACAGGCTCATGAAGTCGCCGGCGTGGGCGCGACTGGCGCGGTATTCCGGCAGGTAGCGACCGGCCTGGCGCATCATCCACACAGGGGTGACGTCCACGGGTTGCTTGAGCAGGGCACGAAGGAAACGGTCGTTCTTGAGGGCAGTCATGTCGGCATCCGCAAAAAAAGTGCGGGCATTTTCTCAGAGCGCGACGCAAAAGGCACGGCAAGAGCCGTGCCTTTTGTCTATCGGGTCAATTTGTCGCGGATATGAAAGCGCCACAAAACAAATGTGGGAGCGGGCTTGCTCGCGAAAGCGGTGGGTCAGCCAACACATCTGGTGACTGATATACCGCATTCGCGAGCAAGCCCGCTCCCACATTTTGATCCCATTTCAATCCGGGATCGGGGTCAGACCTGCAGGTAATCCAGGATCCCTTCGGCGGCGTTGCGGCCTTCGAAGATGGCCGTCACTACCAGGTCAGACCCGCGCACCATGTCGCCACCGGCGAAGATTTTCGGGTTGCTGGTCTGGTGTTTGTACTGGCCTTGTTCCGGGGCTACAACGCGGCCCTGGCTGTCGGTCTGGATTTCGAACTGCTCGAACCACGGCGCCGGGCTTGGGCGGAAACCGAAGGCGATGACCACGGCGTCTGCCGGGATGATCTCTTCGGAACCCGGGATCGGCTCGGGGCTGCGACGGCCACGGGCGTCCGGTTCGCCGAGACGGGTCTCGACCACTTTCACGCCTTCGACACGGTCTTCACCGACGATAGCGATCGGCTGGCGGTTGTAGAGGAATTTCACGCCTTCTTCCTTGGCGTTCTTCACCTCTTTGCGCGAACCCGGCATGTTGGCTTCGTCACGACGGTAGGCACAGGTCACCGACTTGGCGCCCTGGCGAATCGAAGTGCGGTTGCAGTCCATCGCGGTATCACCACCGCCCAGCACCACGACCTTCTTGCCTTTCATGTCGACGAAATCTTCCGGCGACTTTTCAAAGCCCAGGTTGCGGTTGACGTTGGCGATCAGGAAGTCCAGAGCGTCGTACACGCCCGGCAGGTCTTCACCGGCGAAGCCACCCTTCATGTAGGTGTAGGTGCCCATGCCCATGAACACGGCATCGTATTCTTCGAGCAGTTGCTCCATGGTCACGTCCTTGCCGATTTCGGTATTGAGGCGGAACTCGATACCCATGCCGGTGAAGACTTCGCGACGATGGCTCAGTACGGTTTTTTCCAGCTTGAACTCGGGGATGCCGAAGGTCAGCAGGCCACCGATTTCCGGGTTCTTGTCGAACACCACCGGGGTCACGCCGCCACGCACCAGCACGTCGGCACAGCCCAGGCCCGCCGGGCCCGCGCCGATGATCGCGACGCGCTTGCCGGTCGGCTTGACCTTGGACATGTCCGGGCGCCAGCCCATGGCGAACGCGGTGTCGGTGATGTACTTCTCCACCGAACCGATGGTCACCGCGCCGAAGCCGTCGTTGAGGGTGCACGCACCCTCGCACAGACGGTCCTGCGGGCACACCCGGCCGCACACTTCCGGCAGGGTGTTGGTCTGGTGCGACAACTCGGCGGCGGCGAGGATGTTGCCCTCGGCCACCAGCTTCAGCCAGTTCGGAATGAAGTTATGCACCGGGCACTTCCATTCGCAATACGGGTTACCGCAACCCAGGCAGCGGTGGGCCTGGTCGGCCGAGTGCTGGGGTTTGAAGGGCTCGTAGATTTCCACGAACTCTTTCTTGCGTTGACGCAACAGTTTCTTCTTCGGATCTTTGCGCCCGACATCGATGAACTGGAAGTCGTTATTCAGACGTTCAGCCATGTTAAAACCTCATCAAACTCTTCAGGCGCATATCACTGCGGGTTGGCACGGATGCTGGAAAGCAACGATTTCAGGTTGGCAGCCTTGGGCTTGACCAGCCAGAAACGGCGCAGGTAGTCATCGAGGTTTTCAGCGAGGTTACGACCCCATTCGCTGTTGGTTTCCTCGACATATTCGTCCAGCACATGCTGCAAGTGGTTGCGATAGGATTCCATCGCTTCGCCGCTGATCCGCTGGATCTCCACCAACTCGTGGTTCACCTTGTCGACGAAGGTGTTGTCCTGGTCGAGCACGTAGGCGAAACCGCCGGTCATGCCCGAACCGAAGTTGTAGCCGGTCTTGCCCAGCACCGCGACAAAACCACCGGTCATGTACTCGCAGCAGTGATCGCCCGTGCCTTCAACCACGGTGTGGGCACCGGAGTTACGCACTGCGAAACGCTCACCGGCCGTGCCCGCGGCAAACAGCTTGCCGCCGGTTGCGCCGTACAGGCAGGTGTTGCCGATGATGGCACTGTCTTGAGTCTTGTAGACGCTGCCCACTGGCGGGACGATCACCAGCTTGCCGCCGGTCATGCCCTTGCCCACGTAGTCGTTGGCGTCGCCTTCGAGGTACATGTTCAAGCCACCGGCGTTCCATACGCCGAAGCTCTGGCCAGCGGTGCCCTTGAAGCGGAAGGTGATCGGCGCCTTGGCCATGCCCTGGTTGCCGTGCTTGCGCGCGATTTCGCCGGAGATGCGTGCGCCGATGGAACGGTCGCAGTTGCAGATATCCAGGGCGAATTCGCCGCCGCTTGCGTCGTTGATCGACGAAGTGGCCATCTCGACCATCTTCTCGGCCAGCAGGCCCTTGTCGAACGGCGGGTTGCGGTCAACCTGGCAGAACTGTGGCTTGTCGGCCGGGATGTGATCGCTGCCCAACAGCGGCGTCAGGTCCAGGTGTTGTTGCTTGGCGGTCTGGCCTTCGAGGATGTCCAGCAGGTCGGTACGGCCGATCAGCTCTTCCAGGGAACGCACGCCCAGCTTGGCCAGCCACTCACGGGTTTCCTCGGCGACGTAGGTGAAGAAATTCACCACCATGTCGACGGTCCCGATGTAGTGGTCCTTGCGCAGCTTCTCGTTCTGAGTGGCCACGCCGGTGGCGCAGTTGTTCAGGTGGCAGATGCGCAGGTATTTGCAGCCCAGGGCGATCATTGGCGCGGTGCCGAAGCCGAAGCTTTCGGCGCCGAGGATTGCAGCCTTGATCACGTCGAGGCCGGTTTTCAGGCCACCGTCGGTTTGCACCCGGACCTTGCCGCGCAGGTCGTTGCCGCGCAGGGTCTGGTGGGTTTCAGCCAGGCCCAGTTCCCACGGTGCGCCGGCGTACTTGATGGAGGTCAGCGGCGAAGCGCCGGTGCCGCCGTCGTAGCCGGAGATGGTGATCAGGTCGGCATAGGCCTTGGCCACACCGGCGGCGATGGTGCCCACGCCGGCTTCCGCTACCAGTTTCACCGAGACCAGGGCCTGCGGGTTGACTTGTTTCAGGTCGAAAATCAGCTGCGACAAATCCTCGATCGAGTAGATGTCGTGGTGCGGCGGCGGCGAAATCAATGTCACGCCCGGCACTGCATAACGCAGCTTGGCGATCAGGCCATTGACCTTGCCGCCTGGCAGTTGCCCGCCTTCGCCCGGCTTGGCGCCCTGGGCAACCTTGATCTGCAGCACTTCGGCGTTGACCAGGTATTCCGGGGTTACACCAAAACGGCCAGTGGCGACCTGCTTGATTTTCGAGCTCTTGATGGTGCCGTAGCGCGCCGGGTCTTCACCGCCTTCGCCGGAGTTGGAACGCGCACCCAGGCGGTTCATGGCTTCGGCCAGGGCTTCGTGAGCCTCAGGCGACAAGGCGCCCAGGGAAATACCGGCGGAGTCGAAACGCTTGAGGATCGATTCCAGTGGCTCGATCTCGCTGATGGCCAGCGGCGTGTCCAGGGTTTTCACCTTGAACAGGTCGCGGATCATCGACACCGGGCGGTTATCCACCAGCGCGGTGTATTCCTTGAACTTGGCGTAGTCGCCTTGCTGCACGGCGGCTTGCAGGGTGTTGACCACGTCCGGGTTGTAGGCGTGGTATTCGCCACCGTGCACGAACTTCAGCAGGCCGCCTTGCTGGATCGGCTTGCGCGCGCTCCAGGCTTCGGCGGCCAGGGCTTTCTGCTCGGCTTCGATGTCGACGAAACGCGCACCCTTGATGCGGCTCGGCACGCCACGGAAGCTCATCTCGCAAACTTCTTCCGACAGGCCGATGGCTTCGAACAATTGCGCGCCGCGGTAGGACGTGACGGTGGAGATGCCCATCTTCGACAGGATCTTCAGCAGGCCCTTGGTGATGCCTTTACGGTAGTTCTTGAACACCTCGTAGAGGTCGCCCAGCACTTCGCCGGTACGGATCAGGTCGCCGAGTACTTCGTAAGCCAGGAACGGATACACCGCCGAGGCGCCGAAGCCGATCAACACCGCAAAGTGATGCGGGTCGCGGGCGGTGGCGGTTTCAACCAGGATGTTGGAATCGCAACGCAGGCCCTTTTCGGTCAGGCGGTGGTGTACCGCGCCGGTGGCCAGGGAAGCGTGGATCGGCAGCTTGCCCGGGGCGATATGGCGGTCGGTCAGCACGATTTGGGTACGGCCGGCGCGAACGGCTTCTTCCGCCTGATCGGCGACGTTGCGCACAGCGGCTTCCAGGCCGAGGCTCTCGTCGTAGTTCAGGTCGATGATCTGCCGGTCGAAGCCCGGGCGATCCAGGGTCATCAACGAGCGCCACTTGGCCGGGGAAATGACCGGCGAGCTGAGGATCACGCGGGAAGCGTGCTCAGGCGATTCCTGGAAGATGTTGCGCTCGGCACCGAGGCACACTTCCAGGGACATCACGATGGCTTCGCGCAGCGGGTCGATCGGCGGGTTGGTCACCTGGGCGAACTGCTGGCGGAAATAGTCGTACGGCGTGCGCACGCGCTGGGACAGCACGGCCATTGGCGTGTCATCGCCCATGGAGCCGACGGCTTCGTAGCCCTGCTCGCCCAGTGGGCGCAGCACCTGGTCACGTTCTTCGAAAGTGACCTGGTACATCTTCATGTACTGCTTGAGCTGGTCGACGTCATAGAAAGCCGAACCGTGGTCGTTGTCTTCCATGGTTGCCTGGATGCGCAGGGCATTCTTGCGCAGCCATTGCTTGTACGGATGACGGGACTTCAAGCGATTGTCGATGGCATCGGTGTCGAGGATCTGACCGGTCTCGGTGTCCACGGCGAGGATCTGGCCCGGGCCAACGCGGCCCTTGGCGATCACGTCTTCCGGCTTGTAGTTCCACACGCCGATTTCCGACGCCAGGGTGATGAAGCCGTTGGTAGTGGTCACCCAACGCGCCGGGCGCAGGCCGTTACGGTCGAGCAGGCACACGGCGTAGCGACCGTCGGTCATTACCACGCCGGCCGGGCCGTCCCACGGTTCCATGTGCATCGAGTTGTACTCATAGAACGCCCGCAGGTCGGGGTCCATGGTCTCGACGTTCTGCCACGCTGGCGGAATGATCATGCGCACGCCACGGAACAGGTCGATGCCGCCGGTGACCATCAGTTCGAGCATGTTGTCCATGCTGGAGGAGTCGGAACCCACGCGGTTGACCAGCGGGCCGAGCTCTTCCAGGTCCATCAGGTCGTTGGCGAACTTGGTTCGACGGGCCACGGCCCAGTTGCGGTTGCCGGTGATGGTGTTGATCTCGCCGTTGTGGGCGAGGAAGCGGAATGGCTGGGCCAGCGGCCATTTCGGCAGGGTGTTGGTGGAGAAGCGCTGGTGGAACACGCAGATTGCGGTTTGCAGGCGCTCATCGCTCAGGTCTGGATAGAAGGCGGTCAAGTCCGCCGGCATCATCAGGCCTTTATAAATGATGGTCTTGTGGGAAAAGCTGCAGATGTAGTGGTCGGTGTCGGCGGCATTGGCCACGGACGAGCGACGACGAGAGGTGAACAGCTTGATCGCCATGTCCTGGTCGCTCAGGCCGTCGCCTGCGATGAACACTTGTTCGATCTGCGGCAGGCGCTCCAGGGCCAGGCGGCCCAGTACGCTGGTGTCGATCGGCACTTTGCGCCAGCCGACGAGCTGCAGGCCAGCGGCCAGGATCTCGCGGTTCATGTTCTCGCGAGCAGCTTCGGCTTTTACCGGGTCCTGGTTGAAGAACACCATGCCCACAGCGTACTGCTTGGGCAAATCGGCGCCGAAATGTTCCTTGGCGACTGCGCGCAGGAACTGGTCGGGCTTTTGAATCAGCAAGCCGCAACCGTCACCGGTCTTGCCGTCGGCGTTGATCCCACCGCGGTGGGTCATGCAGGTCAGGGCCTCGATGGCCGTTTGCAAAAGGGTATGACTGGGCTCGCCCTGCATGTGGGCTATCAGGCCGAAACCGCAGTTATCCTTGAATTCATCGGGTTGGTACAGACCTGCTTTCATAGACACTTTCTCACCAGGCTGCCTCTTATTCCGAGGCAAATTTCTTTTCAATTCAACCGGTTACCTTCCACGCCGAACGTACGCCGACTTAGCGGGGGCAAAAGGGAGGTCATTGTACACACCGACACAGACGCTCACAAATTTAGCGACGAAATGTCGCAAATCTATGTCGCATTTATGAAAGGTTTAAAGCGATATGCTGTGCTAGTCAAAACTTTTTTAATTTTGACCGCTACGACTCAAAAGCCACTGTGACGCAGACACCACAAAGCGCGCGGCCTTCAGGGCTGCACGCTGTGTTGTTTTTTTTGAGGTGCCGAGAGGGCGGCCTGGGTAAGGCCGCCGGATCTTCAGCGAGTTGTTGCCAGTTCTTGTTGAACGCTGGCGACAGTGCGAGGCCAAGGTTTACCAGCCTGAACCTTCGCTGGCAAGGCCTTGATAGCGGATTCCGCTGCTGCACGGCTGGAGAAGTTGCCGTACGTGATTACATAGAGAGGCTTGCCGTTGAGCACTTTCTTGAAATAACGGTACTCGCCGCCCTGCTCTTTCACGAACGCCTGGGCGTTGGCTTCGGAGCTGGTGCCGAGGATCTGCACCACGAAATTACCGGTAGGCTGGCTGGCATACCAGCTGCTGCCGGCAGCGCCAGTCGCGGCCTTGGCCACGACGGCCGGTTTTTCGGCAGGCTTGGCGGCTGGAGCCGGTTTGGCCGCAGGCGCCGGGGCGACCGGCTTGGCAACAGGCGCAGGCTTGGCGGTGGCGACCTGGGCTGGCGCTGGCGTCGGCTTGGCCGCTGGCTGACCGGCTGGCACGCCCGCAGGTGGCGCGGTGGTGGTCACGGTCGGCGGCGTGGCGCTGGAGCCTTCCACGGGCACCCCATCGTCGCCTTCGGAGATGCCGCCAGCTTCTTCGGCGAGCGGGCCGCGCATCACCGGTTGGCCGACCATTGGCAGGTTGGTGGGTTGGCCGGAGTTGGCAAACTCAACGTTCGGTGTTGGCTTGCCCAGTGGCAACTGCGCCTGTTCGGTTGGCGCGCCAGCGGTGGTCGGTGCCTTGTTGCGACCTGGAATCAACCAGGCGGCGGCGACGGCAACCACGACAACGGCAGAAATTGCCAATACGTGCTTCTTCGGCATAGTAAACCCCATCTTTGGACGCTTTACCGCTGAGCGGCTGGCAATCATGGCTTCGATCATGGCATCCCGGGCAACCTGGTTGATGGTGCCAGGCCAGCCGTCGGAGCTTTCGTGAATATCAGAGATCTGCGAAGCGGAGAAAAGTTCGATGCCCTGCCCTGCGCCTTCCAGCCGCTGGGCCAGGTATTCGCGGGTTTCTTCTTCTTCGTAAGGCTGCAGTTCGATGACGTGGAACAGCTCCTGCTCGCCGCTGATCTGTTCAAGTTCGGCGATCAGCGAAGACTCGCCAAACAGAAACACATGCGGGCGCCCTTCAGGCGTACCGGCCGCCAGGGCCAGCAACGCTTCCAGGGCAGATTCGTCGAGCTGCTCGGCGTCATCCACCAGCAGGTAGACTTCCTGGCCGGTCAGGCCCAGTTGCACCACTTGCTTGAGGATCGCATTCGGCTCGGCAGTGGACACGTCGAGGGCCTGGGCCACTTGACGCAACACGCCTGCCGCATCACCGGCACCACGGGCGGAGACCACCACGCTCTGTACCGATTGCTTGTTGGTGCTGGCCACCAGTGCCTGGCGCAGCAAGGTCTTGCCGCTGCCCAATGGGCCGGTGACCACCAGCAGCAACTGGCTGTAGCGCGCCAGGTGGTGCAGTTGTCCCAGCACCGGCTTGCGTTGCGCAGGGAAAAACTTGAAACCAGGCACCCGAGGAGCAAAAGGGTCGTGGCTTAACTGGTAATGGCCGAGGAACGCCTCGTCGGCATGCAAACTAGTCATCGGGATCTTATTAACCTTTAAGCTGGGCCAGGGCGCGGTAATCCGCTCCCAGCGTGGCCTGTAAAATCTCTTTCGGATAATCGTCGGTCACTACCGCTTCGCCCATTCGGCGCAACAGCACCAGTCGCAGTCGACCGTCGATCACTTTCTTGTCTATTGCCATATGTTCGAGAAAATCTGCCTCGGTCATCTCCTCGGGAGGAATGACCGGCAACCCGGCGCGCTGGAACAGGCGGATCCCGCGATCACGCTCCTGGGCGCTGATCCAGCCCAGGCGTTGCGACATCTCCAATGCCATCACTGTGCCAGCCGCTACGGCCTCCCCATGCAACCACACACCATAGCCCATGTGGGTCTCGATCGCATGGCCGAAGGTGTGGCCGAGGTTCAAGGTGGCGCGCACGCCGGACTCACGCTCATCGGCATTCACCACCAGCGCCTTGGCGGCGCAGGAGCGGGAAATCGCTTCGGTGAGTGCCACCTGGTCAAGGGCGCGCAGGGCGTCGACGTGTTCTTCCAGCCAGGTCAGGAACGGCTCGTCGCAGATCAGTCCGTACTTGATGACTTCCGCCAGGCCCGCCGACAGCTCGCGGGGTGGCAGGGTATTGAGGGTGGCAGTGTCGATCAGCACCACATTCGGCTGATAGAACGCGCCGACCATGTTCTTGCCCAGCGGGTGGTTGATGCCGGTCTTGCCGCCCACCGACGAATCGACCTGGGACAGCAAGGTGGTCGGTACCTGGATAAAGTCCACGCCGCGCTGATAGCAGGCGGCTGCAAAGCCAGCCATGTCGCCGATCACACCGCCACCCAGGGCAACCACCGTGGTGCGCCGGTCATGACGGGCCGTCAGCAGGCCATCAAAGATCAGTTGCAGGGTTTCCCAGGTCTTGAAGGCCTCGCCGTCCGGCAGCACCACCGAGATCACCGAGTACGCCGCCAGGCTGCGGCTCAGACGCTCAAGATAAAGCGGCGCGACCGTTTCATTGGAGATGATCGCCACTTGCCGCCCGGCAATATGCGGTGCGAGCAACTCGGGCTGGTCCAACAAACCTTCGCCAATATGGATCGGGTAGCTGCGCTCGCCAAGATCGACCTTAAGTGTCTGCATGTGTCCCCGCGTTGAAGATGAAAGCAGGCGTCCTGCCCTACATTAACGTTGTCGGCAACGTCGGGATCTGACGCTGCCTGATGGCTCTACGCCACAACTCGGACGGTCATGACGCGCCGCCGAGGATAGCGCATTTCGGCCCTGGCTTTAACGGGGTGGCAACTGTGCCAGGCGCTCGAGAATGTCGAGAACCACCATTCGTGGCGGCCGCTCATCGGTTTCCACCACCAGATCGGCGATTTCCCGATAAAGCGGGTCGCGCAGCGTCAGCAGGTCCCGCAGGGTTTTTGCCGGGTCGGCGGTGCGCAGCAATGGGCGATTGCGGTCGCGAGCGGTGCGGCCCACCTGCTGCTCGACAGACGCGTGCAGATAAACCACGCGACCGCCGGCGTGCAGCGCCCGGCGGTTCTCGTCGCGCATCACTGCGCCACCGCCGGTGGCCAATACCACGCCATCGCAGCCGCACAGCTCGGCAATCATCGCCTGCTCGCGGTCGCGAAAGCCCAGTTCGCCTTCCTTATCGAAGATCCACGGGATATTGGCGCCCGTGCGCAATTCAATTTCCTTATCGGAGTCTTTGAATGGCAGGCGCAGCTCTTTGGCCAGCAAACGGCCGATGGTGCTTTTTCCAGCCCCCATCGGTCCTACAAGAATCAAATTTCGCACAGAATCAACGACTCACAGCAATCGCCTGGTTATTCATAATACGCGGAGTCAGGAATACCAGCAGCTCGGATTTTTTCTCCGAAACCACATCCCGCCGGAAAAGGCGGCCAAGATACGGCACATCGCCCAAAAATGGCACTTTATCTACCACTTTGCTTTGAGTATTGGAGAAAACCCCGCCGATCACGATGGTCTCCCCGTCCTTGACCAGCACCTTGGCATTGACCTCGTTTTTCTTGATCGGCGGCACATCGTTGAGCCTGTTCAGGTAGTCGGGCTCGTCCTTGGTGACCTTGACCTCCAGGATCACCCAGCCGTCCGGGGTGATTTGCGGGGTCACTTCCAATGACAAGGAAGCCTCCTTGAACGACACCGAGGTCGCGCCGGTGGAGCTGGACTCCTGATAGGGAATCTCGGTGCCCTTGAGGATTCGCGCGGTTTCCTTGTCGGAGGTGACGACCTTGGGCTGCGAAACGATTTCACCATTGCCGGTTTTTTCCATGGCGGTCAGTTCCAGGTCCAGCAGCAGGTTGTCGGTGATAAACGCGACACCCAGGCCGGCGCTGCCGTTGACCGCCCCCAGGTCCACAAACGGCGAGCTGGGCGGGATTTCAGGCGGCTCGGTGCCTTCGGCCAGCGGTTTCCTGATCCCGCCAGCGCTCCAGTTACCCCGATTCAGTTGCCCGCCCCAGCGCACGCCAAGGCTTTTGTCGTAATCCACATTGGCCTCGACGATCCGCGCCTCGATCATCACCTGCCTTACCGGAATATCCAGTTGCGCCACAATCTTGCGCAGCTCCTCCAGCCGCTCCCGGGTCTGGTAGGCGATGATGTTGTTGGTGCGGTCATCCACCGCCACCGAGCCGCGCTCATCGGTTGCACCTTCCAGGCCCACGGCCGACTGGAAGAGCTTGGCCAGGTCCGACGCCTTGGCGTAATTGACTTGCAGCAACTCGCGGCGCAGCGGTGCCAACTCAGTCATTTGCTTGCGCGACTCCATCGCCAGCAACTCGCGGGCGGCCAACTCCTCGGCCGGCGCGACCAGCAGCACATTGGCCGTCACACGCTTGTCCAGCCCCTTGGTTTGCAGCACCAGGTCCAGGGCCTGGTCCCAGGGCACGTCCTTGAGGCGCAGGGTGATCGAACCCTGCACGTCGTCGCTGGTCACCAGATTGAGGCCGGCAACGTCAGCAATCTGCTGCAGCACCGCGCGCAACTCGATATTCTGGAAGTTGAGGGACAGCTTGTCCCCGGTGAATGCCACGCGTCCGGTACTCAGGGGCGCATTGCCAGGTGGCGGCAGGTGAATCAAGTCGATTCGATTGGGCACAGCCATGACCATCGGTGCCGTGAACGCTATCCATAGCGCCACACCGAAGGACGAAAAAGTCCTTTTCATTGTTTGTTTCCGTTATGAGTTCACGTTCAGGGCAAGGGTTTGCGAGCGTTCCAGCCACGCGCCCTGGCCATCCGGGAAAAGCTCGGCCAGTTCGACATGGGAGTCGTGGATTGCCGTGATGCGCCCGTGGTCCGGGCCCAGGTAATCGCCGATTGCCAGCCGATGGACAGACGACGCTCCGCGCAGCAGGGCGAAGGTTTGAGCCCCCAGGGACAAGGTCCCGATCATTTCGAACTGCTCCACGGCGAAGCCTTCGAGGATTCCGCGAGGCCTGGCGAGATCAGGTCCGGCAGCCGGTCGCCCGGCGGGTCGAACCAGTTGGCGAGAGGGCGGCTGGAAAGGGTCGCGCAAGGCTGCAAAATCGTACGCCACTTGCTGCGGCCCGGGCTCGGCGACAGCCTGTGCCGGCGGGTGCAAATCAACCTTCGGGTCATCGCCCGCCTGGCGGTTGTGACGATAGGTCCTGGCTACCAGACTGAGATGCAACTCCGAGGGATCGACAGGACTGAATGCCAAGTCATGCACCGTGACAATTCCTCGCAAGCTGGCCATGCCGTTGATGAACGCCGCCAGGTCGTGAAAAGTCCCGGTGACGCCAATCTGCATGGGCGATTCGATGTACAGGGCGCGAGGCTGGTCATCCCGAAGTTCGATGGCCTCCAGCACCAAGCCATTGGCGGCACTCAGGCGGCCAATATCTTCAAGCAGGCCGGGTACCTGGGTGTCGGCAGGCAGCCGCCGTAACAGGTTGGCGAAATGGCCTCGCATTGTTTCGAGTTCGCGGACCAGGGACTCCAGGCCGGCAGCCTGGATGGTTTTCAGCGCGACCTGCTGTTCAAGCGCCACTTCCTGCGACTCAAGCTGGCGCAGTTGCTCCCGCGCCCCACTCAAGTAGAAGGTATTGCCCACCGCCCACAGCAGGCAAACCACCGCGCCAGCCAGCAACGCCTTGCCCGGCAAGGGCCAGTTGGCGGCGTTCTGGCAGAGCTGGGTTATATCGGATTCTGTCAGCCCTGGCAGGCCTGACGCCCCTCTCATTGGCGCACCTCATCCGAGTGACCATGGCGAACCGTCAACTGGAAGCCATTGTCGTCGCCCTCCTGCGCGCCGCGAACCCGTTGAAGCCGGGGCGCTTCCAAGTCTTCGGCAGCTTCGAGGCCTCGCATGAACTGAGCAATGTCCCGGTTCGATCCGGCCGTGCCGCTGATGGAAACAGACCCGCCGTCGACGCTCACTTCGCGCAACTGCACCCCGTCCGGCACGGCACGGGCCAACTGGTCCAGCAACTGAGCACCCGCCGCACGATCGTCCTGCAAACCCTGCACAACTTTCATCCGTTCCATCAACTGCTGGCGCTGCTCATGCAGTTCGTCGATGGCCTTGATCCGCGAGTCGAGCCCGGTGACACCCTGGCTCAACTGGTTATTGCGAGCCAACTGCCGATCGATTGCACGGTCGATCACCTGGTCTGCCAGCCAAACCGCAGCCAGCGCCACCGCTGCAGCCCCCGCCAAAAACACCAGAAAATATTTGCGCCGCCGCTCATTCCGTTCTGCGCGCCACGGCAACAGGTTGATTCGTGTCATCAGTCGAAACTCCTCAGGGCCAGCCCGCAGGCCACTCCCATTCCCTGGGCATCCACGGCCCATTGCGCGCCATCGACACGACGGCCCGGCGTGATGCTGTCCGAAGCCTGCCTGCCCGCGCGAGCCAATGCAAATGCTTCGACATCCACTATCCGCGTCGCCAGCCCCGCAAGGGCCAAAACCGCCTCACGGGCCTCCACCTGTTCCTTGAGGCAGGCAACCAGCAGCACATCGACGCTTTGCGGGTCATGGGCCGACGGGCCCTGCACCTGGAAGTCGATAGCCACATCCTCCAGCGGATAAGGAATGTACTGGTCTGCTTCCCCATGGATTCGACGCACCATTTCAGCATCCGTCAGCCCCGCGTCCATCTCCAGCACGCGGGTAATCACCGAGGGCCCTGCCACGGCCACGGCGGCATGCCTGAGTGATGTATGCGCCTGTACCAGCGCCCGGGAAAGTGCCTGCGCGACGGCATCGAAATCAACCACGCTGCTGTCGACCACCGCATGGGCCGGCAACTGCTGCATGGCGTAGCCCCGCACGCTGTAGCCAGTGCCTGAAGCCTCCAGCTCCACCAGCCTGACGCCGGTGTCATTGATGTCGATACCCAGGACGGCATCGGCTTTTCGCCTGAAAAATCCCTTTCTCATAAAACTCCCCAAAACTTTCCCTGTCTTACGGACTGATTGCTGCCAGGCTTCCTGCATTCGGTCGGCTTGTATGAGCGGCGCGAATGACGCCCGAAGCCGAAAAATGCTTTAATGCCCAGCGTTTTTTCCCGCGTTTATCTGCTGGCCGGGTCGATCCACCACTTGCCGTGCATGCCCCGACGCCTAACCCATTCTTTTCCTTGGAAATCCAAAAGCCTTGATTCGTCTGCTGAAGTTTTTCGGGTACTCCATTGTCGCGATCGTCTGCGGGCTGATGCTCGTGCTCAGCGGGGCCTATCTCTACCTTAGTCCGGGTTTGCCCTCCGTAGAGGCCCTGAGAAGTATCCAGTTGCAGATTCCTTTGCGGGTCTACAGCAGCGATGAAAAACTGATCGCGGAGTTCGGCGAAATGCGCCGCACACCGATCCGTTTCGCCGACATTCCACCCAATTTCATCAACGCCCTGCTGTCGGCTGAAGACGATAACTTCGCCAATCACTATGGCGTCGACCCAAGCAGCCTGGTGCGGGCGGCCACGCAGTTGGTAAAAAGCGGACACATTCAATCCGGTGGCAGCACCATCACCATGCAGGTGGCGAAGAACTTCTTCCTCACCAGCGAACGCAGCTTTTCCCGCAAAGCCACGGAAATCCTCCTGGCGTTGCAGATCGAACGTCAGCTGACCAAGGATGAGATCCTTGAGCTGTACGTCAACAAGATCTATCTGGGCAACCGCGCCTACGGCATCGAGGCGGCTTCGCAGGTTTACTACGGCAAGTCGATTCGTGACGCCAGCCTGGCGCAGATGGCGATGATTGCCGGCCTGCCCAAGGCGCCTTCACGCTTTAACCCGCTGGCCAACCCGGCGCGCAGCAAAGAGCGCCGCGACTGGATCCTGGGCCGCATGTACAAGCTGGGCAAGATCGACCAGGCCGCGTACGAAAGTGCGGTTGCCGAGCCGCTGAACGCCAGCTATCACGTGCCGACCCCGGAAGTGAATGCCCCGTATATCGCCGAAATGGCCCGTGCCGAGATGGTCGGCCGCTATGGCAGCGAGGCGTACACCGAAGGTTTCCGCGTGACCACGACGATTCCGAGCAACCTGCAGGAAATCGCCAACAAGTCGGTACACGATGGCTTGGTCGCCTATGACCAGCGCCATGGCTACCGCGGCCCTGAATCGCGCCTGCCGGGCAAGACCCTGAGCGCCTGGACCGTCGAGCTGGGCAAACAGCGCCCGATCAGCGGCCTTGAACCCGCCATCGTCACCCAGGTGAAGAAAGATGGCCTGCAGGTACTGACGCGCACCGGCGAAGAGCATGTGTCGTGGGACAGCATGAAATGGGCCCGCCCTTTCCTGAACACCAACAGCATGGGCCCGATGCCCAAGCAGCCGTCGGACGTGGCCCAGGTCGGTGACCTGGTTCGCGTGCAGCGCCAGAAGGACGACAGCCTGAAATTCAGCCAGGTGCCCGTGGCACAGGGCGCGCTGGTGTCGCTTGACCCGCAGAACGGTGCAATCCGTGCCCTGGTCGGCGGCTTTGCCTTCGAGCAGAGCAACTACAACCGCGCCACCCAGGCCAAGCGCCAGCCGGGTTCCAGCTTCAAGCCGTTCATCTACAGCGCTGCACTGGATAACGGCTACACCGCCGCCAGCCTGGTCAACGATGCACCGATCGTGTTCGTCGACGAGTACCTGGACAAGGTCTGGCGCCCGAAGAACGACACCAACACCTTCCTCGGCCCGATCCGCGTCCGCGAGGCGCTGTACAAGTCGCGTAACCTGGTGTCGATCCGCCTGCTGCAGGCGATGGGCGTAGGCAAGACCATCGACTACATCACCCGCTTCGGCTTCAACAAGTCGGACCTGCCGCCCAACCTGTCCCTGGCACTGGGTACCGCCACGCTGACGCCGATGGAAATCGCCACCGGCTGGAGCACCTTTGCCAACGGCGGCTACAAGATCACCCCGTACCTGATCGACAAGATCGAAAGCCGTAGCGGCGAAACCCTGTTCACCGCCAACCCGCCACGGGTACCGGGCGACGTGGTCAATGGCGTCGCGGCCACTGACGGCCAGGCAGCACCGGCCAACGGCGGCATCACCATCGAGCCGACGCCAGGCGAAGCCCCGGCAGCCGGCGCTCCCGCCGCACCACAAGCGCCGGCGGTAGCCGAACGCGTTGTGGATGGCCGTACCACCTACATCCTCAACAGCATCCTGGAAGACGTGATCAAGAAAGGTACGGGGCGTCGCGCCCTGGCCCTGGGCCGTGCCGATATCGCCGGCAAGACCGGTACCACCAACGATTCCAAGGATGCCTGGTTCTCCGGCTACAACGCCGACTACGTGACCACCGTATGGACCGGTTACGACCAGCCGGAAAGCCTCGGTCGCCGGGAGTTCGGCGGCACCGTCGCGCTGCCGATCTGGATGAGCTACATGGGCGCCGCGCTGAAGGATATGCCGCTGCATACCCAGCCGGAACCGGAAGGCATCCTGAGCCTGCGGATCGACCCGGTCAGCGGCCGTGCAGCAGCGCCGAGCACGCCGAATGCGTACTTCGAGCTGTTCAAGAGCGAGGACACGCCGCCGTCGGTCAACGAGCTGGGCAATGGTGTTGCACCGGGCAGCCCGCTGCCGGCGGACGAGGCGGCGCCGATCGATTTGTTCTAACACGCAGTTCCAATGTGGGAGCGGGCTTGCTCGCGAAAGCGGAGTATCAGGCTCAGATGGGCCGACTGACACACCGTCTTCGCGAGCAAGCCCGCTCCCACAGTTGGATCACCGCCAGGCTCGAGCCAATTGCCAGCCACAAAAAAAGCCCCGACTCGCAAGAGCCGGGGCTTTTTGGTGGTGCGCTACAACGGCTTAGCCGTTGAACACATCATCCACACTTTGCAGCGGGTAGTTCTTCGGATACGGCAGGGTGGCCACACCCGTCTCGATTGCGGCTTTGGCCACGGCATCGGAGATCAGGGTGATCAGGCGCTTGTCCATTGGTTTCGGGATGATGTACTCACGACCGAATTCCAGCTTGATGCCGCCGTAGGCGTCGCACACTTCCTGAGGAACCGGCAGCTTGGCCAGTTCGCGCAGGGCGTTGGCGGCCGCAACTTTCATCTCTTCGTTGATGCGCTTGGCGCGAACGTCCAGGGCACCACGGAAGATGAACGGGAAGCCCAGTACGTTGTTGACCTGGTTCGGGTAGTCCGAACGGCCGGTGGCCATGATCACGTCGCTACGGGTGGCGTGGGCCAGTTCCGGGGAGATTTCCGGATCCGGGTTGGAGCACGCGAACACGATCGGGTTGGCCGCCATGGACTTGAGGCCTTCGGCGCTCAGCAGGTTCGGGCCGGACAGGCCAACGAACACGTCTGCACCGTCCAGGGCGTCAGCCAGGGTACGCTTGGAGGACGGATGCGCGAACATCGCCTTGTACTGGTTCAGGTCGGTACGCTCGGACTGCACAACGCCCTTGCTGTCGACCATGTAGATGTTTTCCAGCTTGGCGCCCATGCTCACCAGCAACTTCATGCAGGAGATGGCCGCGGCGCCGGCGCCCAGGCAAACGATCTTGGCTTCGCCAAGGGTTTTGCCGGCGATTTCCAGGGCATTGATCATGCCGGCCGCGGTAACGATCGCGGTGCCGTGCTGGTCATCGTGGAATACCGGGATGTCGCACTGTTCGATCAGGGCCTTTTCGATCTCGAAGCACTCAGGTGCCTTGATGTCTTCCAGGTTGATGCCACCGAAGGTGATGGAGATGCGCTTGACGGTGTCGATGAAAGCCTGCGGGCTCTCGGAATCGACTTCGATATCGAATACGTCAATGCCGGCGAAGCGCTTGAACAGCACGCCTTTACCTTCCATGACTGGCTTGGAAGCCAATGGGCCGAGGTTACCCAGGCCGAGGATCGCGGTGCCATCAGAGATCACTGCAACCAGGTTGCCTTTGCCGGTGTACTTGTAGGCCAGTTCAGGATCGCGGGCGATTTCACGTACGGGCTCGGCAACGCCAGGGCTGTAGGCCAGCGACAGGTCGCGGGCGGTGGCAGTGGCTTTGGTGAGCTCTACACTCAGCTTTCCTGGACGAGGATGGGCATGATATTCGAGAGCGGCAGTTTTCAAATCAGACATATCGGCATTCCGCTTTTACTGTTGGTCGACGGACCGCCGAGGATACGCGTGTCGCAAAGTCCCCACAAGACTGGGCAGTCACAGGTGTCAAGGGCCCTGCCCTACGACTTTTGGCCAAGAGCCACGGGATACAAGGGCTCAACTGTTCACAATCGACCTGAAAAATGTCTACAATTTTTTCTTACGGCGCCTGCTCGAGCATGCCGGGATCGGTCAGTGGCAACAGCCAGCGTGCCTGGCCCTTTTCCAGGCCGCCGCGTCGGGAGCGGTCCAGCACCCAGCCGCGGGCTTCGATGGACTGGCCCTGCAAACCTTTCAACAGCGCACTGTCGAATCGGCCCACCAAATTGGGTGCAATGCGCAGTACCAGTGAGCCCTGCAACTCAATCCAGACTCCGCCGCGATTGCGTTCGATTTTGCTCACTCGGCCGTTGACCACGGCAAAGCCCGAGCGCTGGATCTTCGACGCATCGACCACCGGTGACCGGCGCCACACCCCCAGCCGGGCCTGCCGGGCGCTGCGTTCGGCGGCTTGCTGGCAGGCCACCAGTTCCACATTCGGCGCGACCGCCACCTGGAAGCCAAGGCCTTCGGCGAGCAACTGCGCTTCCAGATTTGCTCCATTGGCACCGTAGAGATGGGCCAGGGTGCGGCCGTAACGGTCCTTGCTCTCCCGTCCGGGCACCACGCCAACGCGCCCACCGCTCGCGCCCACAAGACTTTGCAGGCGCTCGCGAGCGGCCACGGCGAAGGGCTCGTCAGTGCGCCCCTGCTTGCCGGTTTCCGGGGCATTGACGCCGATCATGCGTATGCTGCGGCCATCCTTGAGGCGCACGGTGTCGCCATCCACTACCCGCTGCACGTCGAAGGTCGCGACATCGCCGGGCGCCGGGCAGGACACCTCGGCCTGGGCGGGCGCCAGCCAAATCGCAGACACAAAAAAGGCGCCCACAAGGGACGCCTTTTCATCAGCGAGGACAAGCCATACAGGCCATCCAAGCGGACCAGCCTTACTCGGCTTTAGGAGCAGCTTTAGCGCCGAAAGCACCGAAGCGGGTCTTGAAGCGGTCAACACGGCCGCCAACATCCAGAGTCTTCTGCTTACCGGTGTAGAACGGGTGGCACTCGTTGCACACGTCGATTGGCAGAGCTTTGCCGAAAGTCGAACGGGTTTCGAACTTGTTACCGCAGCTGCAGGTAACGTCGATGGCAACATAGTTTGGATGGATATCGGCTTTCATGGTGTATTCCTCAGGCTAGCGTGCCGCCAATCAACACTATTGTTGAATACCGCACGTAATTAGGCCGCGGATTCTACCAGACCTTTTTAAACGCGCAAGAAGCACAACGGCCCCTTTCATCAGAAAAGCGCGGCATACACAAGGCCCTGTGGGAGCCGGGCTTGCCCGCGATGCAGGCGCCGCGGTGCCTCAGGTGCACCGTGTCGATACTATCGCGGGCAAGCCCGGCTCCCACATCCACCGCTGGTCTGCTAGGCTCCCGCCCTTCTTCGCCGCCCGTCATATGAGAACCCCCGCGTGCCCGACGCCATTTTGCGCCTCGCCCTGCCCTCGCCCCTGCGCCGCCTGTTCGATTATCGGGCCCCTGCCGGCGTATTGCGGTCGCAGTTGCAGCCCGGCATGCGCGTACGGGTACCGTTTGGCCGGCGGGAGATGATCGGCATCCTGGTGGAAGTCGCCGATCACAGCGAAGTGCCCGCCGAGAAGCTCAAGCCCGCCGTGGCCATCCTCGACGCCACGCCGCCGTTGCCGCCCGCGCTGTTCAAGCTGTGCCTGTGGACCTCGCAGTATTACCAGCACAGCCTCGGCGACACCTTGAGCTGGGCGCTGCCGGTGCTGTTGCGCCAGGGCGAACTGGCCGAGACGCGCCAGGAGCGTTTCTGGTCGATGGTCCCGGGGGCGCGCATGGACGACCCGCGCATCGCCCGTGCCCCGCGCCAGCGTGAAGCCCTGGCAACCCTGGCCCAGCATCCCCACGGTGTCGCCCATCAGCTGTTAAGCAAGCTGATGCTGAGCAAGGACAGCCTGGACTTGCTGCTGGCCAAGGGCCTGGTGCAGGTGGAGATCCGCAAGCATGCTCCCGGCGAGCGCCACGAACACTGGCTGGCTCAGCCGGAATTGCCGCTCAACCCCGAACAACGCGCCGCCTACGAGGCAATTCGCGCCGGCTTCGACAGCTTCCACGCGTTCCTGCTGGCCGGCGTCACGGGCAGCGGCAAGACCGAAGTCTATTTGCAACTGATCCGCGAAACCCTCGAAGCCGGCAAACAGGCACTGGTGCTGATCCCCGAGATCAACCTCGGCCCGCAAACCCTGGCGCGTTTCGAGCAGCGTTTCAACGCGCGCATCGCCCTGGTGCACTCGGCGGTCAACGACCGCGAGCGCCTGGAATCCTGGCTCGCCGCCCGGGACGGCGAGGCCGACATTATTATCGGCACCCGTTCGGCGCTGTTCACCCCGATGAAAAATCCCGGGCTGATCATCATCGACGAAGAACATGACGGCTCCTATAAACAGCAGGAAGGCCTGCGCTACCACGCCCGCGACCTGGCGCTGGTGCGTGCCCGCCAGGAAAACATCCCGATTGTGCTGGGCTCGGCCACGCCTTCCTTGGAAAGCCTGCACAACGCCTACACCGGGCGCTACGGCCTGCTGCGTCTCAATGAACGTGCCGGCGGTGCCAAGCAACCCCGCTTCCTGCGCCTGGATGTAAAAAGTCGCCCGCTGGACAGCGGCATTTCCGGGCCGATGCAGCAAGCCATCGGGCAAACCCTCGCGGCGGGCCAGCAAGTGCTGGTGTTCCTCAACCGCCGGGGTTTTGCGCCGACGCTGCTGTGCCACGACTGCGGCTGGATGTCCGAGTGCAATCGCTGCGATGCGCGAATGACCGTGCACCAGCGCTCCGGCGAGTTGCGCTGCCATCACTGCGGCCATGTGGAACGGGTGCCGCGGCACTGCCCGCAGTGCGGCAAAGTCGACTTGCGACCGGTGGGCGCGGGCACCGAGCGCGCCGAAGAACGACTGGGCATCCTGTTCCCGGATTACCCGGTGCTGCGGGTCGACCGCGACAGCACCTCGCGCAAGGACGCGATGAATCAGTTGTTCGCCACGATCCAGAAGGGCCAGCCGTGCATTCTGGTGGGCACGCAGATGCTTGCCAAAGGGCATCACTTCCCACGGGTGACCCTGGTGTCGATCCTGGATGCCGACGGCGGGCTGTTCTCCGGGGATTTTCGCGCCAGCGAGCGCATGGCGCAGTTGATCGTGCAGGTCGCAGGCCGGGCCGGGCGGGCCGAAGAGCCGGGCAAGGTGATCATCCAGACGCACCTGGCCGACCACCCGCTGCTGATTCAACTGACAGAACAAGGCTACTTTGCCTTCGCCGAACAGGCCTTGAGCGAACGCCGCTCGGCCGGCTTGCCGCCGTTTGCGCATCTGGCGCTGCTGCGGGCCGAAGCGCACAAGCCGGGGCAGGCCGAAGGTTTCCTGGATGAAGCGTGCAGCGAGGCTGAACGTTTGCTGGGGGAACTGGGTCTGACCGGCATCGAGCTATTGGGCCCGGTGCCAGCACCGATGGAACGCCGCGCCGGGCGTTACCGCGCCCAGCTACTCTTGCAAGCCAGTGCCCGCGCGCCGCTGCATCGTTTATTAAGCAGCTGGTTACTTGCGCTGGAGCAAATGCCCAGCGGGCGACAAGTGAGATGGTCGTTGGACGTAGACCCGGTAGATTTGTACTAACCCCCTGTGGCGAGGGAGCTTGCTCCCGCTGGGCTGCGTAGCAGCCCCAAAAAAGCCGGGAGCGCTACGCACTCCAGCGGGAGCAAGCTCCCTCGCCAGAGCAAGCTCCCTCGCCACAGGTTAATCGTCCGTCAAGGTCCCGCGAAGGTTGGCAAGCCCGCCCTCGCCACGGATAATGCCCAGTTTTTCCACCTGCGCATCGCGCGCCACCGCTTGCGGTCGAAAGAGAACACCATGAAAGACACCATTCGCCAGCTGATCCAACAAGCCCTCACCCAACTCGTCAACGAAGGTGTGTTGCCTGAAGGCCTGACGCCGGCGATCCAGGTGGAAAATACCCGCGACAAGACCCACGGTGATTTCGCCAGCAACATCGCGATGATGCTGGCCAAGCCGGCCGGCCTGAAGCCGCGCGACCTGGCGGAAAAAATCATCGCCGCGCTGCCGGCCGACCCGCAGGTAACCAAGGCTGAAATCGCCGGCCCAGGCTTCATCAACTTCTTCCAGAACACCCAGGCCCTGGCTTCGCGCCTCGACGCGGCCCTCGCCGACGCGAAAATCGGCGTGCGCAAGGCCGGCCCGGCACAACGCGTGGCCATCGACCTGTCGGCACCGAACCTGGCCAAGGAAATGCACGTGGGCCACCTGCGCTCCACCATCATTGGCGACGGCGTGGCGCGGGTCCTGGAATTCCTCGGCGACGACGTGATCCGCCAGAACCACGTGGGCGACTGGGGTACCCAGTTCGGCATGTTGATGGCCTATCTGCAGGAAAACCCGATCACCAGCAACGAGCTGTCGGACCTGGAGAACTTCTACCGCGCCGCCAAGAAGCGTTTCGACGAATCCGAAGAATTCGCCGACCGCGCCCGTGGCCTGGTGGTCAAGCTGCAAGCCGGCGATGCCGAATGCCTGGAACTGTGGGGCCGCTTCCGCGAGATCTCGCTGTCCCACTGCCAGGAAATCTACGAGCTGCTCAACGTCAAATTGACCATGGCCGACGTGATGGGCGAAAGCGCCTACAACGACGACCTGATCAACGTGGTCAACGACCTCAAGGCCAAGGGCCTGCTGGTTGAAAGCAACGGCGCGCAGTGCGTGTTCCTCGAAGAATTCAAGACCGCCGACGGCGACCCGCTGCCGGTGATCATCGTCAAGGCCGATGGCGGCTACCTCTACGCCACCACCGACCTGGCCGCCGTGCGCTACCGCAGCGGTGTGCTGAAAGCCGACCGTGCCCTGTATTTCGTTGACCAGCGCCAGGCCCTGCACTTCCAGCAAGTGTTCGAAGTGGCGCGCCGCGCCGGTTTCGTCACCCACCCGATGCAGATGGAACACATGGGCTTCGGCACCATGAACGGCGCCGATGGCCGCCCGTTCAAGACCCGTGACGGCGGCACCGTGAAGCTGATCGACCTGCTGAACGAAGCCCAGGACCGCGCCTACAACCTGGTGAAGGAAAAGAACCCGGAGCTGGCCGAAGCCGACCTGCGCAACATCGCCCGCGTCGTGGGGATTGGCGCGGTGAAATACGCCGACCTGTCCAAGCACCGCACCAGCGACTACAGCTTCAACTTCGAATTGATGCTCAACTTCGAAGGCAACACCGCGCCGTACCTGCTGTATGCCTACACACGGGTGGCCGGTGTGTTCCGCAAGCTGGGCAAGGATTTCAGCGAAGTCGAAGGCCAGATCAACCTTGAGGCGCCACACGAGCAGGAACTGGCCGCCAAGCTCGCGCAATTCGGCGAAGTGCTGAACAGCGTCGGCGAAAAAGGCACACCGCACATCCTCTGCACCTATTTGTACGAAGTCGCCGGTTTGTTCTCCAGCTTCTACGAGAACTGCCCGATCCTGACCGCAGACGACGAAGCCCAAAAGCAGAGCCGCCTGCGCCTCGCCGCACTGGCAGGACGGACCCTCAAGCAAGGCCTGGAATTGTTGGGCCTGGAAACTCTGGAGCGTATGTAAGTTGGCTGCCAAGAAAAAACCTGCACCCAAGCGCGGCGCCAGCCGCTACCAGGCACCGGCGAAGAAGCCTATTCCGGGCTGGTTGTGGATGGCCATCGGCCTGACGGTCGGCGCGTTTGTGGTGTTCCTGATGAAGCTCGACCCGGGCAAGGGCGATGACGTCAAACGGGTCAAGCAAGAACAGCAGAAGGCCACGAAAATGGCCGAGGCGAACAAGACACCGCCTAGCCCGACTGCGCCGGTGAAGCCGAAATACGACTTCTACACGCTGCTGCCGGAATCGGAAGTGATCGTGCCGCCGGACGCCGTGCCGGAGAAAACCCTGCCGACGCCGCAGCCGGTGCCGACTACGCCGGTTACCCCGGCGGAAGCAGCGAAGATCGACACGGCCCGGGCCCAGGCTGCGCTGGCCGGGATTACCCCGCCGCCACCGCCGCCGGTCGCCACCACCAAGGCCGCGCCCGTGACCAAGTTCTTCCTGCAGGCGGGCTCGTTCCCGAAACAGGCGGATGCGGACCGTGTGCGCGCGCAGATTATTCTGTTGGGGCAGGCGGTGACGGTGGAGTCCGGGACGGTTAAGGATGCGACCTGGTATCGCGTGCTGGTGGGGCCGTTCAGCAACCGTGAACAGCTGACCGTGGCCCAGAAGCAACTGGCCGGCGCCGGGTTTAGCAACCTGTTGTTACAACAACGCCAGAGCCGCTGATTCCGGAAACAGCATCGGGTTAATGTGGGAGCGGGCTTGCTCGCGAATGCGGTAGATCAGTCAATATTTTAGGTGACTGACACACCGCATTCGCGAGCAAGCCCGCTCCCACATTTGATTTTCATCGGCCTCAGGACCGAGTCCGACACATAAACACCACTCGTCCGCCCTCCCGTCCTACAGTTGAAATCCCCCCCGCCACCCCCATATGAGTTCCATCAGGGCATTTTCGCCCCGCAGCGTGGAGACTCTCCCCTTGACCACCATCGTTTCAGTTCGCCGCCACGGCAAAGTCGTCATGGGCGGCGACGGCCAGGTTTCACTTGGCAATACCGTGATGAAAGGCAACGCGAAAAAAGTCCGTCGCCTGTACCACGGCCAGGTCCTCGCCGGTTTTGCCGGCGCCACCGCTGACGCCTTTACCCTGTTCGAGCGCTTTGAAGGCCAACTTGAGAAGCACCAGGGCCACCTGGTCCGTGCCGCCGTCGAGCTCGCCAAAGAATGGCGCACCGACCGCTCCCTCAGCCGCCTGGAAGCCATGCTGGCCGTCGCCAACAAAGACGCCTCGCTGATCATCACCGGCAACGGCGACGTGGTTGAACCCGAAGAAGGCCTGATCGCCATGGGCTCCGGCGGCGGCTACGCACAAGCGGCGGCCAGCGCCCTGCTGAAGAAAACCGACCTGTCGGCCCGGGAAATCGTCGAGACTGCCCTGGGTATCGCTGGCGACATCTGTGTCTTCACCAACCACAACCTGACCATTGAGGAGCAGGACCTCGCCGAGTAAGCCGCAGGCTTATTCCCGCTTGAGGACCGTCAATTACTATGTCCATGACTCCCCGCGAAATCGTCCATGAACTCAATCGCCATATCATCGGCCAGGACGATGCCAAGCGCGCCGTTGCCATCGCCCTGCGTAACCGCTGGCGCCGGATGCAACTGCCCGAAGAATTGCGCGTTGAAGTAACCCCCAAGAACATCCTGATGATCGGCCCGACCGGTGTCGGTAAAACCGAGATCGCCCGGCGCCTGGCCAAGCTGGCCAATGCTCCATTCATCAAGGTCGAAGCCACCAAGTTCACCGAAGTGGGCTATGTGGGCCGTGACGTCGAATCGATCATTCGTGACCTGGCCGACGCTGCCCTGAAGCTGCTGCGCGAACAGGAAATGACCAAGGTCAGCCATCGCGCCGAAGACGCCGCTGAAGAACGCATCCTCGACGCCTTGCTGCCACCGGCACGCATGGGCTTCAACGAAGACGCCGCACCGAGCTCGGATTCCAACACCCGCCAGCTGTTCCGCAAGCGCCTGCGTGAAGGCCAGCTGGACGACAAGGAAATCGAGATCGAAGTCGCCGAAGTGTCCGGCGTCGACATCTCCGCACCGCCTGGCATGGAAGAAATGACCAGCCAGTTGCAGAACCTGTTCGCCAACATGGGCAAGGGCAAGAAGAAAAGCCGCAAGCTCAAGGTGAAGGAAGCGCTGAAACTGGTGCGTGACGAAGAGGCCGGGCGCCTGGTCAATGAGGAAGAACTCAAGGCCAAGGCCCTGGAAGCAGTCGAGCAGCACGGCATCGTGTTTATCGACGAGATCGACAAAGTGGCCAAGCGCGGCAATTCCGGCGGCGTCGATGTGTCCCGCGAAGGCGTGCAGCGCGACCTGCTGCCGCTGATCGAAGGTTGCACCGTCAACACCAAGCTGGGCATGGTCAAGACCGACCACATCCTGTTTATCGCGTCCGGTGCGTTCCACCTGAGCAAGCCGAGCGACCTGGTGCCGGAGCTGCAAGGCCGCCTGCCGATTCGCGTTGAACTGAAAGCGCTGACGCCGGGCGATTTCGAACGCATCCTCAGCGAGCCGCACGCGTCGCTGACCGAGCAATACCGCGAGCTGCTGAAAACCGAAGGCCTGGGGATTGAGTTCCTGCCGGACGGTATCAAGCGTCTGGCGGAGATTGCCTGGCAGGTCAACGAGAAGACCGAGAACATCGGTGCCCGTCGCTTGCACACCCTGCTTGAGCGCCTGCTGGAGGAAGTGTCCTTCAGTGCCGGCGACATGGCGGGCGCGCAGAATGGCGTGGCAATCAAGATCGACGCCGACTACGTCAACAGCCACCTGGGCGAATTGGCGCAGAACGAAGATCTGTCTCGTTATATCCTGTAAGGCTTACGCAGGAACCGCTCTGCTTTAATGTGGGAGCGGGCTTGCTCGCGAATGCGGTGGGTCAGTTTATGCAACGGTGACTGACCCAGCGCATTCGCGAGCAAGCCCGCTCCCACAGTTTAAAGCCGGTTCCTTCAGGATCATCTCTGAGCGGTTCCCCAAATGACCAAACTGCCTACCGCCATCAACCTGCACAAAGCCTCCAGGACCCTGGGCCTCACCTACGGTCCCGACGAGGTGTATCAACTGCCCGCCGAATTCCTTCGCGTGCACTCCCCCTCCGCCGAGGTCCAGGGCCACGGCAAACCGATCCTGCAATTCGGCAAGCTCAATGTCGGCTTGACCAAGATCGAACCCGCCGGCCAATACGCACTGAAATTGACCTTCGACGATGGCCATGACAGCGGATTGTTCACATGGGACTACCTCTATCAACTTGCCGTGCGTCAGGACGCGCTGTGGGCTGACTATCTTGCCGAGCTGAAAGCCGCCGGAAAAACCCGCGACCCGAGCCAGTCGGTCGTGCGGCTGATGCTCTAGCCCAGGCCTCTTGCTCATTAGTGGGCATTTTCTAATTCCATCTGCTTGAATGCCCCTCTGTCGTGGCCAACGATTGGCCCGCTTGCGAAAAAAATTAAACTCGGGTAACCAATGGAACTGGCAAGTTCCCTGCATTTGACGATGCGGTATTAACGGTCACCCGAGCAGTAGTACCAGGCTGTGCTGTGTGGCAAGTAGTGGTACACAGCGGTACCCGGTACTCGTCTGTCGGACAATGGAGCGTCGTAGATGAGTAACAAGAACAACGATGACTTGAAACGCCAGGCCTCGGAAAACACCCTGGGGCTGAACCCGATCATCGCGTTACGGAAAAAGGATTTACTGGCATCCGCTCGGATGGTGCTGACCCAGGCCATCAAACAACCGTTGCACAGCGTCAAGCATGTCGCCCATTTCGGCGTCGAATTGAAGAACGTGGTGTTCGGCAAATCACAGCTGACACCCGAGGCCGACGACCGTCGTTTCAACGACCCGGCGTGGACCCAGAACCCGCTCTACAAACGTTACCTGCAAACCTACCTGGCGTGGCGCAAGGAGCTGCACGACTGGATCGGTGACAGCAACCTGTCGGAACACGACATCAGCCGCGGCCACTTCGTCATCAACCTGATGACCGAAGCCATGGCGCCCACCAACAGCGCAGCCAACCCGGCGGCGGTCAAACGCTTCTTTGAAACCGGCGGCAAGAGCCTGCTGGATGGCCTGTCCCACCTGGCCAAGGACATGGTGCACAACGGCGGTATGCCGAGCCAGGTCAACATGGGCGCCTTTGAAGTGGGCAAGAGCCTGGGCACCACCGAAGGCGCCGTGGTGTTTCGCAACGATGTGCTGGAGCTGATCCAGTACCGGCCGATCACCGAGCAGGTGCACGAACGTCCGCTGCTGGTAGTGCCGCCGCAGATCAACAAGTTCTATGTATTCGACCTGAGCCCGGACAAGAGCCTGGCGCGCTTCTGCCTGCGCAATAACCAGCAGACGTTTATCGTCAGTTGGCGCAACCCGACCAAGGCCCAGCGCGAGTGGGGCCTGTCGACCTACATCGAGGCGCTGAAAGAAGCGGTCGATGTGGTGAGCGCGATCACCGGCAGCAAAGACATCAACATGCTCGGCGCCTGCTCCGGCGGCATCACCTGCACCGCCCTGCTGGGCCACTACGCGGCGCTGGGCGAGAAGAAGGTCAACGCCCTGACCCTGCTGGTGAGCGTGCTGGACACCACCCTGGACACCCAGGTGGCGTTGTTCGTCGACGAACAGACCCTGGAAGCGGCCAAGCGCCATTCCTACCAGGCCGGTGTGCTGGAAGGCCGCGACATGGCCAAGGTGTTTGCCTGGATGCGCCCCAATGACCTGATCTGGAACTACTGGGTCAACAACTACCTGCTGGGCAACGAGCCACCGGTGTTCGACATCCTGTTCTGGAACAACGACACCACCCGCTTGCCGGCCGCGTTCCATGGCGACCTGATCGAACTGTTCAAGAACAATCCCTTGGTGCGCGCCAATGCCCTGGAAGTGTGCGGCACGCCGATCGACCTGAAGCAGGTCACTGCCGATATTTATTCTTTGGCCGGCACCAACGACCACATCACACCGTGGCAGTCCTGCTACAAGTCGGCGCAGCTGTTTGGCGGCAAGGTGGAGTTTGTGCTGTCCAGCAGCGGGCATATCCAGAGCATTCTGAACCCGCCGGGCAATCCCAAATCGCGTTACCAGACCAGCGATACGATGCCGGGCAAGGCCCTGGACTGGCAGGAGAACGCCACCAAGCACACCGATTCGTGGTGGTTGCATTGGCAGGCGTGGCAGGCGGAGCGGTCGGGCAAGTTGAAGAAGGCGCCTGCGAACCTGGGCAACAAGACTTATGCAGCGGCGGAAGCGGCGCCGGGCACATACGTTCACGAAAGGTAGGCGGGAATGGGATCAAATGTGGGAGCTGGCTTGCCTGCGATGGCATCAACTCGGT
Source organism: Pseudomonas sp. I8001 (assembly GCF_013385345.1). Classification (NCBI taxonomy): domain Bacteria; kingdom Pseudomonadati; phylum Pseudomonadota; class Gammaproteobacteria; order Pseudomonadales; family Pseudomonadaceae; genus Pseudomonas; species Pseudomonas sp. I8001. Next base: position 333,397 of record NZ_JACAQC010000005.1, read on the forward strand.
GTGCCTGATACACCGTAGCGTCTGCATCGCAGGCAAGCCAGCTCCCACATTGACTGTGTTCCCGCAGGGAAATAGCGCCATTTTGCAGGGTAAGCCCATGCCGCAACCGTTCATCTTCCGTACCATCGACCTGGATGGCCAAGCCATCCGCACGGCGGTACGCCCGGGCAAGCCTCACTTGACGCCGCTGCTGATTTTCAACGGCATCGGCGCCAACCTTGAGCTGGTGTTTCCGTTCGTCCAGGCCCTGGACCCGGACCTGGAAGTGATTGCCTTTGATGTGCCAGGCGTCGGCGGCTCGTCGACCCCCAGCCGGCCTTATCGCTTTCCCGGCCTGGCCAAACTCACCGCGCGCATGCTCGATTACCTGGACTATGGCCAGGTCAACGCGGTGGGCGTTTCCTGGGGCGGCGCGCTGGCGCAGCAGTTCGCCTATGACTATCCGGAACGCTGCAAGAAGCTGATTCTGGCCGCCACCGCCGCCGGTGCCTTCATGGTGCCGGGCAAGCCGAAAGTCTTGTGGCTGATGGCCAGCCCCCGGCGTTATATCCAACCGTCCCACGTGGTGCGCATTGCACCGATGATCTACGGCGGCTCCTTCCGTCGGGATTCGAAACTGGCCGCCGAACACGCGAGCAAAGTGCGTTCGGCGGGCAAGCTGGGTTACTACTGGCAACTGTTCGCCGGGCTTGGCTGGACCAGCATCCACTGGCTGCACAAGATCAAGCAGCCGACCCTGGTGCTGGCCGGCGACGACGACCCGCTGATCCCGCTGATCAACATGCGCATGCTGGCCTGGCGCATTCCCAACGCCCAACTGCACATCATCGACGACGGCCATCTGTTCCTGATTACCCGGGCCGAGGCCGTGGCGCCGATCATCATGAAGTTTCTCCAGGAAGAACGCCTGAGGGCGGTGATTCACCCGCAACCCGCACTTTAGCCGGCGGCGGTCAGGACGACCGCGCCGCGCAACTTGGCCAGAACCGACTATGGTTCTGAATTGGCGTGCTTGTTGATGGCTTGACGAAGGAGTGTTGGCGCATGCGAGAAAGACCCGTATCGAACCCGGTGCCCACACCCGCCGCGTTCATCAATATTGAAAGTGCGATCACCGGCCTGCGCGGCCGGGACTTGCTCTCGACCCTGCGCAGCGTCGCCGCACACGGCTTGCGCAACCCGGTGCACACCGCCCGCCACGCCCTGAAGTTGGGCGGGCAATTGGGCCGCGTGCTGCTCGGGGAAACGGTGCACGAGCCGAACCCGAAGGACAGCCGCTTCGCCGACCCGACCTGGCAGCTCAACCCGTTTTATCGGCGCAGCCTGCAAGCCTACCTGAGCTGGCAAAAACAGACCCGCCACTGGATCGACGACAGCAACCTCAGCGCCGACGACCGGGCGCGGGCGCACTTTGCCTTTGCCCTGCTCAACGATGCGGTGTCGCCATCCAACACCCTGCTCAACCCGCTGGCGATCAAGGAGCTGCTCAACTCCGGCGGCAACAGCGTGGTGCGTGGCGTCAGCAACCTGTTCGACGACCTGCTGCACAACAACGGCTTGCCGCGCCAGGTCACCAAGCAGGCCTTTGAAGTCGGCAAGACGGTGGCCACCACACCCGGTTCGGTGGTGTTTCGCAATGAACTGCTGGAGCTGATCCAGTACAAGCCCATGAGCGAAAAACAGTACGCCAAGCCGCTGCTGGTGGTGCCGCCGCAAATCAACAAGTACTACATTTTCGACCTGAGTCCGAACAACAGTTTCGTCCAGTTCGCCCTGAAAAATGGCCTGCAAGTGTTTATGGTCAGCTGGCGCAACCCGGATGTACGCCACCGCGAATGGGGCTTGTCCACCTACGTCGCGGCTTTGGAAGAAGCGCTGAACGTAACCCGCGCAATCACCGGCGCCCGCGAGGTCAACCTGATGGGCGCCTGCGCCGGTGGCCTGACCATCGCCGCGCTGCAAGGCCATCTGCAGGCCAAGCGCCAGCTGCGCCGCATCTCCAGCGCCAGCTACCTGGTGAGCCTGCTGGACAGCCAGATCGACAGCCCCGCCACCCTGTTCGCCGACGAACAGACGCTGGAAGCCGCCAAGCGCCGCTCTTACCAGCAAGGCGTACTCGACGGCCGGGACATGGCCAAGGTATTCGCCTGGATGCGTCCCAACGACCTGATCTGGAACTACTGGATCAACAATTACCTGCTGGGCAAGGAACCGCCGGCCTTCGACATCCTGTACTGGAACAACGACAACACCCGCCTGCCCGCCGCGCTGCACGGCGACTTGCTGGACTTCTTCAAGCACAACCCGCTGAGCCACCCCGGCGGCCTGGAGGTGTGCGGCACGCCCGTCGACTTACAGAAAGTCACGGTGGACAGTTTCAGCGTGGGCGGCATCAACGACCACATCACGCCGTGGGACGCGGTGTACCGCTCCACCCAGCTGCTGGGCGGCGACAAGCGCTTCATTCTGTCCAACAGCGGGCATGTCCAGAGCATCCTCAACCCGCCGGGCAACCCCAAGGCCAACTACGTCGAGAACCTCAAGCTGAGCAGCGACCCGCGCGCCTGGTACTACGACGCCAATCATGTCGAGGGCAGCTGGTGGCCCAACTGGCTGGCGTGGATCCAGCAGCGCTCCGGTGTGCAGCGCGAAACCCTGACCGCCCTGGGCAACCAGAATTACCCACCGATGGAAGCGGCGCCGGGCACCTATGTGCGAGTCCGCTGAGCCCCACGACGACTTTAAGAAGACTGGATGAAGACCCGCGACCGTATCCTTGAATGTGCCTTGCAGTTGTTCAACCACAAGGGCGAGCCGAACGTGTCGACCATGGAGGTGGCCAATGAAATGGGGATCAGCCCCGGCAATCTCTATTACCACTTCCATGGCAAGGAACCGTTGGTGCTCGGGCTGTTCGAGCGCTTTCAAAACGAATTGGCGCCGTTGCTCGATCCGCCGGAAGACGCACAACTGGCGGCCGAGGATTACTGGCTGTTCCTGCACCTGATCGTGGAGCGCATGGCGCACTATCGGTTTCTGTTCCAGGACCTGTCGAACCTGGCGGGCCGCTTGCCGAAACTGGCCAAGGGCATCCGCAACCTGCTGACGGCGCTCAAGCGCACGCTGGCCTCGTTGCTGGCCCGCCTCAAGACGGATGGGCAACTGGTCAGTGAAACCCAGGCGCTGGGGCAGTTGGTGGAACAGATCACCATGACCTTGCTGTTTTCCCTGGACTACCAGCGGATTCTCGACCGAGAAGGTGAGGTGCGGGTGGTGGTGTACCAGATCATGATGCTGGTGGCCCCGCATCTGCTGATGCCGGCGAGGCTGGCGACAGAGAGGTTGGCGCTGCGCTACCTGGACGACGCGGACTAAAATGTGGGAGCGGGCTTGCTCGCGAAAGCGGAGTGTCAGTCAGCACGTGTGTGACTGATCCACCGCTTTCGCGAGCAAGCCCGCTCCCACATTGGATTTGTGTTGTTCTGTAGATTCCATAAAAAACGCCCGACCTTCGCAGGCCGGGCGTTTTTATGTGTCCCGTAAAAATCAGGACTGACTGGTAGGCGTCGGGCTTGCCGGCGTTGCAGTCGGGGTAGCAGCAGGCGTCGGTGGCGTGACCGAGTTGGTCGCCGGCGCTGCAGTTGCAGGCTTGGCCGCTACCGCTGGCTTCGGCGCTGCTGGCTTTTTGGCTACGGCAGGCTTCTTCGCCGCAGCCGGTTTTGCAGCTGGCTTGGCCGCTGCAGGTTTTGCAGCCGCAGGCTTGGCGGCGGGTTTGGCAGCAACCGGCTTGGCTGCAGGTTTCGCAGCGGCTGGCTTGGCAGCAGGCTTCGCTGCAGCAGGTTTGGCGGCGGCGGTTTTCACCGCTGGCTTGGCTGCTGCTTTTGCTGCCGGCTTGGCTGCAGGTTTCGCCGCAGGTTTTGCAGCTGCTTTAGCGGCCACTGGTTTAGCGGCAGGCTTGGCGGCCGGTTTAGCCGCTGCGGTTTTCGCCGCAGGCTTGGCAGCCGGTTTTGCAGCAGCTTTGGCCGGCGCCTTGGCGGCTGGCTTGGCTGCCGGTTTGGCGGCGGCCTTGACCAGCGGTTTAGCGGCGGTTTTAGCAGCAGGCTTGGCCGCTGCAGTTTTCGCCGCAGGCTTGGCAGCCGGTTTAGCCGCTGCAGTTTTAGCCGCAACTGGCGCAGCTTTAAGGCCGGTGAGTTTTTCGATTTGCCTGGTCAAGGTATCGACCTTGCTGTGCAGCGCTTTCACTTCAGTACGGCTAGGTACGCCGAGTCGCGAAATGGCACTGTTCAGGCGCTTGTCAAAAGCCCCTTCCAGTTCGCCCCACTTGTCGCTGATACGTGATTTGGCAGAACCGGCGGAAGCCTTTGCCGCATCGACTTGTTTACCCACTGTGCTCTTGGTCAACTTCTCGGCCTTCTCGCCGTCTTTAACCAAAGTCTCGAAGTATTTACCGCCGTCACTGCTCACCTTCGAGTACACGCCTAAACCGGCCAGCCAGATCTTGCGGGAGTATTTTTCAACTTCCCCGATCCACGAGCTGCCTTCTTTATCAGTAGTCTTTTTACCAGCCATCCCGTTGTCTCCTTAGTGTTTACGCGCGACACGTTCGAGCAATGCCGTCAGCTCATCGAGCTTAGCAGAGAGTGTCTCCACGTCATGTTTAGACGGAATGCCGATCCGATTCAAGGCACTTCCAACACGACTATCAAAAGCGCTTTCAACTTTATCCAGTTGCACTTCGACTCGACCTTTGACGCCGAAGACTTCGCTCTTGACTTGATCAATCTGACTGTTGGCTGCATCAAGTTGTTCAATCACAACTTTTTTGCCTTTAGTTTCAACATGTTGACCAGTCTTAACCAGCTCTTTGAAATACTCGGCGCCCTCGCTTCCGACCTTGGCGTAAGCCCCCAAACCGGCCAGCCAGATCTTGCGGGCATAGGATTTAACGTCAGTCAGGGCGTTAGTTCCGGTAGCAATTTTTTTCTTCAAAATAACTTTGGCCATGGTGCACCTCACGCATAAAGGGGGGAGGAACTGCCCACAGAAGTTGGGGGCTTGGGCACAAAGTAGGCAGAAAAATTAGAATCGGCACCCTAAGAAGGTCGCAAATCAGGCCAGGGCTTTATCCAGTGCCTTCTCGATTTCGGACTTGATGGTGCCACTCATGGCCGACATCAACAGACCCAGCTCGACTTCAATCCGCAGGGAATCTTCCGCCACTTTCACGGTGCCTTTAACGCCCGAACGTTTGAGGTTCAGTGTGTCGCCGGCCCACGAAGACTCCAGGCCATATTGCTCCTTGAGTTTGCTCGCCAACTTGTCGGCTTTTTCTCGGGCAGCGTCTTTGCCCAGTGTGTGGGCACGTTCAACCTGTATACGGGCCATTTGAATGACTCCTCGTTATAGAGACTTGTCGACCCGCCATGCGGCAAAAGGTCTCGGTGACCACCTATCTTACCTTCAGCCTTGCCAAGACAAAGCATGCCTTGGGGATTAGAATGCCCCCATTCTCTTTTGGTGACAGCGATATGACTGATCAGCGCAAAGGCAGCGATGCCGAACCCACCACTCACTTCGGCTTCAAGAACGTCCCGGAAAGCCAGAAAGCGGAAAAAGTCGCCGAGGTGTTCCACTCGGTCGCCGCCAAGTACGACTTGATGAACGACGTGCTCTCCGGCGGCATGCACCGTCTGTGGAAGCGCTTCACCATTGAGTTGTCGGGTGTACGCACCGGCAACCGTGTGCTGGATATCGCAGGCGGCACGGGCGACCTGGCCGCCAAGTTCTCCAAGCTGGTGGGCCCCACCGGGCAGGTGGTACTGGCCGACATCAACGGCTCGATGCTCAAGGTCGGTCGTGATCGCCTGCTGGACAAAGGTGTGGCGGGCAATATCGAGTTCGTCCAGGCCGACGCTGAAAAGCTGCCGTTCCCGGACAACCACTTCGACTGCGTGACCATCGCCTTCGGCCTGCGTAACGTGACCCACAAGGAAGACGCACTGCGCTCGATGCTGCGCGTACTCAAGCCCGGCGGTCGCCTGCTGGTGCTGGAGTTCTCCAAGCCGACCAACGCACTGATGTCCAAGGTCTACGACACCTACTCGTTCGCCTTCATGCCGTTGATGGGCAAGCTGATCACCAATGACGCCGAAAGCTACCGCTACCTGGCCGAATCGATCCGCATGCACCCGAACCAGGAAACCCTGAAGTCGATGATGGTAGAGGCCGGTTTCGACCGCGTGACCTACCACAACATGACCTCGGGCATCGTCGCCCTGCACCGCGGCATCAAGCCCTGATGCTGTTCGCAGGCCTTCTCGCCAGCGTCGAACACGGCCTCAACCGTGTACTGCGCCTGGACAGCACCGCCCTGGCACGGCTGGCGCACCTGAACGGCAGGATCATCGCCGTCGACTGCACCAGCCCCGCCTTGCAGCTGTTTATCCTGCCCAGCGATGAAGGCCTGTTGCTGGCGTCCCACTGGGCCGCCGACGCCGACTGCACCCTGCGTGCTTCCGGCTCAAGCCTGCTGCGCCTGGCCCTGAGCCGGGACAAGACGGCGATCCTCCACGGCCCGGACGTGGAACTTGAAGGCGACAGCGCGGTGCTGATGGACCTGGCCGCCGTGCTGCAAGACCTGGAACTGGACTGGGAATACGAGCTGTCACGTTGGCTCGGCCCCGTGGCCACCCAACTGATCAGCGGTCATCTGCGCAGCCGTACGCGCTGGTACCAGCAGGGTTTCGCCAGCCTGAACCAGAACCTCGCCGAATACCTGAGCGAAGAATCGCGCACCCTGGTCGGACAACGGGAAGCGGAAGCGCGCTTTCGCGAACTCGACCAGGCCAAACTCGACCTGGAACGACTTGAGGCGCGCTTCGAGCGCCTGAGCCGCTCCCTTGATTCAAGCGATAACGCATGAAGCTGCTCGCCGTCCGCCGTTTGTTTCGTATCCAGCGCGTCGTAATCCGCTACCGCCTCGATGACCTGCTGTTCGCCCTGCCGCTGCCGTGGTTCCTGCTGGCGGTGCGCTATGTGCTGCCGTGGCGCTGGTTCCCGCGCAAGACCCTCGAGCTGAGCCGTGGCGCGCGCCTGCGCCTGGCGTTGCAGGACCTGGGGCCGATCTTCATCAAGTTCGGGCAGATCCTCTCCACCCGCCGCGACCTGTTGCCCGAAGATATCGCCGACGAGCTGATGCTGTTGCAGGACCGCGTGCCGCCGTTCGACTCGCAACTGGCAGTCACGCTGATTGAAGAACAGCTGGGCAAGAAGATCAGCGAAGTCTTCAGCCGCTTCGACATCGCGCCGCTGGCCTCGGCCTCGGTGGCCCAGGTGCATGCCGCGCAACTGAAAAGCGGCGAAGAAGTGGTGGTGAAGGTGATCCGCCCGGGCCTCAAGCCGATCATCGGCCAGGACCTGGCGTGGCTGTTCATCCTTGCCCGCGCCGCCGAGCGCTTTTCTGCCGATGCACGCCTGCTGCACCCGGTAGACGTGGTGCTGGACTACGAAAAAACCATCTACGACGAACTCGACCTGCTGCGCGAAGCGGCCAACGCCAGCCAGCTCAAGCGCAACTTCGAAGGCTCGCAGCTGCTGTACGTGCCGCAAGTCTATTGGGACTGGTGCCGCCCGAAAGTGCTGGTGATGGAGCGCATCTACGGCGTGCAGGTCACCGACCTGGCGACCCTGGCCGACCAGCGCACCGACATGAAGATGCTTGCCGAGCGCGGCGTGGAAATTTTCTTCACCCAGGTATTCCGCGACAGCTTCTTCCACGCCGACATGCACCCCGGCAACATTTTCGTCAGCACCGTGAACCCGTGGAGCCCGCAGTACATTGCGATCGACTGCGGCATCGTCGGCAGCCTGACCCCGGAAGACCAGGATTACCTGGCGCGCAACCTGTTCGCTTTCTTCAAGCGTGACTACCGCCGCGTGGCGCAGTTGCACATCGATTCGGGCTGGGTGCCGGCCGAAACCAAGCTCAACGAATTCGAAGCGGCGATCCGCACTGTGTGCGAGCCGATCTTTGAAAAACCGTTAAAGGATATTTCCTTCGGTCAGGTGCTGATGCGTCTGTTCCAGACGGCGCGGCGCTTCAATATGGAAGTGCAGCCGCAGTTGGTACTGTTGCAAAAGACCCTGCTGAACATCGAAGGCCTGGGCCGTCAGCTGTACCCGGACCTCGACCTGTGGAACACCGCCCAGCCGTTCCTCGAGCGCTGGATGCGGGACCGTATCAGCCCGAAAACCCTGCTGGGCAACCTGCAAAGCCAGGTCGAGCAACTGCCGCACCTGGCCAACATGACCCGCGACCTGCTGGAGCGCATGTCCCAGCCCCACGCCAAGGACCCCGCACCGCCGTGGCACAAGCGCAAGGACGACTGGTTCCTGCGCCTGCTGGGCGCCGCGCACCTGGTGGGCGGTACGATACTGGCCGCCGGCGGGCCGCTGAATGAACTGGGCCACTGGCCGGCCGGCATCATGGTCGCGGTGGGCGTGTATCTGATCGTGCGTCGATAGCCAATCCGGTTATACACTGTCGCAAATTGCCGGAGCCGAAAATGAAAGACTGGCTGGACGAGATCAAGTGGGACAGTGACGGCCTGGTGCCGGCCATTGCCCAGGACTACAAGACCGGGCGCGTGCTGATGATGGCCTGGATGAACCGCGAGGCCCTGAGCCTGACCGCCGCCGAGAACCGCGCCATCTACTGGTCACGTTCCCGTGGCAAACTGTGGCGCAAGGGCGAAGAGTCCGGGCACGTGCAAACCCTGCATGAGATGCGCATCGACTGCGATGCCGATGTGGTGATCCTCAAGGTCGAGCAGATCGGCGATATCGCCTGTCACACCGGCCGTCACAGCTGCTTCTACCGCGTGTTCCAGAACGGCGAGTGGAAGACCGTCGAGCCCGTGCTCAAAGACCCGCACGCTATCTATTCGGCAGGACACTGAACATGAGCGATACCCTCAACCGTGTGGCCCAGGTGCTGGAAGACCGCAAAGGCGCGGACGCCGACAGCTCCTACGTCGCCAGCCTGTACCACAAGGGTCTGAACAAGATCCTGGAAAAACTCGGCGAAGAATCCGTCGAGACGATTATTGCGGCCAAGGACGCGCAAATCAGCGGCGACTGCAGCGACGTGATCTACGAAACTGCCGACTTGTGGTTCCACAGTCTGGTCATGCTCGCCCAACTGGGGCAGCATCCACAGGCAGTGCTTGATGAACTGGACCGTCGCTTCGGCTTGTCCGGGCATGCCGAAAAGGCCTCGCGCCCGTCCGTCTGACCAACTTTTACAGAGGAATTGCAGCATGGGCATTTTTGACTGGAAACACTGGATCGTCATTCTTGTGGTCGTTGTGCTGGTGTTCGGCACCAAGAAACTGAAAAACCTCGGCACCGACGTCGGTGAATCGATCAAGGGCTTTCGCAAGGCCATGAACGACGACGAAAAGCCTGCCGACCCGGCCGTCAATCCGGTGCCACCGGCGCAGCCTGTACATCCGCAGGCCACTCAGCCGATCACTGAACGTCGCACCTTCGACGTGCAGGCCGAGCACGTCAAAGAGCAGAACCAAAAAGACTCGTGAGTACTGAATAATGTTTGGTATCAGCTTCTCTGAACTGCTGCTCGTCGGCCTCGTGGCCCTGCTGGTACTGGGGCCGGAACGCCTGCCCGGTGCCGCGCGCACGGCCGGCCTGTGGATCGGGCGCCTGAAACGCAGTTTCAACGCGATCAAACAGGAAGTTGAACGGGAAATCGGCGCCGACGAGATTCGCCGGCAACTGCACAACGAACACATTCTGTCGTTGGAGCAGGAGGCACGGAAGATTCTCTCGCCGGTGCAGGAAACGCCCAAGCCGGTCGAGCCTGTGGCCGAGCATTCGATTGCTCCGCCCGCCGCACCCGCGCCTGCACCGGTCGCTGAACCCGTGCACGCCGTCGAGCCTGCGCCCACTGCGCCCGTGACCCCGACCGAACCCGCGCCGACACCTGCCGTGTCACCCGCGCCCCACGACCCTACATTGCCGCCGCGAGCCCCATGAGCGCTGATAAACCGGAAACCGACCAGCACATGCCACTGGTCTCGCACCTCACCGAGTTGCGCACCCGCCTGCTGCGCTGTGTCGCGGCGATCTTCATCATCTTTGCCGGGCTGTTTGCCTTCACCCAGCAGATCTACACCTTCGTCTCCACGCCGCTGCGCAATTACCTGCCCGCCGGCGCGACGATGATCGCCACCGACGTGTCATCGCCGTTCCTCACGCCGTTGAAGCTGACGATGATGGTCTCGCTGTTCCTGGCGATCCCGGTGATCCTGCATCAGATCTGGGGCTTTATCGCGCCGGGCCTGTACAAGCATGAAAAACGCATCGCCGTGCCGCTGCTGGTGTCGAGCATCCTGCTGTTCTATACCGGGATGGCCTTTGCCTACTTCCTGGTGTTCCCGCTGATCTTCAAGTTCTTCGCCGCCGCCACCCCGGCCGGTGTGGAAATGATGACCGACATCACCAGCTACCTCGACTTCGTGATGACGCTGTTCTTCGCCTTTGGCGTAGCCTTCGAAATCCCGGTGGCCGTGGTGCTGCTGGTATGGATCGGCGTGGTCGACGTCAAATACCTGAAGAAGATCCGCCCGTACGTGATCATCGGCTGCTTCGTGGTCGGCATGATCCTGACCCCGCCGGACATCTTCTCCCAGACCCTGCTGGCCGTACCGATGTGGATGCTGTTCGAGATTGGCATCCTGTTTGGCAGCCTGGTGAGCAAGCGTGGCGATCACCCCGATGACCAACCCGCCGACGACGACCAGCCGCCAGCGACCCAGCCGTGAACCTGCTGCTGCTTGAGGAGGCCGACTTTATCGCGGCCGACCGGGTGGTGCTGCGTGATCGGCGCCTGGTGCATATGCAGGAAGTCCACCGTGCCGCCGTAGGCGACAGCCTGCGGGTCGGACGGATTGGCGGCTTGATGGGCAACGCGCAGTTGCTGCGCCTGGAAGCCCGGGAAGCCGAGCTGGAAGTGACCTTCGACCAGCCGCCGCCGGCCAAACTGCCCCTGACCCTGCTGCTGGCCCTGCCCCGTCCGAAAATGCTCCGCCGGGTGCTGCAAACCGTGGCGTCCATGGGCGTGCCGCGGGTGGTGCTGGTGAACAGCTATCGCGTGGAAAAGAGCTTCTGGCAGACGCCGTTCCTGGAGCCGGAAGCGATTCGCGAGCAATTGATCCTCGGCCTGGAACAGGCCCGGGACACGGTGCTGCCCGAGATCGTGATCGAAAAGCGCTTCAAGCCATTCGTCGAAGACCGCCTGCCCGCCATGGCGCAAGGCACCCTCGGCCTGATTGGTCACCCTGGCGACTATCCGCCCTGCCCTCGCGGGCTGGATGAGCCGGTCACCCTGGCCATCGGGCCGGAAGGCGGCTGGATTCCCTACGAGGTGGACCTGCTGGCCAAGGCCGGATTGCAGCCGGTGCAACTCGGCGCGCGCATCCTGAGAGTCGAAACCGCCGTCACCGCATTGCTCGCCCGCCTTTTCTAACACCGCCCTCTCCTGTAGGAGCGAGCTTGCTCGCGAAAAACTCAAGGACATCGCGCTCACTCAGAATGCCCGCGTTATCGTTGACGACCTTCGCGAGCAAGCTCGCTCCTACAGAAACATCCGAATCTGCCGATACGCTCTGAATAAGTCCAAGCCTTGTTCCAGGGGAGTTCGCAGCATGTATCGTTGGTTAGCCGAGAAACTGGGGAATGTCAGCGTCAACCGCAAGCTGAGCATAGGCTTCGGCCTGGTATTGGTCTTGACCCTATTGATCACCTTCACCGGCTGGACCGGCCTCAGCGGCGTGATCAGCCGTGGCGACAAGCTGGGCTACATCTCCAGCCTCAACGGGCTGACCAAGGACCTGCGCCTGGCGCGACTGGACTTCGAAATGCGCCGTGGCGAACAAGGCACCAGCGCGGTCAACGACCTGATCACCCAGCTGGACAGTGGCCTGAAAAACGCCGCAGACCTGATCGAGCAACCCGACGACAAGCTCGTGGTAGAGCAGCAACAGGATGCCTTGGGCCAATACAAAAAAGCCTTCGGCGCCATGGTGCAGGCCGGCCTCAAGCGTGAAGGCGCCCGCAGCAAACTGGGCGATACCGCCGACAACGCCGTCGCAAAAATCAACGAAGTGGAAAAATCCCTGCTGCAAGGCGACAGCGTCACCCTGTTCAACAGCGTGGTCGACCTGAGCAAACTGATCCAGCAAGCGCGCTTCCAGGTGCGCGGCTACACCTACAGCGGCAAGGTCGAAGCCGAACAACCGGCCCTGGATGCCATCGACAACGCCCTGAAGAAAATCACCGACCTCAACGACCCGTTGCCCGAGCAATACCGGGCCAACCTGCAAGAGGCCAGCGCCTCGCTGCAGGCCTACCGCGCCGCCGTGAGCCAGTACCGCGACTCCCAGGTGGCCAGTGCCGCCGCGATGAAAATCATGGGCGAGCAGGGCGATATCCTGCTCGATCGCAGCGACAAACTCACCACCTCGCAAACCGTGGTGCGCGATACCGATGCCGCCCACGCCAAGAACCTGCTGTTACTGGCCACCGCCCTCGCGCTGGCGTTTGGTGTACTCGCCGCCTGGGCCATCACCCGCCAGATCGTGATCCCGCTGAGCCAAACCCTTAAAGTCGCCGAGCGCGTAGCGGCTGGCGACCTCAGCCACAACCTGATCTCCGAACGCCGCGATGAGCTGGGCCAACTGCAACGCTCCATGCAAAGCATGACCGTGGGCCTGCGGGAGCTGATCGGCGGTATCAGCGACGGCGTCACCCAGATTGCCAGCGCCGCCGAGCAACTGTCGGCCGTTACCGAGCAGACCAGCGCCGGGGTCAACAGCCAGAAGGTCGAGACCGACCAAGTCGCCACCGCCATGAACGAAATGGCCGCTACCGTGCAGGAAGTCGCACGGAACGCCGAGGAAGCTTCCGAGGCCGCCGTAGCCGCCGACCAACAGGCCCGTGAAGGCGACAAGGTGGTTGGTGAGGCCATCGCCCAGATCGAGCGCCTGGCCAGCGAGGTGGGCAACTCCACCGAAGCCATGGGCCATCTCAAGCGTGAGAGCGACAAGATCGGCAGTGTGCTGGACGTCATCAAGTCGGTGGCCCAGCAAACCAACCTGCTGGCCCTTAACGCAGCGATTGAAGCGGCGCGCGCCGGTGAGGCCGGACGCGGTTTTGCGGTGGTTGCCGATGAAGTGCGCAGCCTGGCCCAGCGGACGCAGAAGTCCACCGAGGAAATCGAAGAGTTGATCGTCGGCCTGCAAAGCGGCACCCAGCAGGTGGCAACCATCATGGACAACAGTCGCGGCCTGACCGACAGCAGCGTCGAGCTGACCCGTCGGGCCGGCAATGCCCTGGAGAACATCACCCGTACCGTCTCGGCGATCCAGGCGATGAACCAGCAGATCGCCACCGCCGCCGAGCAGCAAAGCGCCGTAGCCGAAGAGATCAACCGCAGCGTGCTCAACGTGCGGGACGTTTCCGAACAAACCTCGGCGGCCAGCGAAGAAACCGCGGCTTCCAGTGCCGAGCTGGCGCGCCTGGGGGTTTACCTGCAAAGCCTGGTAGGTCGCTTCAAGGTCTGACCCGCTTGCGGCGGCCATCAGGGCCGTCGCTCCGACAATATGTGAAATTTCCTACGCGTTTTTCAGGTCGTGGATCACACACCTGGCGCCGAATAAAAGTAGCGTTTCAACTCCCCTGACCATTGTTGGCCGGACGCTTGAGACGCTCCTTTTGATTCGTTGGAGGTTCACCATGTTTCGTCCACTGACCCGCCTGCTCGGAAACATCAGCATCAGCCTCAAACTTGCCCTGGGCTTTGGCCTGGTGCTCAGCCTCAGCCTGATCATCGCCTCTACCGGCTGGCAAGCCTTGAGCGCATCCCTCGAGCGCTCCCAAAAACTCACGCTGCTCTCGCAATTGGCAGTCGTCGGCGAAGAGTTGCGCGCTGATCGCATCGTCTATCGCACCCTTAACGACCCGGCCAGCCTGTCCAAAATAGAGCTGCACATGGACAAGATCGACCAGTTCCTGGTGGATCTTTCCCCGCGATTCACCGACCCGGTCAACCAACAACAGCTGCAGGAAAGCCGACGCTTCGTCACCAGTTTCAAGACCGCCTTAAGCGGCCTGGAGGGGCTGATCAAGCAACGTGAAAACGCCCGTGAACAGCTCAAGCGCAGCTCAGTCCAGAGCAGTGACAGCCTCTCTGAACTGTCGAGCAACCTGCCCAATCAAGACGATGAAAAGGCCCTCGATGCCGTGGAACAATTGCGCCAGGCCCTGGAACAAGCCGAAGACCGCGCCCAGAGCCCCGCCTGGGCCGCTGCGTCATTGGACGCCTATGCCAAGGGCGTGGGTGATGCGCTACTGGCCCTGGATGGCGCCCAGGCGGCGGTAGGCGCGCTGCCGGTTGACGCCAGCGCCCTGAAAAAAGTCCTGCTCGATTTTCGGACTCACCTGACACGCCTCAAGGACGCCCAACTCAGCGCCGAAACCACCCAGAACCAGCTTGAACAGTGGCTGGATCAATTGCTCACGGAAAGCGACCTGCTGAGCCAGGACCAGACCGCCAAGCGTGACAACGAAGCCAGCCTCGCCCGCACCCTGCTGCTCAACGTTACTGCAGCGGCGCTGTTGCTCGGCGTCGTGGCCGCCTGGTTGATCGCCGGCCAGATCGTCGCGCCGCTGCGCCAGGCCCTGTCCGTGGCCAACCGGATTGCCGAAGGTGACCTGAGCCACGACATCCAGGCCTCGCGCCAGGATGAACTGGGGCAGTTGCAGCGCAGCATCGGGCAAATGACCCTCAACCTGCGGGGCTTGATCAGCGGCATCGGCGACAGCGCCCAGCAGATCGCCAGCGCCGCCGAGCAACTCTCGGCGGTCACCGAGCAAACTCGCGACGGGGTCGACGGCCAGAAGCAGGAAACCGAACAGGTGGCCACCGCCATGAACGAGATGCTCGCCACCTCCCAGGAAGTTGCGCGCCATGCCGAGCAAGCGTCGCTGGCTGCTGCCGAGGCCGACCGGCAGGCGGGCCAGGGCGATCAGGTGGTGGCTGAGGCCATTACCCACATCGAGCACCTGGCTCAGGAGATGGCTCGTTCAAGCCAGGCCATGCAAGGCCTGCAACAGGAAAGCCGGAAGATCGGCAGCGTGCTGGAAGTGATCAAGTCGGTATCGGAACAGACCAACTTGCTGGCCCTCAACGCCGCGATTGAGGCGGCTCGCGCAGGCGAAGCCGGCAGGGGGTTTGCCGTGGTCGCCGATGAAGTGCGCAGCCTGGCACAACGCACCCAGCAGTCGGCCGAGGAAATCGAGGAGTTGATCAGCGGCCTGCACCGGGGCACGCAGCAGGTGGCCGACATCATGGACAACAGTCGCAGCCTCACCGACAACAGCGTGCAACTGACCCGTCGCGCAGGAGACGCACTGGCGGGTATCACCCGTACCGTGTCAGTGATTCAGGAGATGAACCCGCAGATTGCCGCTGCCGCCGAGGAACAAACCGCGGTCGCCGAGGAGATCAACCGCAGCGTGCTGAAGGTCAAGGACGTGTCGGAACAGACCTGGGCCGCGAGTCAGGACACTGCGGCGGCCAGTGTCGAACTGGCGCGCCTGGGGGCGGATTTGCAGGTGTGGGTGGGCAAGTTCAAGGTCTGAAAAAACCCACGACCAACGCTATCCTGTGGCGAGGGAGCTTGCTCCCGCTGGAGTGCGCAGCGCTCCTATCTTTTTTGGGAGCCGCTACGCAGCCCGGCGGGAGCAAGCTCCCTCGCCACAAGAAGCATTCCCACGCATTTATAGAACCTGGCGCAGGAAGGCTTGGGCGCGAGGGTCCTTCGGCGCATCGAAGAATTGCGCCGGGGCGGCGTCCTCCAACAGTTTGCCGTGATCGAAGAACAGCACGCGATCAGCCACTTCCCGGGCAAAGCCCATTTCATGGGTGACGCAGACCATGGTCATGCCTTCCAGGGCCAGGGTCTTCATCACGTCCAGCACTTCGCCGACCATTTCCGGGTCCAGGGCCGAGGTGGGCTCGTCAAACAGCATCACCTTGGGCTCCATCGCCAGCGCGCGGGCAATCGCGACGCGCTGCTGCTGGCCACCGGAAAGCCGCGACGGGAACTCGTGGGCTTTTTGGGCAATGCCGACTTTCTCCAGGAGCGCCAGGGCCTTGGCCTCGCGCTCTTTCTTGCCGCGCTTGCGCACGACTTTTTGCGCCAGGCAGAGGTTTTCCAGCACGGTCATGTGGGGGAACAGGTTGAAGTGCTGGAACACCATGCCGACTTCACGGCGGTAGGCGTTCACGTCGGTTTTCGGGTCTGCCAGTTGCAGGCCGTCGATGCTTACCGAGCCGGAATCGAATTCCTCCAGGCCGTTAAGGCAGCGCAGGAACGTCGACTTGCCGGAACCGGACGGGCCGATCACCACCAGCACTTCACCCTTGGCCACCTGCGTGGTCACGTTGTCCACCGCGCGCACGACGTGGCCACGGGTGTCGAAGACTTTTACCAGATCGCGGACTTCAATCACTTTGCGCGAGCCTCCGCTCAAGCCGGCTGGCGATTTTCGACAGCGGCAGGTTGATCAGCAGGTACAGGCCTGCGACGCAGAACAGGATTTCGAACGGCGAGAACGAGGTGGTGATGACCTCGCGGCCGCTTTTGAGCAGCTCGGTAATCGCGATCACCGACACCAGGGATGTGTCCTTGACCAGGCTGATAAATTGCCCGGCCAGGGGCGGCAGCACGCGCTTGAAGGCTTGCGGCAACACCACGTGGCGCATCGACTGGCCAGCACTGAGCCCCAGGGAACGTGCCGCCTCATTCTGCCCACGGGCAATCGACTGCACGCCGGCACGGATGATTTCCGCCACATAGGCACCGGTAAACAGCGAAAGCGCGGCGATCCCGGCGAATTCCCGGGACAGGTTGAGCACCGTGCCGATAAAGAAATAGAAAATGAAGATCTGCACCAACAACGGCGTACCGCGTACCAGTTCGACGTAGATCGTCGACAGATCGCGTAAAGTCGGGTTGTTCGACAGGCGACACAATCCGGTCGCCAGGCCGATCAACAGTCCCAGCACCCCGGACACCACCGATAGCCACAACGTAGTCCACAAGCCCCACAGCAGAGGGCCCGCAGCCCAATGCCGGGTGACCCCGACCACATCGCCCTCGGCCACGTCATCGCCCTTGGCCACTTGCAGGCTGTTCTCGGCCACGGTCAGGTGCTGCTCGTTGCCCTCGTCATTACGCAGGGTGACGTCAGCCACATCGCCCTTGCGCACCAGCTCGCTGACGGTGGAAATGTCCGACGCACGCTGGGATTCTTCGGCCTGGTAGACGAAGTACTGCGGCACGCGGTTCCAGCGCCATTCGTAGGACATCAGCGAGGTGGCGTAATACAACGCGCCGGCCAGGCCGACCAGCACCAGCACCGTCAGCAGGTGCCAGGGCCATTGGGCTTTTTTCTGTTTCATTACGGGTTCCGGGATATGTCGAGATCGTTCCCACGCTCTGCGTGGGAATGCCTCACTGGACGCTCAGCGTCCGCTTTGTGACGCAGAGCGTCACGGGCTGCATTCCCACGCGGAGCGTGGGAACGATCAATGCAGGTCAGCTTTTATTCCATGTCCTTGAGCCACTCAGAACTCTTGAACCACTTGTCATGGATGCGATCGTAGGTGCCGTCGTTGCGGATCTGGTGCAGGAAGTTGTTGATGAAGTTGATGCTGTCGTAGTCGCCCTTCTTCAGGCCGAACGCCAGGGGTTCAAAGGTGAACGGCTGATCAAGGAACACCAGTTTGCCGGCGCCGACCTTGTTCACGGCCACCACGTTGTACGGGGCGTCATAGACGAAGGCGTCAGCCTTGCCGTTGACCACGTCCAGAACAGCTTCCTGCTCGTTGTCATAGCCGTGGTACTTGGCTTTGGAGATCAGCTTCTTGGCCACCATTTCGCCGGTGGTGCCGAGCTTGGAGGTCAGGCGGTATTTCTCGTCATTCAGGTCTTTGTAGGACTTGATGGTGCCCTCCAGCTCCTTGCGGATCAGCAGGGTCTGGCCGACCACGATGAACGGTTCGCTGAAGTTCAGGCGCAGGTTGCGTTCCTGGGTCAGGGTCATGCCGCTGCCGATCATGTCGAACTTGTCGGTCAACAGGGCCGGGATGATGCCGTCGTAACCGGTGGAAATCGGCTCGAACTTCACGCCCATCGACTTGGCCATGGCCTTGAGGATGTCGACTTCAAAGCCGATGATTTCGCCGCGTTTGTTGGTCATCTGGAACGGCATGTAGGTCGGGTCCATGCCGACTTTCAGCGTACCGCGCTTGACCGCATCATCGATGGCGCCGGCATGTGCCGCGTTGACCGCCACCAGTGCGGTGACACCCAGCAGCAGCATCGAAAGATACTTTTTCATCATCAAGTCCCCTGAACTCATTTTCTTGTGAGGTCGGCGCGCAAAAGGGCTGCACCATTTCGGGGTGCGATCCTAACTCACTCACCGCCGGGTACAAAGGTTTCGCCGGGATTTGTTGCCAAGGTATGACAGAAAAGCCCCACAACCGTGCAGAGAAAGGCATGGCTAGACACCTCGACCCACGGCCCAGCCAATTGCTTGATGTGTAAGCAGTTATGACTACCAGTCCACTTCCGCCATCCAGCCCGAGTCCTTGAACCACTTGTCATGCAGCCGATCGTAGGTGCCGTCCTGGGCCACCTGGTTGAGGAAATGATTGATCCAGTTGAGGCTGTCGTAATCGCCCTTTTTCAAGCCGAACGCCAGGGGCTCGTAGGTGAAGGGTTGCTCCAGCGCCAACAGCGCACTGTTCTGGGGCTTGGTAATGGCGATCAGGTTATACGGCGCATCATGGATAAACGCATCGGCCTTGCCCTCCACCACCTGGCGCACGCCTTCTTCAGGTGTTGGAAAACTGCGCAGCCGTGCAGTGCCGAGAAACCTTTTCGCCGCCGCCTCGCCTGTGGTGCCTTCGGCGGCCACGATCCGGTAACCGGCCTCGTTCAAGTCCTCGATGCTCTGGACCCTGTCGGCCAACCGAGGGTTCAGCAGCACGGTCTGGCCGACGATGATGAACGAGTCGCTGAAATTGAGGGTCAGGTTGCGCTCCTGCGTGACAGTCATGCCGCTGCCGATCAGGTCGAACCGGCTGGCCAGCAGGCCGGGAATCAGGTCGATATACGGTACCGAAACCAGCTCCAGCTTGACCCCCAGCGCCTTGCTCATCTCCCGAAGCAGGTCAATTTCAAACCCGACGATCCGGCCTTTCTTGTCGGTCATCTCAAAGGGCACGTAGGCCGGATTGGTGCCGACTTTCAACACACCCCGCCGAACGGCCTCATCTATGGCTCCGGCATGCGCCAGGTAACCGTGGGAAAATGTGACGATGCCGAGCAGCAGCATCGACAAATACCTTTTGATCATGAAAAAAGCCCCTGTTCCATTAAACACTCCCACACCCGGCCACGCGCAAGATCGCGTAAGCCGCAGGCTTCGAGTCAGATTTGGGGGGCGATGCTAACCCACTCGCAGGCACGGCAATATGCCTCGGAGAAGGGTCTTTTGTTTCGAAATAACAAGGAGTTAGCGCGATGCAGCAGAAGGCAAAAACAACGTAGGACGGTTATCGCAAACGCCCCCGAGGTGGCACCTCGGGGGCGTCGGAATCAGGCCGGTTGAGCCTGGGACGACAGCGGCTTCAATGGCAGCAATGGCGCATGCGGATCGGCCTTGACCGATTCGCGCCAGGCGCTCAGCCACTCGGCGTGGCCTTCGCTCCAGACCTGCTCGTGCAAGCGTGCCAGGGCGACCGGGTCGCTGAGCAAGGCCAGGCGTTCACCGTTGTTGAGGCCGGCCGGGCCGACTTTCAACGCGTGGCGAACCCGGTCAACACGCAGCCACTCAATCGGCTCCGCCTGCCCGTGACGGGAAGTTGCCAAGGCGCACGCCAGGGCGTTCTGCTGCGGATCGACCACCGCCCTCACAAAACCGTCATTGAGCGCATGCCAACGGTTTTCGTGGGTGTACTTGTCGGTCGACAACAGCGCCTGGGGCGGATTGTATTCCTCGGGGATCAGGAACAGGCTCTCGTCGCGAGACTTGAGGCCCAGTTTGACCCGGCTGGAAATCACCGACACCGGAATCGACAGCATCAGCGAACCGACGATCGGCACCAGCCACCACAGGAAGCTTGGGTTCAACCACACCACCAGCAGCGCCCAGAAGAAGCCGAGCAGGGTCTGCGGGCCGTGGCGCTTGACTGCCTCGCTCCATGGTGTGGAGTCGTCGTCACGCTGTGGCGAGTTCCAGGTCGCCGCCCAGCCGAGGAACGCGGCCAGTACGAAACGGGTGTGGAAAATCATCCGCACCGGCGCCAGCAACATGGAGAACAGCATCTCCAGCAGCATCGACAGGGTCACCTTGAACTTGCCGCCGAACTCTTTCGCGCCCTTGGCCCAGATCAGGATGATGCTCAGCAATTTAGGCAGGAACAGCAAAACGATGGTGGTGGAGAACAGCGCCACCGCCTTGTCCGGATGCCATTGTGGCCACAACGGATACAACTGGCGCGGCGCCATGAAGTATTGCGGCTCCATCAGTGTGTTGACCGCCAGCAAGGCCGTGGACAGCACCAGGAAGAAGAACCACAACGGTGCCGACAGGTACGACATCACGCCGGTGAGGAACACCGCACGGTGCACCGGGTGCATGCCTTTTACCAGGAACAGGCGGAAGTTCATCAGGTTGCCGTGGCACCAGCGACGGTCACGCTTGAGTTCGTCCAGCAGGTTCGGCGGCAGCTCTTCGTAGCTGCCCGGCAAGTCGTAGGCAATCCACACGCCCCAGCCGGCGCGGCGCATCAGCGCAGCTTCAACGAAGTCGTGGGAAAGAATCGCACCGGCAAACGCACCTTTACCCGGCAACGGCGCCAGGGCGCAGTGCTCGATAAACGGCTTCATGCGGATGATCGCGTTGTGACCCCAGTAGTGGGATTCACCCAGCTGCCAGAAGTGCAGGCCGGCGGTAAACAGCGGGCCGTACACCCGGGTGGCGAACTGCTGCATGCGCGCATACAGGGTATCCATGCCCGACGCACGTGGCGCGGTCTGGATAATCCCGGCATCCGGCGTGGCTTCCATCAGGCGCACCAGGCTGGTCAGGCATTCGCCGCTCATCACGCTGTCGGCGTCGAGCACCACCATGTACTTGTAGTCACCGCCCCAGCGACGGCAGAAGTCGTCGAGGTTGCCGCTCTTGCGTTTGACGCGACGGCGACGGCGGCGATAGAAGATCTTGCCGAAGCCACCGGCTTCGCGGCACACGTCGAGCCAGGCTTGCTGCTCGGCGATGCAGATGTCGGCCTCGTTGCTGTCGCTGAGGACGAAGAAGTCGAAACGGTCCAGGTCACCGGTGGCAGCCACCGATTCGAACGTCGCGCGCAGGCCGGCAAATACCCGGGGCACGTCTTCGTTGCAGATCGGCATGACCAGGGCGGTGCGGGCGTCTTTCGGAATCGGCTCGTCACCGGCACTTTTACCGGAGATACGGTATTTATCGTGACCGGTCAGCAGTTCCAGGAAGCCCATCAGCGCGGTCCAGAAACCGGCAGAGACCCAGCAGAACAGAATCCCGAACAGCACCAGGATGCTGGTTTGCAGGGCGTAAGGCAGTACCTGGGTCGCGGTTTGCAGCAGGGTCTGGTTGCGGATCTCGTCAAAGTCGACGAAGGACCAGCCCTGGTACGGCATGATGCCTTTCATGTACCAGCCGGCAACGATCGTCTGGCCGAGCATCAGCACCAGCAGGATATAGCGACGGATCGAACCGACGGTGCGCCAGCGGGCGGCCGGCAGTACGCGCTCATCCTTCGGCGGGGCCGGTGGATTCGTGCGGCCGGTCAGGCGGCGCCAGCCACGCACCAGGATATTGGTGCGCCACGGCTCAGGCACGACCTTGGTCCGACGGATCGGCGGCGTGGCCTTGAGGCAAACCCGGCCGCTGGCGTCGAGCACCAGCATTTCGGCGTCTTGCAGCTCTTCGGCAGTGTTGAGGGTCAGCCGGGCGCCTACCGATGCCTGGGCAGCGTCGGCAGGCGCGTCGAACGTGGACGATGACAGGCGCTTGTGCAATTCACTGAAGGACCCGCAGCCCGCCAGTTCGGCGCGCTGCTCATCGGTCATCGGTAGATGCGCCAGGTACTCGGCAAGCGTCTCTGGCTGGACTTGAGAATTACTCATCGGCAGGCAACTGATAGCTCCAGGTTTCGGTCAGGACTTGCTCTGTCTTGGCCTGATCCTGGGTAGGGAGTGGTGTGGCTGGGGCAGCCGCTTCCGGCTGCTTGGCGTCCTTGTCCTTGGCGTCTTTCTTGGCCGCTTTCTCGTGCTGTTTAGCCAGGACCTTGTCGGCTTTCAGCACTTGGGTCGAAACCTTCTCCGGTTCCGGCTGCACGATGTCCTGAACCAGAGCAGCGCGCATTTCAGTCGGTTTGCCTGCGTCCTTGATCTTCATGCGCAGGGTCAAGCGCCAGCCTTGGGTGTGCGGGTTGTAGCGCACGCTGTTTTCAACGATTTCGGCGTTGTCGCCCACGCTGACCTGGCTGCGAACCGGTGCGTCAGCTGGCAGTTTCTTCAGGGACGGGCCCTCGAAGTCCACCAGGTAAGCCACGCTGCCGTCTGGCTGACGGATCAGGTTGGATTGCTTGACGTCGCCGGTGGAACGCAGGGTCTGCTTGACCCAGGCGCTTTCTGGCGAATGGAACTCGGCGTCTTGCAATGTCCAGTGCAGGCGGTAGGCAACGTCCAGCGGCTTGCCTGGCTCAGGCAGTGTTTCCGGGCTCCAGAACGCAACGATGTTGTCGTTGGTTTCATCGGCGGTCGGAATCTCTACCAGGTCGACGGAGCCCTTGCCCCAATCGCCTTCAGGCTCGATCCAGGCGCTTGGGCGCTTGTCGTAGTTGTCGTCGAGGTCTTCGTAGTGGCTGAAGTTGCGGCCGCGTTGCAGCAGGCCGAAACCACGCGGGTTTTCCACGGTAAAGTTGCTGACCGACAGGTGTTTGGGGTTGTTCAGTGGGCGCCAGATCCACTCGCCGTTGCCGGCATGGATCGACAGGCCGCTGGAATCGTGCAGCTCGCGACGGTAGTTGAGGACCTTGGACGGCTGGTTGGCGCCGAACAGAAACATGCTGGTCAGCGGGGCGATGCCCAGCTTGGTGACCTTGTCACGCAGGTACATCTGGGATTTGACGTCGACGATGGTGTCGGTACCCGGGCGCAGGATCAGGCGATAAGCGCCGGTGGCCCGCGGCGAATCCAGCAGGGCGTAGATCACCAGCTGTTTCTCACCCGGTTTTGGACGCTCGATCCAGAACTCGGTGAAACGCGGGAATTCTTCGCCGGACGGCAACGCGGTGTCGATCGCCATGCCGCGGGCAGACAGGCCGTAGACCTGGTCCTTGCCCACGACGCGGAAATAGCTGGCGCCGAGCATGGTCATGATTTCGTCTTGCTTGTCACCCTTGTTGATCGGGTACAGCACACGGAAACCGGCATAACCCAGCTGTTCGGTGGATTTGGGATCAAACTTGACGTCGCCGAAATCGAAGCGGGACGGGTCGTACTTGATTTCCTGAACGCTGTCGGCGGTGACTTCGTTGATTTTCACCGGTGTATCGAAATGCATACCCTGGTGGTAGAAGGACAGCTTGAACGGGGTGTTCTGATCGGCCCACTCGGCTTTTTCGTTGCGGAAACGAATTTTCTGGTAATCAGCGAATTTCATTTCGCGGAATTCGTTCGGCAAATTGCTGCGCGGAGCTTCGTATTTCTGCCCGGCCAGCTCTTTTGCCTTGGCCGACACATCATCCAGACTGAATGCCCACAGTTGACCCGCGCCGAACAGGCAAAACAGGGCAGAGCCCGTCACCAGTACGTTTCGTAACCGTTTGGCAGACAATTTTGGTGCATTACAGGGACTAACAATCACGAGCAACCCTCGCCGAAAACAGATCAAAAAACCAACGGCCAGCTATCTATATGCCAGGTTGGCGAGCATTGTTCCGACTCCCATGGGGCTAAATGATTCCCCAATGGCTATCGGACAAGTCTCTACCTAAGTCAAAAATGGACCAATTAACGCTGATCCCCGTAGCGCGCGATTATCTAGTAGCCCGCGTGACAACGCATCAGGGTCAGCGAAGTATTTGTAGCGAAAACCCGGTTTTTTGGGCATCACAAGTCGTTTTCAGTACATTCACGTCTGTAACAGGAAGGTGACCGGCCCATCATTGACCAAATGCACCTGCATATCAGCGCCAAAACGCCCTGCCGCTACCGTGCCATGCAATTGTTGCGCTTGTAACAGCAGATAGTCGAAAAGCGCCTCGCCCAACGCCGGCGGTGCCGCCGTGGAGAAGCTCGGCCTCAGCCCACTCTTGGTGTCTGCCGCCAGGGTGAACTGCGACACCAGCAGCAAACCGCCGCCAATGTCTTTCAAGGACAGGTTCATCTTGCCCTCGTCGTCGCTGAACACCCGATAGTTAAGCAGCTTATGCAGCAGCTTGTCGGCGCTGGCTTGCGTATCCGAAGGCTCGACAGCCACCAGCACCAGCAAACCCTGGTCTATCGCCCCGACCACCTGCCCTTCTACCTCGACCCGGGCGCCGCGCACCCGTTGCAAAAGCCCCTTCATGCTTCTTCAGGCGGCAAATCAAGCAGGCGCCGTGCCATTTCACTCGCCGCACGCACCAGCGCATCGGTGATTCCGGGTTCGGAAGCCGCATGGCCGGCCTCGCGGATGATCTGCAGCTCACTGTTGGGCCAGGCCTGATGCAGCTCCCAGGCATTGTCCAGCGGGCAGATCATATCGTAGCGGCCATGCACGATTACGCCAGGCAGGTGGGCGATCTTGTGCATGTCGCGGATCAACTGGTCAGGTTCAAGGAACGAGTTATTGGTGAAGTAATGGCATTCGATACGGGCAATCGACAGGGCGCGCTGGGGTTCGGAGAAACGCTCGATCAATTGCGGGTTCGGGCACAGGCCCAACATGCGCCCTTCCCACGTGGACCAGGCCTTGGCGGCGTGCATCTGGGCGATCTGGTCGTTGCCGGTCAGGCGCTTGTGGTAGGCGCTGAGCAGGTCGTGCCGCTCCTCCGCCGGGATAGGCGCCAGGTAGTCCTGCCAGTAATCGGGGAACAGCCGGCTGGCGCCAGCCTGGTAGAACCACTGAATGTCCTGGGGGCGGGCCAGGAAAATGCCCCGCACGATCAGGCCGTGCACACGCTCCGGGTGGGTTTGCGCGTAGGCCAGGGCCAGGGTCGAGCCCCAGGAACCGCCGAACAGCACCCATTTTTCGATGCCCAGGTGTTCGCGAATCCGCTCAAGGTCGGCCACCAGGTCCCAGGTGGTGTTGTTTTCCAGGCTGGCCCGTGGGGTGGAGCGCCCGCAGCCACGCTGATCAAAAGTAACAATTCGGTACAGATTAGGATCGAAATAGCAGCGGCTATTGGCATCACACCCGGCGCCGGGGCCGCCATGGATGAACACAACGGGCAAGCCTTCCGGGGAACCGCTTTCGTCGACGTACAGGACGTGGGTTTCATCGACGGCCAGATCGTGCCGGGCGTAGGGTTTGATCTGCGGGTACAAAGTCTGCATTGCGCGCTCCGTAAGGGGTCGAGTTCATCCCTGGGGGGACGTCTATTATTTTGCCGTCTGGCATCATAAACCCGAATTGTGCAATGAGCATGTCCTCGTGGACCTAGACCTGTGTCAGCAGAACACCACGCAGGTAGTCCAGCAGATAAACGTACAGCCGGTCGACCTCCAACACCTGGCCCCGGGCCCGCAGGCAGCCGTGAACCAGGCCTTTGCCGGGATACAGCGTGGCCGCCACCCCGGCGCCTTGCAGGCGTTCGGCGTAGAGCATGCCGTCGTCCCGCAACGGGTCGAACTGGGCGACAGCGATCAAAGCCTGCGGCAACCCGCTGAAATCCACGGCCAGCAATGGCATGGCGTAGGGCGACGGCTTGTCCGGCCCACGCAGGTAAAGGGCGAGGTAGCACTCGGTGTCGGCGGTACTGAGCAGCGGCGCGTCGACGCAATCGCGGCGGGACGGCAGGTCGGCGGGGCCGCCCAGGCCGGGGTAGATCAGGACTTGCGCCAGGGGCTGCGGCTGATGGTCATCCCGCAGGCCCAGGCACAGGGCCGCCGCCAGGTTACCGCCGGCGCTGTCACCGGCCACCACCAGACGCTGAAGGTTGATCGGCTGGGGCGCTTCGCCCACCTGGATCGCCTGCCACACCGCACGGCAATCCTCAAAGGCGGCCGGAAACGGGTGTTCGGGTGCCAGGCGGTAATCGATGGCGATGACCAGCACTTGCAGTGAGTCGGCCAGTTCAGCACACATGAAGTCATGGGAATCCAGGCCGCCGACCACCCAGCCGCCACCGTGCATATAAAGGATGCATGGCCAGCCGCTATCAGGGGTTGGCGTCGCCGGTTGATAAATGCGTACGCCCACGCCACCCAGGGAAACGTCTGACACCTGTAACCCTTCGGGCCGCGCCGGGGTGAACGCCTGGCACATGCGGTCGTAGCCTCGGCGCAATCCGGCCAGCGATGTGTCGTCGCTGGTGAAGGATTCGGTTTTTTCGACGAAGGCGCACATCTGCGCGGAAATCGGGTAATGGGACATCGAAGGATCGTCCTGAAGATAAGGATTTAACAGCCGCCACGAATGCAATGTGGGAGCGGGCTTGCTCGCGAATGCGGTCTATCAGTCAATACTTGTGTGGCTGGCCCACCGCATTCGCGAGCAAGCCCGCTCCCACATTTTGATCTTCATTTGCTCAGGGCTTGAGGCTGGCCTGCACCGCCGCCACGCCGTCCTTGCCATCCAGGGTCGTCACGCCCGCCAGCCAGCGCTGCAAGTCCTCGGGATTGTCGCGCAACCACTGTCTGGCCACATCCTGCGGCGTCTTGCGGTCCATGATCGGCACCATCAACTGGCTTTCCTGGGCCGCGGTGTAGGTCAGGTTTTCCAGCAGGCGTGTCACGTTGGGGCAACGTTCGGCGTAATCCGGCGCCGTCACCGTGGAGACCGTGGCCATGCCTTCGTTGGCACCGAACACATCTTCACTGCCGGTCAGGTACGCCATTTTCATGTTGATGTTCATCGGGTGTGGGGTCCAGCCGACAAACACCACGAACTCCTTGCGATTCACTGCCCGCTGCACCGCCGCCAGCATGCCT
Organism: Pseudomonas sp. I8001; assembly: GCF_013385345.1. Taxonomy (NCBI): domain Bacteria; kingdom Pseudomonadati; phylum Pseudomonadota; class Gammaproteobacteria; order Pseudomonadales; family Pseudomonadaceae; genus Pseudomonas; species Pseudomonas sp. I8001. Next base: position 360,732 of record NZ_JACAQC010000005.1, read on the forward strand.
GCCTCGCCGGACGCCACCAGCTTGAAGCCGCCGAGGCCAAAGCGATTGCTGTCGATCATTTTCTGGATATCGGTATTGGCACCGCTGCCCGGCTCGATGCCATAGATCTTGCCGCCCAGCTTGTCCTTGAAGCGGGCAATGTCGGCAAAGGTTTTCAAGCCGGCGTCGGCAACGTACTGCGGCACCGCCAGCGTCGCCTGGGCGTCGGACAGGCTCGGCTTGTCGAACACCTTGACCTGCTTGGCCGCGAGGAATGGCGCGATGTTGTTGTCCATCGCCGGTTTCCAGTAGCCGAGGAAGATATCCAGGCGTTTGTCGCGGATGCCGGCAAAGATGATTTGCTGCACAGCGCTGGTTTGCTTGCTGTCATAGCCCAGGCCATTGAGCAGCACGTCGGCCATGCCGCTGGTGGCGATCACGTCGGTCCAGCTGACCACGCCCATGCGCACGACCTTGCACGAGGCCGGGTCGGCAGCCATCGCGTTGGCGCTCAAGAGTGCGGCGCCGGTGAGAATCAACAGACAACGGTTGAACAGTCTTTTCATCGATGCGGTCTCACTCGGCAGTTTTTATTGTGGGAGTGGCGTCTGACGCGCCGTGCCCAACACCTTACCCAGCGAGACCTTGATCAAAGCGAACTGTGGCGACAGGGATTTGCACACAGACGACTTGGGAGGTGTGTTGCTGTTGAGGGCCTCTTCGCGAGCAAGCCCGCTCCCACATTCGACCGTGTTCCTCCTGAAGAAACACGGTCGAATGTGGGAGCGGGCTTGCTCGCGAAGGCTATCTCAGCAGCGACGCCACTCAGGAGTAATGCCGCTTGCCCCACGCCAGGAACCCTTCCAGCAGTTCCTTCAACACCACCCGCGTCGGCTCGGCCAGGTCGGCGCGATAACGGAAGGGCTCAAACTCTTCCATGTAGGTGCACTGCCCCAACTCCAGCTGCACGGCGTGGATGTTCTCGGCCGGGTTGCCGTAGTGACGGGTGATATGCCCGCCCTTGAAGCGCCCGTTGAGCACATGGCTGTACTGCGGGTGGCCGGCACAGATGGCTTCCAGTTCGCTGGCCAGCTGCGGATCGCAGGCCGCGCCGTTGAAGGTGCCGAGGTTGAAGTCCGGCAGCTTGCCTTCGAACAGGTGCGGGATCACCGAGCGGATCGAGTGCGCATCAAACAGCAGCGCATAACCGAACTCGGCCTTGAGCCGGGCCAGTTCGTTTTGCAGGGTGCGGTGATACGGCGTCCACACCTGCTCCAGGTACGTGGCGCGCTCGGCCTTGGACGGTTCCAGGCCTTCGCGGAACAGCGGCACACCGTCAAACAGTGTCGCCGGGTACAGGCCGGTGGTTGCGCCAACGTACAGCGGCTTGTCGTCTGAAGGCCGGTTCAGGTCGATGACAAAGCGCGAATACTCCGCCGCCAGAGTGCTGGCGCCCAGCGCTTCGGCGAAGTCATACAGCGTGGGAATGTGCCAGTCGGTGTCCGGCAGGCTTTGCGCCTCGGGGATCAGCCCGGCTTGCACGGCCGGCGTCAGGCGCAGGCCCGCGTGGGGCATGCTGATCAGCAGCGGCACACGGCCTTGTTTGAAGTTCAGAACCTTATCCACAGCGGTACTCCTTAAACGGTGACTTCGACGCCGTGGCGCACGACGCGTTTATCCAGCTCGCCACCCAGCCAGTAGGCCAGGTCGGCGGGACGATCAATCTGCCAGGCGACAAAATCCGCGACCTTGCCCACTTCCAGCGAGCCATGGCTGTTGCCCAGGCCCAGGGCGGTGGCCGCGTGTTGCGTGGCGCCGGCCAGGGCTTCTTCCGGGGTCATGCGGAACAGGGTGCAGGCCATGTTCAGCATCAGGCGCACCGACAACGCCGGCGAGGTGCCCGGGTTGAGGTCGCTGGCGATCGCGATCTTCACGCCGTGCTTGCGCAGGGCATCCATCGGCGGCAACTGGGTTTCCCGCAGGAAGTAGAACGCGCCCGGCAGCAGCACCGCGACGGTGCCGGAAGCGGCCATGGCGATGGCGTCTTCCTCGGTCATGAATTCCAGGTGGTCCGCCGACAGCGCCTGGTAACGCGCCGCCAGGCTGGAGCCATGCAGGGACGACAACTGTTCGGCGTGCAGTTTTACCGGCAAGCCAAGTTTCCGGGCGGCGATGAACACGCGCTCCACCTGCTCCGGCGAGAACGCCAGGTACTCACAGAAGGCGTCGACCGCGTCCACCAGGCCTTCCGCTGCCAGCGCCGGGAGCATTTCGGTGCAGATGTGTTCGATGTAGGCATCGGCCCGGTCCACATACTCCGGCGGCAACGCATGCGCCGCCAGGCAGGTGCTGCGCACACTGACCGGCAACTCGGCGCCGAGGCGACGGATCACCCGCAGGATCTTGCGCTCGCTGGCCAGGTCCAGGCCGTAGCCGGACTTGATCTCGACGGTGGTTACACCGTCGCGCAGCAAACTGCGCAGGCGCTTGTGGCCGCTGGCAAACAGTTCATCTTCGCTCGCCGCACGCGTGGCGCGCACGGTGCTGGCAATACCGCCACCGGCCGCTGCGATCTCGGCGTAGCTCACGCCTTGCAGCCGCTGCTCGAACTCGCCGCTGCGATTGCCGCCGAACACCGTGTGGGTGTGGCAGTCGATCAGCCCGGGCGTGACCCACGCCCCTTGCAGGTCATGGGTGGTTGCGTAGTTCGCATCCGGCAGATCGGCGCGCGGGCCGATCCACTCGATGAGCGTGCCCGAGGTAACAATGGCGGCGTCCTCGATGATCGAGTAGTTGCCCTGGGCCATGGTTGCAACGTGGCAGTGTTGCCAAAGCGTTTTCATCAACGCCTCCATTAGGTTATCGATGAGACAAAGCCGGGTCGTAGTGAACCTTGGCCGTTTGCCCGGCGGCGGGCTTGACCCACAGCAGATAGGCGACGATCAGCAAGACGATCCACACGGCGCCGACCATAAGAGCGGCCTGGGTGTCCGGGAAGTAACCCAGCACGCCGAAGATGAACAGCATGAACACGATGGCGGCCGCTGGCGCGTAGGGCCAGAACGGCACCGGGAATTTCAGCTCGGCAATCTGTTCCCTGGTCATCGAGCGACGCATGGCCACCTGGGTGACCAGGATCATCAGCCATACCCACACCGTGGCGAAGGTCGCAATCGAGGCGATGACCAGGAACACGTTTTCCGGGATCAGGTAATTGAGCACCACACCGCCGAGCAACGCGGCGCCCATCACCACTACGGTCATCCACGGCACCCCCTGGCTCGACAGTTGGGCAAAGCCCTTGGGCGCCTGCCCTTGCTGGGCCAGGCCATACATCATGCGACCGGCGCCGAAAATGTCGCTGTTGATGGCCGAGACGGCGGCCGAGATCACCACAATGTTAAGGATGGTCGCCGCCGAGCCTATCCCCAGGTTGCTGAAGATCTGCACGAACGGGCTGCCCTGGCTGCCGATCTGCGGCCACGGGTAGATCGCCATCAGCACAAACAACGTCAGCACGTAGAACAGCAGGATACGCAGCGGCACGGCGTTGATTGCCTTGGGGATCACCCGCTGCGGGTCCTTGGCTTCGCCGGCGGTGATGCCGATGATTTCGATGCCGCCAAACGCAAACATCACCACCGCGAAGGACGCGATCAAGCCACCCACGCCGTTCGGCATGAAGCCGCCGTGGGCCCACAGGTTGCTGAGGCCGGTAGCGGGTGCTTCGCCCGCCGAGTGAATGCCGAAAAGCATGATGCCGAAGCCGCCGAGGATCATTGCGACGATGGCACCGACCTTGAGCAGCGACAGCCAGAACTCCATTTCGCCAAAGACTTTGACGTTGCACAGGTTCAGGCCGCCGATCAGCAACACGATGCCCAGCACCCAGACCCAGCGCGCGACTTCGGGAAACCAGAAGCCCATGTAGATGCCGAAGGCGGTGACGTCGGCGAGGCAGACGATGATCATTTCAAAGGCGTAGGTCCAGCCGAGGATAAAGCCGGCCATCGGGCCCAGGTAGGTACTGGCGTACTGGCCGAAGGAGCCGGACACCGGGTTATGCACGGCCATTTCGCCGAGGGCGCGCATGACCATGAACACCGCGGCGCCACCGATCAGGTAGGCCAGGAGCACGGCCGGGCCGGCCATCTGGATGGCGGAGGCAGAGCCGTAGAACAGCCCGGTACCGATCGCGGAACCGAGGGCCATGAAGCGAATATGTCGGGCGGAGAGCCCGCGTTTTAACGTCTTTTCTTGCTGGTGCATTTCTCGTCCTTAATTATTTTTATCCTGAGAAAATTCGAATCTGTAGAAGATCAAATGTGGGAGCTGTCGAGCCCCAGCGAGGCTGCGATAGCGGTGGGTCAGGCTACGAAAGTGTTGCCTGTTCCGGCGCCATCGCAGCCTCGCCGGGGCTCGACAGCTCCCACACTGGATCGGTGTCGCTCTTACAAGCTCGGCAACAACTTCGCCGGCACCAGCTCGTTCAGGCAACGCGTTGCCAGCAGCTCACTGGCGGCATTGATGTCCGGCGCAAAGAAGCGGTCCTTCTCATAAAACGCGACTTTGCTGCGCAGGATCCCGCGCGCCTTTTCCAGCGCCGGCGAGGTTTTCAAGCCATTGCGCAGGTCCAGGCCCTGGCAAGCCGCCAACCATTCCACCGCCAGCACACCGCGGGTGTTCTCGGCCATTTCCCACAGGCGCTTGCCCGCCGCCGGGGCCATCGACACGTGGTCTTCCTGGTTGGCTGACGTCGGCAGGCTGTCGACGCTATGGGGATGCGCCAGTGCCTTGTTCTCGCTGGCCAATGCCGCCGCCGTCACCTGGGCGATCATGAAGCCGGAGTTCACACCGCCATTACCCACCAGGAATGGCGGCAGTTGCGACATGTGCTTGTCCATCATCAACGAGATGCGACGCTCGCTCAGGGAGCCGATTTCCGCGATGGCCAGCGCCATGTTATCCGCCGCCATGGCCACCGGTTCGGCGTGGAAGTTGCCACCGGAAATCACGTCACCTTCAGCCGCGAACACCAGTGGGTTATCCGACACGGCGTTGGCTTCCACCACCAGCACTTCGGCCGCCTGGCGGAACTGGGTCAGGCAGGCGCCCATGACTTGTGGCTGGCAACGCAGGGAGTACGGGTCCTGGACCTTGTCGCAGTTCTCGTGGGATTGCGACACTTCGCTGCTTTCACCCAGCAGGGCGCGATAAGCGGCCGCAGAGTCGATCTGGCCGCGTTGGCCCCGGGCAGCGTGAATGCGTGCGTCGAACGGCGAGCGCGAACCCAGCACGGCTTCCACCGTCAGGGCGCCACAGGCCAGGGCACCGGCGAACAGATCTTCGCCCTCGAACAGCCCACGCAATGCATAAGCGGTGGAAACCTGGGTGCCGTTGAGCAGCGCCAGGCCTTCCTTGGCCGCCAGGGTCAGCGGCGTCAGGCCGGCAACTTTCAGCGCTTCGGTAGCTTCCAGCCATTCGCCTTTGTAGCGGGCCTTGCCTTCGCCCAGCAGCACCAGCGACATGTGGGCCAATGGCGCCAGGTCACCGGAGGCGCCCACCGAACCTTTCAGCGGAATATGCGGGTAGACCTCGGCATTGATCAGGGCGATCAGCGCGTCGATCACCTGCCGGCGAATCCCGGAAAAACCCCGGCTCAGGCTGTTGACCTTGAGCACCATGACCAGCCGTACCAGCGCATCGCTGATGGGCTCACCGACGCCGGCGGCGTGGGACAGCACCAGGGAACGCTGGAGGTTTTCCAGGTCTTCGCTGGCAATGCGGGTCGAGGCCAGCAGGCCGAAACCGGTGTTGATGCCGTAGGCGGTGCGGTTCTCGGCGAGAATCTGTTCCACACAGGCGACACTGGCTTCGATCTGGGCCGAGGCGCTGTCATCCAGACTGAGGGTTACCGGCTGCTGGTAGATGGCCCGCAGTTGGGCAAGGCTCAGTTGGCCTGGAATCAGGTTTAGCGCAGTCACATTCATGCTCCTTTTGAGAGTGTTGTTAACTACCAGTCGCTCCGGATGCTTCCGTTATCCGCCGCTGTGCTCTTTTAGAGGATCAGTCGGCTTGGCACGCTGGTTATTGTTGGGAAAAGGTCAGTGCAAATTCGGTAGCGTGCGTTGCAGTAAATCGGCGTCCTTGAGCAACGCGGCGGTGGCTGCGATGTCTGGCGCCAGCCAGCGGTCCTGGTCGTAGGCCGGGACGTGTTCGCGCAGCAAACGCCAGGCGGCATCGGTGCCGGCGCCGAAGCGTTGCTCCTGGAGGAACTCGAACGCCTGGGCCGCCAGCAAGTACTCGATGGCGAGGATCTGGGTGACGTTTTCCAGCACCGAATACAGCTTCAGCGCGGCGTTGGTGCCCATGCTCAGGTGGTCTTCCTGCAGGCCCGAGGTGACGAAGTTGTCGAGCACCGCCGGTTGCGCCAACTGGCGGTTTTGCCCGCACAGCGAGGCGGCGACGTACTGCACGATCATCATCCCGGAGTTGACCCCGGGGTTGCTTACCAGGAACGCCGGCAAACCACTGACGTGCGGGTTGATCAGACGGTCCAGGCGACGCTCGGCGATGGAGCCGATTTCGGCCATGGCGATGGCCAGCATGTCTGCCGCCAGGGCCACGGACTGCCCGTGGGGATTGGCCTGGGACACCACGCGGTAGTTGTCTGGCGTGCCGAGCACCAGCGGGTTATCGGTGGCGCCGTTGAGTTCGGTTTCGATCTGCCGGGTGGCGTGTTCCAGTTGGTCGCGGGCCGCGCCGTGCACCTGGGGAATCGAACGGATGCTCAGGGCGTCCTGGGTGCGAATGCCTTTGCTGCTGGCGATCACTTCGCTGCCGTCCAGCAACGCGCGCAGGTTGATGCCCACTTGCTGCATGCCAGGGTGCGGCTTGAGCGCGATGATTTCTTCGTCGAAGGCGTCGATCTGGCCGCGCTGGCCTTCGAAGCTCATGGCACCGATCACGTCGGCCCATTGCAGCAGGCGGTGCGCATCGGCCAGGGCCAGGCTGCTGAGGCCGGTCATGCACGGCGTGCCGTTGACCAGGCACAGCCCGTCCTTGGCACCGAGCACTACCGGCTGCAAACCTTCTTCAGCCAGCGCCTGGTGTGCGGGAACGATACGGCCCCGATAGCTGACGTCGCCGACGCCGAGCAAGGCGACGCCAATGTGCGCCATGTGGGTCAGGTAACCCACGGACCCCTGGGACGGCACTTGCGGCGTGATGCCATGGTTGAGCAGCCCCAGCAGCGAATGCACCACCTGCGGATGCAAGCCGGATTTGCCGTGGCTGTAGTTAATGATCGCCGCACAAATGATCGCGCGGGTTTGCTCCACACTCAGTGGCGCACCGACGCCGCAGGCATGGCTGAGCAGGGTATTGCGCGACAGCCGGCTCAGTTGTTCGTCCTTGAGCGACACGTTGCACAAGGCACCCAGGCCGGTGTTGATGCCGTAGGCGCGCTCGCCGCTGGTGACGATGCGCTGGACGATGGCCTGTGCATTGTCGATGCGAGCCCAGGCCTGGCCCGAGAGTTCGAGGATCGCACCGTGGCGAGCCACGGCGACCACGTCCTGCCAACGCATCGGGGCGTCGGCGATGATGATTTTTTCAGCCTGGGACATCGTTGACCTCTTCATGAAATTCGCAATTGTTGTGCAGCTTCACTGGCCTCATCGCAAGCGAGCCAGCTTCCACAGGGGAAACGCATTCCAAATGTGGGAGCTGGCTTGCCTGCGATAGCCTCAGCCAACCCACCACAAATATCGGATCAAACCACCGCCACCCGCCGCTGGACAAACCGGTTCACGTACTCATCCGCCGGTGAATGCAAAATCTCGCGGGGCGTGCCGACCTGGATCAGCTTGCCGTCCTTGAGGATCGCAATGCGGTTGCCGATGCGCACCGCCTCATCGAGGTCGTGGGTAATGAACACGATCGTCTTGTGCAGGGTCTTTTGCAGCTCCAATAACTGGTCTTGCATCTCGGCACGGATCAGCGGGTCGAGCGCACTGAACGCCTCGTCCATCAGGATGATGTCGGTGTCGGCCGCCAGCGCCCGGGCCAGGCCTACACGCTGACGCATGCCGCCGGAAAGTTGATGCGGGTATTTGTTTTCATAGCCCTTGAGGCCCACGGTTTCGATCCAGTGCAGCGCACGCTCGGCGCACACTTGCCTGGTTTCGCCACGCACTTTCAGGCCGTAGGCAACGTTGTCCAGCACACTCTTGTGAGGCAGCAGGCCAAAGCTCTGGAACACCATGCTGATCTTGTGCCGGCGGAATTGGCGCAAGGCTTCCATGTCCAGTTGCAGGATGTCTTCACCGTCCACCAGGATCGCACCGCTGGTAGGGTCGATCAGCCGGTTGAAGTGACGCACCAGGGTCGACTTGCCGGAACCCGACAGCCCCATGATCACGAAGATTTCACCGGTGTCGACGCTCAGGGACAGGTCGTTCACGCCCACCACGCAACCGGTCTCGGCCAGCACCTCGTCCTTGCTCTTGCCCTGGCCAATCAACGCCAGTGCATCCTTGGAGCGGTTGCCGAAAATCTTGAATACGTTTTTGACTTCAATTTTGCTGACAGTAGTCATTTGCTCGCCTCATGCCGTGGACGACCATAGGCTTGCGTAATGCGGTCGATGACCACGGCAAGAATCACGATCGCCAGACCGGCTTCAAGGCCGCGTCCAACGTTGAGGGTCTGGATGCCCACCAGTACATCTTCACCCAGGCCACGGGCGCCGATCATCGAGGCGATCACCACCATCGACAGGGCCATCATGGTGGTCTGGTTGATCCCGGCCATGATGCTCGGCAGGGCCAGCGGCAGTTGCACGCCGAACAGTTGCTGCCAGCGGTTGGCACCGAAGGCGTTGATCGCTTCCATGACTTCACCGTCCACCTGGCGAATGCCCAGGTCGGTGAGACGAATCAGCGGCGGTGCGGCGTAGATCACCGTGGCGAAAATCGCCGGGACCTTGCCCAGGCCGAACAGCATCAACACCGGGATCAGGTACACGAAGCTGGGCATGGTCTGCATGATGTCCAGCAGCGGCATCAGCACCGAACGCAGGCGGTTGCTGCGGGCCGACAGAATCCCCAGGGGAATGCCGATCAGCACCGAGATCACCGTGGCCACCATCATCAGCGCCAGGGTTTGCATCAGCTTGTCCCACAGCCCGACCGCGCCCACCAGAAACAGCAGGCCGACGATCACGACGGTGGTGAACCACTTGCGAGTGGCATGCCAGGCAATACCGCCGACAATCAGCAACATCAACCACCAGGGCGCTGCGCGCAGCAAACCTTCCAGGTTAACGATGGCCCACAGCAACGTATCGGAGATGTGCCGGAACACATCGCCGTAGTTGGTCACCAGCGCATCGACCCAACTGTTGACCCAGTCGGCGATGGAAAACGTAAAACTCTCAGGAAACATAGTGTGCTCTCGATCCAGTGGATTGTGGCCGGACGCCCGGTTGCCTGTGGCGGCAACCGGAAACGCTCAACCTACAAGGCCGCGTCGATTTTCTTGGCTGCGTTGTCGCTCACCATGCGTGCCAGAGTTCAGGATGTCCCTTGAGGAAAGTTTTCGCCAGTTTTGCTGTTTCAATTCGCTGTTTGTCATGCGTACCGGGTTCTGGTTAAGCAGGTTGAGCAGCGGCGCCCTGCACATCGGGCAGCACGAGGCGCTCAGGAATCGGGCTGTGCCATTTTTTCGCAGCCCAGTAGTACAACGCCGCCGGCACCACCAGCCCGATGATCCACGAGATATCGGTGTCGCCCAGGCTCGCGACCAGTGGGCCGGTGTAGAAATGCGTCGAGATGAACGGCATCTGAATCAGCACGCCGAACACGTAGATGCTGATGCCCATCAGGTTCCAGCGACCGTAGCGACCGTTGGGGTTGGACAGGGCCGGGATGTCATAGCGCTCTTTGGTGATGCAGTAGAAGTCCACCAGGTTGATCGCACTCCAGGGCGTGAAAAACGCCAGCAGGAACAGGATGAACGCGGAGAAATCCTTGAGGAACGAGTCCTTGCCCAGCAACGCCAGCGCGGCGGCAATCGACACCATCACGAAGATGTACAACAGCCGCGTGCCACTGCCGATATGCCGGCTGCCACGGAAACCACTGATGATTGTCGCGATCGACATGAAGCTGCCGTAGGCGTTGAGGGTGGTGACGGTGACCTTGCCGAAGGCGATGCTGAAATACAGCAGCGCCGCGACGATCCCGGTGCCGCCCAGGCCGACGATAAACGACACTTCGTGGTGAGCGAATTGCGAGCCTGCCAGGGCTGCCGCAAACACACCGAACACCATCGAAGCCTGCGCGCCGATCACCGAACCGAGGCCCACGGCCCAGAAGGTTTTCGAGCCCTGCGTGCTGCGCGGCAAGTAGCGCGAGTAGTCCGCCACATACGGGCCGAACGCAATCTGCCAGGACGCCGAGAGGGAAATCGCCAGCAGGAAACTGCTGAGGGAAAAATGCTTGTTGCCCAGCAACGCACCGATGTCGTTACCGGCCAGCAGCCTGTAGAACAGGTACACGAAGGCAACCACCCCCAGCACGCTGGCGATGCGACCGATGCCGTGGATCACCCGGTAGCCGAAGATCGTAAACACCATGATCAGCCCCGCGAACAATACGATGCCGACCCAGTCTTCAACGTGAAGCAACTGCGCCACCGCCTGCCCCGCCAGCAATGAGCCGCTGGCGGAAAAACCGATGTACATCAGGCACACCAGCACCAGTGGAATCACCGCGCCATACACGCCGAACTGCACGCGGCTGGAGATCATCTGCGGCAAGCCCAGTTGCGGGCCTTGCGCCGCATGCAGGGCCATGACGCCACCGCCCAGCAGTTGACCGATCAACAGACCGATCAACGACCAGAACACATCACCGCCCAGCACCACGGCCAGGGCCCCGGTGACAATCGCAGTGATTTGCAGGTTGGCACCCAACCACAGGGTGAACTGACTCAATAGACGGCCGTGTCTTTCCGCTTCCGGGATGTAGTCGATCGAACGCCTTTCGATCAACGGGGTGGTGCTTGCACGAGCGTCTTTTACTGCCATTTATGTTCAACCTCTGATGGATTGTTTTTGGGTGAAACGCAGATCACATGTGGGAGCGGGCTTGCTCGCGAAAGCGATGGGTCAGCTAACGACTTCAGTGACTGATACACCGCATTCGCGAGCAAGCCCGCTCCCACATTAGTTATTTGATCATCGGGAGATTGAGGCCCTGCTCTTTGGCGCAGTCGATGGCGATCTGGTAGCCCGCATCCGCATGACGCATCACGCCGGTCGCCGGGTCGTTGTGCAGCACGCGCGCGATACGCTCGGCGGCTTCGTCGGTACCGTCACAGACAATCACCATGCCCGAGTGCTGGGAGAAGCCCATGCCGACGCCGCCGCCGTGGTGCAACGAAACCCAGGTCGCGCCGCTGGCGGTGTTGAGCAAGGCGTTGAGCAGTGGCCAGTCG